>DATIGP010000091.1:0-9606 GCA_035454625.1 Nitrospira sp.
TGCAGCAACGCGAGTAGTTCGTCGTCCGGAGTATTTAGAACGATATGGCATTCGTCGCTGGTAAGGGGTTTGTCAAGAAGGGCTTTGTGTGCCAAGGTCATATACATCATGCATACCTCAATAAGTCGTGACGCGGTAACGTTTTGTTCATTTGCTGATCTGTCGGCTTGGAGAGGCGAATCCCCACCAGCTTGCCCGTTCAACCAATCAGCAGACGTCGGCGGAAAACCTACACGGTTTCAAACGGAGAAGCAATGCCTTGATAGGGGACGGTGCGGGCGGAGGCAGGTTCTCTTTCCGAGCTGGAAACGGTCTGGCCGGCTTCCAGCCATGGAAGGGCGGTAAGGGTGTTCCACTTGGCGCAGCGACGGCAGCGCCCGGTCCATTCGACGGACTCCTGCTGGCATTGCGTGCAGATGTAGGGAACCACCACCCGCTTCTTGAAGCTAAGAGCTTTCTTCAATTCAACGATTGCTTCCTCGAAATGCTGCTTTCGCAAGTACAGGTTGGCCATGATCTTGTGGTAATCCAACAGATGATCTTGCGGGCCTTCGATCGTTGAAAGCAGGTCGAACGCCTCATCCACCATTTCGAGTCGGTAATAGAGCTTGCCGAGATAGAACTGAAGGACCGGATTGTGCGGATCTTGCTGCAAGGCCTCCTGATAGACCCGAATGATTTCACTGGGCTCACCTTGATCCAAGTACAGTTCTTCCAGCCGATGCAGAATGATCACGCTTCGCGTCCGTGAGTAGACCTTCTTCAGGATCTCGACGGCATCCTTGGTTTTGCCTTCATGGAGCAGAATCTCTCCCATTCCGATGTAGGCGGGAAGAAAACCGCGGTCCTTCTTGATGGCCCCCCGGAAGTATCGGCGCGCTTTGTCGGGATGCCCGCGTTCGAGCAGCTGACGCCCGACCTCATACGTGCAACCAATCAACAGTGCTTCTTCTGCCTGTTTCTCGGCGGCGGGGAGATTGGCTTTGAGCAAGCGGTGTTGAATCTCAAGCGCGTCGCTCCACCGCTCCATACGGATATTGAGATTTCGCTTCCGAATCAGCGCCGTCAGGTTGTCCGGTTCAATTTTAAGGATCTTCTGGAGCGACTGAAGCGCTTCCTCGTAACGTTTGGCGTCTTCCAAATCTTTGCTCAATTCGAGCAACACTTCAATGTTCCGATCCTCGACCCGTTGCGCATGCTGATGGAGTCGGATTGCCTCGGGGAAGTTCTGCTCAGATCGGTAAATATTCCCCAGCCACAGGAGAGAATCCACCCGATTAGGATCGATGGCCAGGGCCTTCTCTAGAAGACTGATGGCCTCCGCCGTGCGTTTCGACATGAACGCATGGGTGCCGTCACGATGAAGCACATCGACCTTCTCCTTGCGGCGGACGAGACGGTTGCTGCGCCAGTTTAGAATGAGGTGCGCCGTTTGCTGCAACCCCACCACAAAGGTTGCGAGTACCGCTCCGCACGCCATGGAGATCAGCACGAGGGTTACTGGACTGAGCTCAAACTCAGTGCCGGGCGAGGTATGGACGACGACGGTTCCTGGATTCAGCTCGCGGAAATAACTGTAAATGAACACGCCGGCACTGATGAGAAAAATGGTGATCAGCAGTTTGAACATTGCCTAAACCATCTTTCGCGAAGCCGCCTTCGGGATTATCCGTGCCTTCACCATGGCAGCGGGAGCCGATCCCTTGTCAGGAACGGGGATTTGCCGAGCGTCGCTCCACAGCCGCTCAAGGGCGTAATGTGACCGTGCATCTTGCCTAAACACGTGAGCCACCACGTCACCGAAATCGATGAGGACCCACTGGCCTGAGGTTGTCCCCTCACGGCTCAGCGGACGCTGGTTCACGCGAGAGAGTGCGTCAACAACCGAATCGGCGATCGCGCGTGTTTGTCGGTCGGATTCAGCAGACGCGATGACCAAGTAGTCAGCGATTGAAGTAAGCGGGGCGACATGGAGGACTTGGACATCAAGGGCCTTCTTGTCGAGCATCGCCCTGGCTACGGCAAGGGCGGTGGCCTTAGATGCATGTACGATTGGTGTCCTCCTGATAAAGGCTATGACGAAGTATATAGGATTGTACAGGGGGGGGCAACATATTTGCCAACGGTAATCCGTTTCGAACTCTCCACCTGATTTCTGAGGCCGAGACAGGGCAAGGTGGAAGGGCAAGACAGGTGATGCCGGGGCAGGAAGAGACGCTGATGTCCAGTCTGCTCTTATTCCCGATGTCGAGCTGGGCAAGGTCCAGAGGATTCAGGTTGGGGAGCAGAGGCATGGCCGCCAGCGCCTGGAACGACCGTTCAGGTCGAGACAACACCACGAAATGGCAGAGCTTCAAAAGCTCGTTTGGTTCTCGCCAGGTAGGGAAGTCAAGAAACGCATCGAGACCAATGATGAAGAACAGCTCCGTGGACGGGCCATAGTGGCGTTGTAAAGCGCGGAGGGTATCGATGGAGTACGATGTTCCCTTTCGCCGTATCTCAATATCCGAGACCGTGAAAAACGGGCATTCGGCGATGGCAAGACGCACCATTTCAGAGCGAACATCTGCGGGCGCCAGTGAGCCGCCTCGTTTATGGGGCGGGTCGCCGGTCGGGATGAAAATGATTTGGGAGAGCTGCAAGCGTTCATGAACGTGAGAAGCAATGGTCAGATGGCCATTATGGACAGGATTGAAGCTTCCGCCGAGCAGGCCCAACTTCAGCAGAGAGCGAGAAGTGGGAAGTGGTGAGTGTTTGGATTTTGGAAAGCTCATAACTCACCCCACACTCAAAGCTAAAGGATGACCAGGTTGTCGCGGTGGATGACTTCCTCATACTCTTGGGGGCCGAACTGCTCGTGAACGGCCGTAGTCTTGAGACCTTTCATCTGCCTTAATAGGTCGGACGAAACATTCACCAAGCCTTTGGCAAATTCCTTTCCGTCCGTATCGAGACAACTGACTGGGTCGCCAGCTTCGAATGATCCCGTCACTTGGAGAATGCCCGATGCCAGAAGGCTTTTCCCTCGATTGGTCAAAGCCTCCACAGCCCCTTGGTCAAGATGGACCTGACCGCGGGAGCGAAGCGTAAAGGCGATCCAATGTTTGCGGCTGTTGAGTCGACGCTCCCGTGCGAGAAAGAGAGTACCGCCGACCCCGCCGCTAAGGACCAGTGGGAGCAGTCCGGCCCGCTCGCCATTGAGAACGAGGGTGGGAATTCCATACTCGCCGACTTTCTTGGCTGCCCGAAGCTTGGTGCTCATTCCGCCTGTCCCTTCGAATGTGCTGGACAGTCCTGCCAGCCGCTCGATATCTTGAGTAATCTCCATAACCAGCGGAATAAATGTTGCAGACGGGTTTCTACGGGGATCCTCCGTATACAGTCCATCGACATCAGAGAGAATCACCAGCAAGTCTGCATCGGCCAGGTGAGCCACCTCGCTCGCAAGGGTGTCGTTGTCGCCGACCCTGATTTCATCAACCGCGACAGTGTCATTTTCATTGATAATGGGCACGATACCGAAATCGATGAGCGCCGCGAGTGTATGGCGAGCGTTCAGAAACCTGCGACGATCGGCGAGATCCTCGTGGGTGAGCAGAATCTGCGCTACCTGGATACCGAGGCGTTCAAACGCCTTTTCGTAAGCCCACATGAGCCGACTTTGCCCCACGGCTGCCGCGGCCTGTTTGACAGGGAGACTTTTCGGGTACTCCTTGAGCTGCAATTTTCGGATCCCGGACACAATGGCACCGGAAGAGACTACGAGAATTTCACGATCCTGCGTGCGGAGCGTAGCGATTTCATCAGCTAATCGCTCAATTTGTTCAAGGCGCAGACCTTCCGCGCGCGAAGCAATCAGGCTGCTGCCGATTTTGATCACGATCCGCTTGGCTTGTGCTAAGAGCTTGTCTCGCATGGCGTGTTTCGTAACCGCTCCACCTGTTTCCCGAGGTACCTGATCAAGTCATCAAGTCCTTTGTTGGTGGCCGCGGAAATCGGTAAGGAGGGATAGCCCTTGAGGTGACAATGGTTCTGGAGTTGGGCGAGCCGTTCGCCGGCGCCGATCACGTCGATTTTGGTGGGAACAACTGCGAATGGGCGGGCTGTCAGTTCCGGGTCATAGGCGGTCAGTTCCCGCTGTAAGGTCTCCAAACCGACCACTGGATCCTCAGGTGCCCATTCTGAGACATCGATCAAGTAAAGTAAGAATGCAGTGCGTTCGATATGGCGGAGAAATTGTACCCCCAGACCCTTTCCTTCGTGGGCGCCCTCGATCAGGCCGGGAATATCGGCCACAACAAAACTTCGGTCGGATGCCCACCGAACCACACCGAGATTGGGGATCAGAGTGGTGAAGGGATAGTCGGCGATCTTGGGCCGGGCTGCCGATATGGCGGCAATGAGTGTCGATTTCCCGGCGTTGGGAAAACCAACCAACCCGACATCGGCCAGCAATTTCAGTTCGAGCTGCAAGGTTCGTTCTTCACCAGGGGTTCCTGGAGTGCACTTCGTCGGCACTCGATTGACGGAAGTGGCGAAGTTGCTGTTGCCTTTCCCGCCGCGGCCCCCTTGTGCGATGACGGCCGTTTGGCCATCTTCGATGAAATCGGCAAGTACTTCTTTCGTCTGGTCATCATAGACGATGGTACCGACAGGAACAGCGATGGTCAGATCTTCTCCGGAACGACCTGTACAATTGGATCCCCCGCCGGCTCGCCCGTCTTGAGCGTCATAATGGTTCTGGTAGCGGAAATCGAGCAAGGTCGTCAATTGTTGAGAGGCAGTCATGATGATGTCGCCACCGTCGCCTCCATCTCCTCCGTCCGGGCCACCTCGTGGAACAAACATCTCCCTCCGGAAACTGCAGATGCCGTTTCCGCCACAACCCGCTCGTACCCTGATGCGTACCTCATCGACAAACATGACCTGACAACGTTCCGAAGGAGTTTGAAACTATGGTGAAAAAGTATACCCGACTCTGACCCGAGAGGAGAAGAATTTATCCGGCGTGATCGTAACGGAGATGGCGCAGGAAGAGAATCAAGGTTTGGTCGGAACAGGATATACACTGACTTTTCGCCTGCCCCGTCCGCCTTCGAACTTCACCACACCGCTCATTCTGGCAAAGAGGGTATGGTCTCTTCCAAGGTCCACATTGAATCCCGGGAAAAATTTGGTACCCCGCTGACGGACGATGATACTGCCGGCCGTCACGGTCTGACCCCCATAGGCCTTCACGCCCAAATATTGAGGATTACTGTCACGGCCGTTGCGCGATGATCCGCCACCTTTATTTGTTGCCATGGTAAGTCCTTCTTTTGTCGTTAGGCCGTCGCAATATTCGTGATCAACAGCTTGGTAAATCCTTGTCGGTGGCCTCGGGTGCGACGATAATTCTTGCGGCGCTTCTTCTTAAAGACGGTAATGGATCGGGTCCGTCCTTGCCGTACGATTTCCGCTGTGACTTTGGCGCCGTCAAGAAGGGGTTGTCCGACCAGAACGCCGGCATCGCCATGGACGAGACGGACATGGTTGAGCTCAACATGGGCCCCGACGTCCCCCGGCAGCCGTTCGACCTGAATCGTCGTGCCCGCTTCAACCCGATACTGTTTACCACCTGTTTCAACGATCGCGTACATAATCTCTTCTCCGAAGCTTGAGGAACGGTTCATTTAACATGGGCATATAAGAGGTGTCAAGCTGAACGACAACTCGCCTCGAAGTCATGAGGCGGCCATATGCCCCTCTTTAGATGGCTATGAGGGAGGTCGTGCGGACACGTATGCTTGGCGCCATCATTCGCGATGCGTTCTCAGCAATCGTCACCATAAACCCGGCGATGGCCATACGCTCATGCCTCACGCTACCAAGTTTGTAATCCGTACCTATCATCGAATTCCAGTTCGCTGCGTTGTGTACTATTTGGGCGGAGATTTCCTGGGAAAAGGAACGGCGATGAATCTGTGCCGTAACGGGCTTCGTGTCCTTGGGGATCATCAAGTGGTCCCGGGGATGGAGCTGGTCCTTCGACTCACTCTTCCTGACAAAGAGGAGCCGGTTGAGATCCAACGTGTCGTTGTTCGATGGGTACGTGGCTTGTTGTTCGGTGCCAAGGTGGTGACGATGAGTCCGCAGGGAGAGGATCGAGTCGGAACATTTCTGAGCTCTCGTCTACGTGCCTATTGCGCCTCTTCGTAATTGCTCACATCATCAGTCGAATAGGGTCCGGATCAGTCACCGGCTTACTTGCTTGACCCACGTTCGACCTCACGCTATAGTCCCTACGCCTACGGAACGGAAGCGTCATTAGCGCTGCTGGAGATCGCCCTCAATGCTGGAACCCGTTGCAAAGATCTGGATGGATGGAAAATTTGTGGCGTGGGAGGAGGCCAACGTCCATGTGCTGACCCATTCGTTACACTATGGCCTGGCGGCGTTCGAGGGTCTTCGATGCTACAAGGGTAAATCAGGATCGGCTATCTTCCGGCTTCAGGAGCACGTCGATCGCCTGTTTGATTCGGCTCATATAGGCATGATGACCATGCCGTATGACAAGAAGCAGATTGCCGACGCCATTATCGAGATTGTGCGCATCAACCGTCTCGATGCCTGTTACATTCGTCCGCTGGTCTACATCGGGTATGGTGCGATGGGCGTCCATCCTGGAGACAACCCGATTCGCGTGGCCATCGCAGCCTGGAAGTGGGGGGCTTATTTGGGCGATGATGCATTGGCCAACGGGATGCGTGCCTGCGTGTCGTCCTTTACGAGGCACCACGTGAATGTGTCCATGACCAGAGGCAAAATATCCGGGTACTATGTGAACTCCATTATGGCCAAACGGCAAGCCAAGGCCGACGGATATGACGAAGCCATTTTACTGGACCCTGAAGGCTATGTTGCGGAGGGAACCGGGGAGAATGTGTTCATCGTTCGCCGGGGGGTTCTGAAAACGACGCCTCTCACCTCAGTGCTCGAAGGTATTACGCGAAACTCCGTTATCCAATTAGCCCGAGAACAAAAAATCACTGCGGTGGAGGAACGGTTCACGCGGGATGAAATGTATATCGCCGACGAAGTGTTTGTGACCGGAACGGCTGCTGAATTGACCCCCGTCCGAGAGATCGACAACCGGCGCATCGGCAATGGTACGCCCGGACCGATTACCCGCGCCCTTCAAGACGCCTTCTTTTCGATCGTGCGAGGGGAAAACCCTGCGCACGAATCGTGGCTGACACGTATCTAACAGATCCAGCGCCGACAACGTCAATCATCAACCGAGAGGAATCGAACCAGGTCTCTCTCGGTTGACGAATGGCGATATGACGAGGAAAGGATAGATCAGTGGCCGGCAGGGGAAGTCTCTCCCGAGGGATGCGAATCTCCTGAAGACTGAGCGGGAGGAGCAGCCGGGGGAGCTGTTGGTTCGCTCTTGGGCTGCATATCGATGACGGTCGACGAGAAGTTTCGTTGCTTGGCCAAAATGGCCAGGGTGAGCGATGTCACCATAAATACGGCTGCCACAACGACGGTCAGCTTGCTCAAAAAATTAGCCGGGCCACGGCTTCCGAACACGGTTTGGCTGGATCCGCCGAAAGCGGCGCCAATCTCCGCTCCTTTTCCTGATTGGAGAAGAATCGCCCCGATCATCAGAAAGCAGATAAAGACATGGACGATAACAATCAATGTATACAACATGGAATTTCAGACTCCGATTGATCGAGCGGCGGATGCAAGCCCGGCAATTGTAGCAAAGGACTCGATGTTGAGACAAGCGCCGCCGACGAGTGCGCCGTCGACCTGGTCCGAGGCAAGCAGCGATTCTATATTCTGCGGCGTGACGCTGCCTCCATAGAGAACTCTCATATGATCGGCGATCGTTGAGGAAGCCATGGCGGCAAGGACCCGCCGAATAGTCCGATGGGCGGCAACGGCTTGCTCGGTTGTGGCAGATTTCCCCGTGCCGATGGCCCAGATCGGTTCATAAGCGACGGTGACTGCGGCGATCGCATCGCCGGGAAAGCCTGATAAGTTCTCGCGCAGTTGTTGTGTGAGGACGTCGTCCGTCGAACCGTTGTCTCTCTGGGCGAGCGACTCACCGATGCAAAGGATCGGACGCAATCCGTGCTTGAGCGCCGCTCCGACTTTTCTCCGGATGCCGTCGCTCTGCTCGCCGAAGAGGGTTCGCCGTTCCGAATGGCCCACAATCACATAGCGACAGCCGAGGTCTGCAAGCATCAGCGCGGAGACTTCTCCGGTATAGGCACCGGAGTCCTCCCAGAACATATTCTGAGCTCCCAGTTGAATCGAAGACGACGAGCCCAGCGCTACACGGACCGCTTCCAGTGCGGTAAAAGGAGGAGCGATGACCAATTCAATGCCTGCGGAATTCCCAGGCAGACGTTGGCATAGCTCACGAACGAAGACCGACGCTTCAGACGCCGTCTTGTTCATCTTCCAATTACCGACGATGAGAACTGTACGCACAGTGCTTCCGGGATAGGTACGTTGAGGAATCTGTGATTAATTTCTGCGGTCAGGCAGCGCGGCCAGACCCGGAAGTGTTTTGCCTTCCAGTAATTCAAGGGCGGCGCCGCCGCCGGTCGAGATGAATGACATGTTCTCCGATACGCCGGCACGATGGACTGCCAGAGCCGTCTCACCACCACCGACGATCGTGAGGGCGTAGGCGTCGGCGATTGCGTGAGCCATGGCCAGGGTGCCCCGCGCATAGGCGTCGATTTCAAACACTCCCATAGGTCCGTTCCATAGGATGGTTTTTGCATTCTGGACCGCCTCATTGAATAGTTTGACCGAGGCCGGACCGATATCGAGTGCATACCATCCTTTGGGGATTTCTTGTACCGGAACTATTTTCGTTTCAGCGCCCACCTCTCGGCTGGCTGCGACAACACAATCGACGGGCAGATAGAACTTGACCCCGCGGGAGAGGGCATGGTCTTCAATCCCTCGGGCAAAATCCAACATGTCCATTTCGCAGAGAGAATTGCCGATCTCCATGCCTTTTGCCTTCAAGAACGTAAACGCCATGCCGCCGCCGATGATGACCTTATCGACCTTCTTGCCGAGGTTTTCGATCACACCGATCTTTCCGGACACCTTCGCTCCTCCCAGGATGGCGGCAAACGGCCGAACAGGATTGGCGATGGCACCTTCAAGATACTCAATCTCCTTCTTGAGCAGCGCACCTGCCGCCGCATCTTTAATGTACTTCGTGATTCCGACGGTCGAAGCATGGGCTCGGTGTGCCGCTCCGAAGGCATCATTGATGAAGACATCACCTAGTGAGGCAAGGGCTTTGGAAAAGGCGTCGTCGTTTTTTTCCTCGCCAGGGTGAAAGCGAAGATTTTCCAGCAAGAGTACGTCTCCGTCCTTCATCTTGCCCACCAGCTTCTCAACGGCCGGTCCGATACAGTCCGGTGCGAAGATGACGTCTTTCCCCAACAGACGTCCCAGACGTTTTGCAACCGGAGCCAGACTGTATTTGGGATCGAAGGCCCCTTTGGGACGGCCGAGGTGAGAGCAGAGAATGACTTTCGCGCCTTCGTCCACCACGCGATTGATCGTGGGCAGGGTCGAGCGAAT
>DATIGP010000092.1:0-4610 GCA_035454625.1 Nitrospira sp.
GGAACGATGCCTCCAGTTGAGGGCTGCACCAAGCAGGACTATGCGGTTCTCATCGTGATCGGTGTGGGCGTCAAAGACTGAGTACTGTCAGGATCCATTTCGCGGCGCGAGGCGGGCCGGCGGATGATCACCTCCCCGCCCGCCCCCTCACCTCTCAATCTTCCCGCAATATTTGCTGCCATCCTCACGGTTTCGATCCGGACAGAACACAGCGCTGAGCGACTAGAGGCACGAAGCTCTGCACATCCTCCGACACTGCTGTCATGACTGCATCAGCAAGTGGGGGATCCTCAAAACACTCCCTCACAGCTCACATGGTCACTGGTTTCCACAACTGACTTGGTATATGTTCGGGGCCTGTGGTTCTGAACGCGACCTTATCCTAGGGGAGACTTACGATGAACATCAGATTCCTGATCCTGTGGCTAGCGCTAGGGCTGCTCGCCGCCGGAGGCTGTTCGAAGGTGAAGGAGATGTATGAGGATAGGAGGTACGAGATCAAGGTACGCACGAATTTCGACGAGTCCATCGACTTCTCTTCGTTTCATACCTTTGCCCATTCGGGGATGACGGACAGAGGGCGAAAGATCGCGGCCACTGACAACAAATCGCCCTTGAGGATGAGGATCAAGGAAATCGTCAACAAGCAACTCGTCGCCAAGGAACTTCGGCAAGTCGGCTTGGAAGACCGTCCAGACCTGCTGGTAGATTTATTGTTCGGCATGATGGATGCCGATAGGTATCAGGAAGCCACCTTGGTAGTGAATCTGGCTGAATCGTCGAAAAAGAAGCGGGTATGGCAGGCCGTGATTACCGAAACGGTGGGAGAGAGCTTGGAGAAGAACTTTGAATCGGTCGACAAGGGAGTCGCCAAGGCATTCAAAGACTATCCCCCCGCCAGATAAAGAGTAAGAGGCAGGAGAAAGACGTCAGGAACCATTTCGCGGCGCGTGGGGGGCCAAGTTTCGTGAAGCGTCGTTCGTGAAGCGTATCTCGTTCAAGCATATACCGATGGAGAGCTATCGGAGGCAGGACCCAATTCGCGGCGCGTAGCGTAAGCTGGTTGATAGTCTATTTCGTTTATCTAGTTTCACTGGTTGGCTTTAATCCAACAAGCAAGACAGCTCAGGGATTCCTGAACCTGCCCTGCCTCGATCGAGGCACGTCGAGAAGGCTCTCGATCGCGGTCGTGTAGGGACCAACCATTCAGGCCGCCAACGCGACATGAACGGCTGCTTCACGCTTCCAGAGACGCAGGTGGCGGCAGGCTTCGATGAACTTGGCCACACCGCCGCGACGGTCGAGTTCAATGAATCCCTCATCACGGCTGTCGTAGACGCCGGCCTTCTCCAGGAGAGGGGCGGCAGCTTCCACATGGCCGATGAACTTCATATGCGCGAAGGCATCGGCCACGAAATCCCGCGCGGCTGACTCTTTGACCAGCAATTTGCCTCCAGCCTCCGACACCAGTAGGGCCACGGCGTCGTAGAGGACGGAGGGCCCGCCGTCGATTTTTTGGACCGCCTCGATCCACGTACCATTGCTCGCCTGCACCCCGCCGACCTTCGGCGCCACGATTTCCATCAGCGCCCCCTCCTTCTTCACCGCCGACTGCAGCGCTGTGAAGAGATCAAAGTCGACGCCATCGGTCAGGAGCACACCAACTTTGCGACCTTTGAACCTACCCGGTCCATTCAGGAGAATGCTCAAGGCAGGTGACTTCTTCAGATCTTTTCTCGTGGGCCTGGCCGCCTGGGCCGCATCTGGTAGCTCCTTGAGCGCCAATCCTGCCGCTACCTTCTGGGCCAAGTCCTCATCGATATTCCGGAGATGTGCGACCATGCGGCCACGAATGTCGGGACGCTCGCACTTGCTCAATTCAAACACCAGCGCCCGCGCCAGATGGTCCTGTTCGGTGTTGGTTTGGCTGATGTAAAACTGCCTGGCCTGGCTATAATGATCCGCAAAGGTTTCAGACCGGTAGCGGCCCTTTTTTCCCTCTTCGCCGGCGGGATACGACTGAAACCCGCGGTCGGGCGACTCCCGGGGTCCCCCATCGGCGCCATTCCAAGAATTCGGCTCGTAGTTCGCCCGCCCCTTCGGATTGACCATCGCCATGTGCCCATCCTGCTGAAAATGATGAAAAGGACATTTTGGCGCGTTGATCGGGAGATGCGTGAAATTGGGACCCCCCAAGCGCTTGAGTTGCGTATCCAGATAAGAAAAGTTCCGGCCCTGCAGCAATGGATCGTTGGAAAAATCGATGCCCGGCACGATGTTTTGGGTGCAGAAGGCGACCTGCTCCGTTTCGGCAAAGAAGTTCTCGACGCAACGGTTCAGCACGAGTCGCCCCACGCGGCGCACCGGCACCAATTCTTCCGGGATGATTTTCGTGGCGTCCAAGACGTCAAAGTCGAAACGATCAGCAAAGGCTTCGTCGAACAACTGTAGGCCCAATTCCCACTCGGGATAATCGCCCATTTGAATCGCCGTCCACAGGTCCCGACGATGAAAGTCCGGATCCGCCCCGTTGATTTTTACCGCTTCATTCCAGACCACCGACTGCAGACCCAGCTTCGGTTTCCAATGAAACTTTACGAACGTCGACTTTCCCTTGCGATTGATCAGGCGAAACGTATGAACGCCGAATCCCTCCATGAAGCGGAATGAGCGGGGTATGGTCCGGTCAGACATGATCCACATGATCATATGCATGCTTTCCGGTGTCAGCGAAATAAAGTCCCAAAAGTTATCATGCGCCGTCTGCGCTTGAGGAAACCCGCGGTCTGGCTCCTGCTTGGCCGCATGCACGACGTCGGGAAATTTGATCGCGTCTTGGATGAAGAAGACAGGAATGTTGTTGCCGACGAGATCCCAGTTGCCTTCTTTGGTATAGAGCTTTACGGCGAATCCCCGGACATCGCGCGCCAAGTCTGCGGAGCCCTTGTTCCCCGCCACAGTGGAGAATCGAACAAACGCCGGCGTTTGTTCGCCCGGTCGCTGAAACAGATCCGCCTTGGTGATATCCGATAACGATTTGTAGTTCTCGAAATATCCATGCGCCCCAAATCCTCGCGCGTGCACCACGCGTTCCGGAATACGCTCATGATCGAAATGGAACAATTTTTCCCGCAGGTGGAAATCTTCCAAGATCGTAGGTCCACGGCCGCCGACCTTTAGCGAATTTTGATCGTCGGCCACGGGGACGCCTTGCTGCGTCGTAAGGACCGGAACATTGCCGTCGGCTTGCTGGTGTACTTCGCCGCCAGCCCCGATGGTGACTGCTGGGTCTGCGTCCCGAGAACTCTTCCGACTGCTCTCCCGCGTGATCCTACGTTTCATAGACATTCACCTCTCCTTGCTATGCGAGGGATTCAGGAATTACCGATGCTCAGCGGCCTAGGAAGGGAGTATCACGTAAGCGAACGGCTACGAACCTAGACGTTTCCCTGGGGATCTGGTCTTTCTGGTTCGTGGTCTATCTGGTCTATCTGGTTCCTCGGTCGAGATAGACAAGACAGACGATGCTCGACCGACCGAAGTTTCCAAAGCCGCCTAGTCACAGTTGAGCCAAAGCCGAATAGTTCCTTCTTGAGAAACATAGAGTTACCGAAAGTCTGCGAATCTGCAATTCGGACCTTTCTGGCAAACTTTGATCTTCTTAATGCATAGACAATTGGCCAGTTGCACCATTCCACCTAATGGCCCTAATCTAGTGCGTCGGGTAGTGTGCCCATTCTATGGTTATGTCAAAAACACCCCAGCCGGTCCTAGTTATCTTGTCACTGATTTATCTAGGTCTCGCTGGGTGTGTCGCGCAGCGGGACGACATGAAAAGTATGGAGCGCAAGATCAAAGAGTCTTCTGCAGAACAGAATAAGCGAGTTGCACAACAGAACCAAGAACTTGAGATACTCAAGAGCCAGGAACTTCCAAAGCTTCGTGGAGAATTAGAAAAGGCGCAGCATCAAGCCCAGGAGATCCAACGCGCCCAGGATGACCTAAGTCAACGCTCGGCTGTGCTTGAGCAGCAGACGAGAAAGTTAGAACAACTATCTTCCCAGCTGGAGTCCGAAAGCGCCAACCGCTATGCCCAGATCCGCGAAAGTCTCAATGCTCAGGATATGAAGCACAAGTCGGACCGAGACCAACTACGTATCGACGTGAATACGCGTTTGGACGACATCAACCGTCAGATGGAATCGCTGCGGAAAGATATCATTGACGCTGTAACGAAGACGAATGGCGCGTTCGTAAAAGGTTTTACCTCTCGGCTTGATTCGATCGATGTAGCTATTGGTACGATCTTACATCGTGTGGAAGAGCTAGAAAAACGCCGTCCTCCCGTGAAAAACTGACTATCTGGTTGTGTAGCGTAAAACAAGAAAAGAGGACAGGTTACTTTGCTAAATGCTTGAAGATTTGGATTTGGCGTTAGGAACTCGGCGGTGGCGGGCCGAGTTTCGTGAAGCGTCGTTCGTGAAGCGTATCTCGTTCACCAGCAACCAACACGAGCCTCCGTCGTCATGACGATTGTGTGCTGTTCACCGTTTCCGCACGTTTCTCTTCGAGCTCTGACCAGCGAGTATAGAGCCGGTCGACCTCGGCCT
>DATIGP010000093.1:0-13480 GCA_035454625.1 Nitrospira sp.
GTTGCCGCTTCTCAGCCACGTCGGGTATGAATTCAGTTTGATCGGCAAAGACCAATCTCTTGGGGATCCCGACCGCCTCCGCCCGGCGCTCGAAGAAGGGGTGACCGTCATTGCCGCCCACGCCTGCAGTTATGGCCTCATGCTATACGAAAAGTTTCTTCCAACTTTGCGGGAATTCTGCCTGCATTATCCAAACTTCTATGCCGACATTTCGGCACTGACTCAACCACATCGCATGAAGATGCTGTTGCACTTAAGACATCACCCAGAGCTGCAATCCCGCCTGCTCTTTGGAACAGACTACCCATTGTCCGTCTTCCACGTGGCCGCCTGGGGCCGTGTGGGCTTTGACAAATTGTGGAACATGATCCGTACAAAGAATCGATTTGATCGGCAAGTTGAGGTTTGTAGTGAACTCAATCTCGGGTTTCGCTCGTTCGGAGATCTGCTTTCGGAGTCAGCGGATGGCAGAATTAACCGGTGAAACAAAAAGGGCCGCCCCTCAAGAAGGGCGGCCCTTCGCTATCGCAAAGATGTCAAATTCGGTTAGGGACTGACCGAAATCCGATCCTTGATCAGGTCGAAGGTTTCCTTTGGGACCACGTTTTTTGCCACTAATTCACCCTTCACGCGATAAGGGCGATTGCTCACGATGCGATCTGCCTCGTCCTGCTTCAGTCCGAGGAAGAGGATCATGTCATTCGCTGAAACCTTATTAATATTCATCGCTGTCGAACCGGGTACCGGGGAGACCGTAGCGGTTCCGGCTGGGGCCTGGCTCGGAGTCACGGTCGCTGTTTGAGCCGACCCGGCATTGGAACGATCCTTGAGCTCCTTCTGGTAACGGGCGACCAGTGATTTCAGCGTGTCGTTATGGCGTTTCACGTCCTGATATTCCTGCCTGACGTTCTTATTCTGTGCCGATAACGCTTTGATTTTGTCCTCGAGTTCTTTGGTTCGTCCTTCGATCGTGCCTCGCTCCGCGTCACGTCCGTGCTCAATGCGCTGGAGTTCGTCCCGGGCCGCTTGCGCCTCATTGCCGAACTTCACGTTCAGTTCTTTGAGGGTTCGGACCTGTTGCTCCATGGCGCTCTTCTGTTGACGAGTTTTCTCCAGTTCCATCTTGACGTTGTCTGCCTCGGCCAATGCCTCTTGGTATTTCTTGTTGGACACGCAACCCGTCGTCAATACCGCACCAGCCAACACTATCGCCGTCCACTCGCGTTTCATGCGATCCTCCCTCCATCAAATCCTACGGCCCGTCCGTGTACCATGCAGAACTTCACTTCGGCCACGGCTGTGACATGGTCTTTTCGACTCTTTTCCTTGTGTGTATGCCAACATCCGGACATTGTCAACATATTTGCTTTTGGTGATATCGATTTTTGCTCTGATGCGACGAGGGACCATAAAACATCTGTGCTTGACGGAACGTCGAGGCTCTGTGATCATCGCTCACATTTTATCAGAGACGGCCGTGGGGGTTTAACCTTCCCTCACGATTCACATCCTCCATGGTGTACGCATGAATGAATGGGGCCCCACGCTCGCGGTGATACTGGGAGTCGTCGAAGGACTCACCGAATTTCTACCCGTCTCATCCACGGGACATCTTATCCTGGTAGGCCATGCCCTCGGCTTCACCGGTGACGTAGCGGCCAACGCGGAAATCTCCATCCAATTGGGAGCGATTCTGGCCGTCATCGTGTTTGAGCGGGAAAAAATCGGGCGGCTTTTGGCGGGTGCCTGGCAGGAACAGAAGGCCTTGCGCGGTGATTGGGCACACCGGCCTCTCGTCGGATGGCCGGAACGCATCAAGGGCTCCATGCGTAATCATCCCAACCTATGGTTCATACTGGGGCTGGGAATCGCCTTCCTCCCCGCGGCCATACTCGGTCTGTTGGCTCACGGGTGGATCAAATCGTATTTATTCACTCCGCTTACAGTGGCGTCAACGTCGATCCTGGGAGGCATCATCATCCTCATCGTCGAAGCGACGAAACGGACCGGCCATGCCAAAAGTCTCGATCAGGTGTCGACGGTTCATGCGTTCTGGATCGGGCTGGCACAATGCGCCTCTCTCATCCCCGGCATGTCGCGCTCCGGCTCGACGATCATCGGAGGTCTGCTCGCCGGACTAGATCGCAAAGTTGCTACGGAATACTCTTTTTTTCTCGCCCTTCCGACCATCATCGCCGCAACGGTTTACGAAACATGGAAGGCACGAGGAGCGTTTACCGATCAAGATTTTATGGCACTCGGCCTCGGCATGGTTGTTTCATTTCTGGTGGCGTGGGCCGTCATCGCCGCCTTCCTTACCTATGTCCAACGGCACACCTTGCGGGTCTTTGCATACTATCGTATTATTCTCGGAGTTTTGGTCATGTTGGTTGTCCGCTGAAAGGAGCTGTTCATGTCTTCGGATACGATTCATGTTTACGACACGTGGGTCAACGGCAAGAGCGGTCGCATCCACTTCGACGTCATGACGACGGATGAAGCCACGGCCCTCAAGCTCGCGAAAGAGTATCTGGTCAGCATCGGGGAACCCAATGCGACGGTCACCACGAGGGAATGTCAATTCTGTCACAGCGAGCCGCTGTTCATGTTCTCGGCGGACCAGCAGAAGGAAGCTAAAGAAAAAGGCGGATTTATCGTGCGAATGCCGGCCTAACAGCGGATATCAAGCCCCGACAAGGACTCATGTGCTTACGGAGCGGAGGAGGTTTCCGAAGCGGTAGGTGGATCTGTCCGTTTTTCGAAAGCAAAGTGAATGATCAGGAAGATCACTCCGACCGTAATCGCTGAGTCGGCTACATTGAACGCAGGCCAGTGATAGTTTTCGACATAGACATCCAAAAAGTCGATCACTTCTCCAAAACGAAGCCGATCTATCAGGTTGCCGATCGCGCCGCCCAGAATTCCCGCGACACTGACCCGCCCCAACCAATCCTGCTCCGGCATCCGCAACAAAATCGTGCCCAGCAATCCGAGGGCGAAAATCGACGTCAGCCCGAAAAAGACCATCCGAAACGCGTTACTACTTCCGGCCAATAGGCCAAAAGCCGCCCCGGGATTCCGGATATAGGTCAGACTGAAAAGATTGGGAATGACGGGGATGGATTCATGTAAACGCATCGTCTGCATGATTTGCTGTTTGGTCAGCTGATCCAGGAAAACGATGCTGCCGGTCACCGATGCGAGTGCCATATGGCGAAGGCTTGACCGACTCAATGGACAGCCTCCAGACATCGATCACACAGTGTTGCATGGAGAGCATCCTTGCCGACCGCTTCTCGATAGTTCCAGCAACGTTCACATTTGGCGGCATCCGACTTTTCAACGGTTATATGAATATCCGATTGTTCCCTTTCCGCCTGCCTTAGCGTCACGCGCGACACGATAAAAATCGTGCTGAGATCCCCTGCATATGCCGTTAAAAATGCGTAAGCGTCGGGTCCCGCCTCGATCCGGACATGCGCCTCAAGCGACGATCCGATCACCTTGTCTCGACGACGAGCTTCCAGTTCCCCTTGCACACGGGTCCGATAGGCAAGCAGCTTGTCCCATCGAGCCGCCAAATCTTCGTCGCGCCAGACAGGCTCGCCCTCCGGGAACGGCGTAAGGTGCACGCTTGCGGCGGCCTCACGGCTTTTCGGCAACATTCGCCAAATCTCATCGGCGGTAAAACTCAGAATCGGAGCCATGAGCTTGGCCATAGCCACAATAATCTCAAACAGCACCGTCTGCGATCCTCTGCGCAACGGCGAATCAGCACGAAAGGTATAGAGCCGATCCTTGAGAATGTCGAGGTAGACGGCGCTGAGGTCCACAGAACAGAAATTGTTCAGGGCATGGAAGATGGTGTGGAACTCGAAATTTTCATAGGCTCCCCGCACTTTCGTGATCAGCTCCGCAAGACGCAACAAGGCCCATCGGTCCAATTCCGGAAGTCGCTCATAGGGAACGCGATGTGTTGCGGGATCGAAATCGTACAGATTGCTCAGCAAAAACCGGGACGTATTGCGGATCTTTCGATAGGCCTCAATCAGATGGTTCAGAATTTCCTGGGAGATACGGAGATCTTCTCTGTAGTCCTGAGCGGCCACCCACAGACGAAGGATTTCAGCGCCCGACTGCTTGATGACGTCTTGCGGTGCCACCACATTTCCCGCCGACTTGGACATCTTCTTGCCCTGCCCGTCAACGACAAAGCCGTGGGTCAACACCGCGCCGTAGGGTGCTCGATGATCCGTCGTCACCCCGGCTAACAGAGCGCTATGGAACCATCCACGATGTTGGTCGGACCCTTCAAGGTACAAATCAGCCGGCCACCACTTTCTCGGCTTCGTCACAGCCGCATAACTCACTCCTGACTCAAACCACACATCCAGAATGTCGCGCTCCTTTTCAAAGGTGGTACCACCGCATTTAGGGCAAATTGTCCCTGCAGGCAGCAGTTGGTCTGCCGACCGTTCGAACCAGACATCCGCACCTTCGGACTCCATCAAGGCCGCGACATGATCGATGACGACAGGATCGACGAGAACGTTTCGGCACGTTTGACAGGTGAAGCCTGGGATCGGAACCCCCCACACACGTTGGCGTGAGAGGCACCAGTCCGGCCGGTTTTCGATCATGCCGTAGATACGATCACGGCCATAGCCGGGAATCCATCGGACCCGTTCGATCTCCGCCAAGGTTTCCTTCCGCAAGTCGTTCGTCTCCATGGACACAAACCACTGCTCCGTCGCGCGAAAGATCACCGGACTCTTACACCGCCAACAGTGCGGATACGAATGGTTCAACGAACCATACCCGAGCAGACGTCCATTCGCCTGTAGGTATTCCACGATTTTCGGATTGGCCTTCAAGACATGTTGGCCGGCGAACTCCTTCACGACCGACGTGAAGCGCCCGCTATTGTCCACCGGCGCCGAGATTTCGAGCCGTTCGCCGGGAGACGCCTTGGCATTGTGCTCCAACACCAAAAGGTAGTCTTCCATCCCGTGTCCCGGCGCGATATGCACGCAACCGGTCCCTTGTTCGAGTGTCACGAAATCACCGAGTAAGAGCGGTGACAAACCGGTAGACAGCGGGCGTTGTGTTTCGAGGCCCTCGAATCCGTCTCCGCCTTTCTTGACGCCCACGATCCGGTAGGAATCGAGCGCACAGGCTTTTGCGACGAGGTCTACCAATTTTTCCGCCATAATCAGCAATTCCTCGCCGACTTGAACAAAGGCGTAGTCGAAGTCTCGGTGCAGGCAGACGGCCTGATTCGCGGGGAGAGTCCAGGGTGTGGTCGTCCAGATCACCACCGAAACCGACTTCGTATCCTGTGGAAAGGGAACGCCAGGAAAGAGCCTTGCCAGCACGGGCGGTGACGTGACGACGGGAAATTTCACATAGATCGACGGAGAGGTATGGTTATCGTACTCCACTTCCGCTTCCGCCAGCGCGGTTTGATCTTGCGTGCACCAGAGAACCGGCTTGAGGCCCTTGTAAACCCCGCCACGCTCCACGAATTTCCCGAACTCACGAATGATCGTCGCCTCATACTGGGGTGTCATCGTGAGGTACGGATGATCCCACTCGGCCAACACCCCAAGCCGCTTGAACTCCTCTCGTTGAGTATTGACGAATCGCTCGGCATACTCACGACAAAGCCTGCGAATCGCCGAAACATCCAAGTCCTTCTTCTTGTCCCCCAATTCCTTCATGACCTGGTGCTCGATGGGCAACCCATGGCAATCCCACCCCGGTACATAGGGCGAATGAAAACCAGCCATGGTCTTTGATTTGACGATGATGTCTTTCAATATCTTGTTCAGCGCATGTCCGATATGGATACGACCGTTCGCGTAAGGAGGACCGTCGTGCAGCACGTACCTCGGTCGTCCCCGCCCCATCGCCTGAATTTTGTCATACAGTTTCTGCTGCTCCCACCAGGCCAACATTTCAGGCTCGCGCTGGGGCAGATTGGCCTTCATCGGAAAATCGGTTTTAGGAAGATTAAGCGTTGATTTGTAATCCATGGACGACAGAATCCGAGCGTTCAATTCATGAGCCTACCGAGTCGAAGGACTATACCGGAAGGGAGGGAGAGGCACCACCCCTAACTGACGGCCATCATGCGGTCAAGCGCGACCTTCGCCCAGAGCTTGTCGTCTTGTGGCACGACGATATGATTGACAACCTGGCCTTCGGCTAGGTTTTCCATGGCCCAACAAAGATGTGCCGCATCGATTCGGAACATGGTGGCACACTGACAGACCGTAGATGACAAGAAGAACACCTTCTTGTCAGGGAGTTCGTGCTTCAGTCGATTTACCAAATTCAATTCCGTCCCAATTGCCCACGTCGTGCCGACCGGCGCGGCAGTGACGGTGCGAATGATGAACTCGGTCGATCCGATAAGATCCGCCTTGTTCACCACGTCTTCGTGGCATTCCGGATGCACGATCACTTTGCCATCAGGGTACTGTTTGCGGAAGTGATCTACATGGACCGGTTGAAACATTTGATGGACGCTGCAATGGCCTTTCCATAAGATCAGTCTGGCTCGCTTGATGGCTTCCTTGGTATTTCCGCCGTTGGGCTGATAGGGATCCCATACGATCATCTGCTCGCGAGGAATCCCCATTTTGTTCGCCGTATTACGGCCCAGGTGCTCATCAGGGAAAAAAAGGATCTTTTCCCGCCTGGCCCAGCACCATTCAATCACAGCCTTGGCGTTGGACGACGTGCAAGTGATCCCCCCATGCTCGCCACAAAATGCCTTGAGCACCGCCGCGGAATTCACATAGACGGCCGGCATCACAGTTTCTTCGACAGGAATCACGCGACCCAACGCTTCCCAACACTGGTCAACCTGTTCGATCGCCGCCATATCCGCCATTGAGCATCCTGCTGCCATGTCCGGCAGAATCACCGTCTGTTGAGAACGACTGAGAATGTCCGCCGTCTCAGCCATAAAGTGCACGCCACAAAAAATGATGTAGGGCCGTTCGGAGCGTTCGGCGGCCAACTTCGCCAACAAAAGCGAATCGCCGCGAAAATCAGCATGCTGAATGACTTCGTCCCGCTGGTAATTATGGCCTAGCACCATCACTCGATCACCGAGCGCGCTCTTCGCCGCTGCCGTCCGACGGAATAATTCTTCTGCCGATTGGGTTTGATACTCGGTAATTGCCCGCGGTAATGTTGCAATAGCCGTCACAATGTTCCTCCCACGCGTAAGGGAATTCATTTTACGATAGGGCTCCTTCACAATCAACGAATGGCCTACTGAGGAAAAGTCCTAGTCACCCGTCCAAAAGAGAGAAAGTGGGATAGGTCTAAATAGAGGATTGACTTCGGTGTTTCGGAGTAATACGATTCTGATTCATAGCTAGGGGAGCCCTGCGGCTGAGAGTCCGGATAAATCGGACGACCCTTACAACCTGACCTGGGTAATACCAGCGTAGGGAAGCCGGAAGACAACGAACCTGCGAGGATCCAGCCGCTTCCCCTGTTTCCACGGGACGCGGCTTTTTTATTGCCGGGTGTGGCATCGCCTATCGACCAACCATGAAAGGATCTCTTTATGAGCATCCATACAACAACGAACGGACCACTCAATGGAAACGGGACGACAGCTCCATCCTCGCCGTTGTCCATAACCCCTTTCCCCGCCTCGCGTAAAATCTACGTAGCCGGTACTCATGAAGGGGTCCGTGTCCCGATGCGTGAAATCGATCTTACCCCTACCAAGGGAATGAACGGGACGAAGTCTCATAACGCCTCCGTCATCGTATATGATACCAGCGGTCCCTACACCGA
Organism: Nitrospira sp.; assembly: GCA_035454625.1. GTDB lineage: Bacteria > Nitrospirota > Nitrospiria > Nitrospirales > Nitrospiraceae > Nitrospira_D. The sequence continues at coordinate 7,822 of DATIGP010000093.1, forward strand.
CCCTTCTGCGTCAGTGGATGTCCGACAAGGCCTGATGCCGTTGCGGCGGTCCTGGGTGCTCAGCCGGCAGGATGTCGACGAGCTTCCGGACGTAAGTTCAACCTACGGCCGCACACGAGCGACAGACCCAAAGTTGGCAGAACTTCGCTTTCACCATATCCGTAAGCCATTGCGGGCGAAACCCGGCAGGAACGTGACCCAGCTGCACTATGCGCGAAAAGGCCTCGTCACACCGGAGATGGAGTTTATCGCCATCCGTGAGAATCAATCACGCCAATCGAGCATTGGCGCCTCATCCCAAAACGGCCAGGGCGGCGGCGTACGACAGCATCCTGGATTTGCTTGGGGTGCCCATATTCCCCGGGTCATCACACCGGAGTTCGTGCGCGACGAGGTGGCCCGTGGCCGCGCGATCATCCCCTCGAACATCAACCACCCGGAAAGCGAGCCGATGATCATCGGCCGGAACTTCCTCGTGAAGATCAATTCCAACATCGGCAATTCCGCCGTTGCCTCCTCCATCGAAGAGGAAGTGGAGAAAATGATCTGGTCGACCCGCTGGGGCGCCGATACCGTCATGGATTTGTCCACGGGAAAAAACATTCACGAAACACGCGAGTGGATCATCCGCAACTCACCGGTACCGATCGGAACGGTGCCGATCTATCAAGCGCTCGAAAAAGTGAACGGCAAAGCGGAAGACCTGACGTGGGAACTTTTCCGCGATACCCTGATCGAACAGGCGGAGCAGGGCGTCGACTACTTCACGATTCACGCCGGCGTACGACTGGCCTATGTGCCGATGACCGCGAAGCGTATGACGGGCATCGTTTCCCGCGGCGGTTCGATCCACGCAAAATGGTGTCTGGCTCACCATCAAGAAAACTTCGCCTACACGCACTTCGAGGAGATCTGCGAGATCATGAAGGCTTACGACGTCGCGTTCAGCCTCGGCGACGGCCTTCGGCCGGGATCGATCGCCGATGCCAATGATGAGGCACAGTTTGCCGAACTTGAGACATTAGGAGAGCTGACCAAAATCGCATGGCGGCACGATGTGCAGGTCATGATCGAAGGTCCCGGCCATGTGCCTATGCACATGATTCAGGCCAACATGGAGAAGCAGCTCCAGGCTTGCCATGAGGCTCCGTTCTATACTCTCGGTCCCCTGACGACCGACATCGCCCCTGGTTACGACCACATTACATCGGGCATTGGTGCCGCCATGATCGGCTGGTACGGCTGCGCCATGCTGTGCTACGTCACTCCGAAAGAACATTTGGGTTTGCCGACTCGCGAGGACGTCAAGACGGGCGTCATCACCTATAAAATTGCGGCGCACGCGGCCGATCTGGCCAAAGGACACCCCGGCGCACAGGCGCGGGATAATGCCTTGTCGAAGGCTCGCTTCGAGTTCCGCTGGGAAGATCAATTCAACCTGTCCCTCGATCCGGAGACTGCGCAACAGTTCCATGACGAAACGCTCCCGGACGACGCCGCCAAGGTTTCGCATTTTTGCTCGATGTGCGGGCCGCATTTCTGCTCGATGAAAATCACGCAAGACGTCAGGGAGTACGCCGCGCAGCTTCAAGTCGACGAGCAGCAAGCGATTCAGATCGGCATGCAAGAAAAGGCCGAAGAGTTCAAAAAAACCGGTTCCGAAATCTACCGGTAGGAGAGCCATATGGCCAAACCACGACCAGCCCCCTTACGGGAAAGAGATATCACCCGGCAGATCGCCCGGGAATACTATAAAGAGTTCGATCAGCTTATCGAGAGCGATGTTATCATCGTGGGCGCGGGACCATCCGGACTTATTTGCGCGCATGACTTGGCTGCGATGGGATTTCGCACGCTTCTCATCGAGCAAAGCCTGGCCCTCGGCGGTGGATTTTGGTCCGGCGGGTATCTCATGAACAAGGCGACGATTTGCGAGCCGGCGAATGAGATTCTCGAAGAGATCGGTGTGCCTTGTAAAAGGATCAAAGAGTGCGAGGGGATGTACATGGTCGATCCACCGCATGCCACGGGAGCCTTGATTGCCGCCGCGTACAATGCGGGCGCCAAGATCATGAACCTGACGCGAGTGGTCGATTTGATCCTGCGAAACGGCGGCCTCTTAGAAGGAGTGGTCGTCAACAGCACCACCGCCGAGATGGCTGGTCATGATATCATCCACGTCGATCCCATCGCTCTTGAGAGCAAGATCGTGGTGGATGCGACAGGCCATGATGCAGTCCTGGTCGAACTGCTTCATAAGCGGAACCTCTACAATAAAGTGCCGGGAAACGGCGCTATGTGGGTCGCGCGGTCTGAAGAGGAGGTGATGGATCGTACTGGAGAAGTGTATCCCAACTGCTTCGTCATCGGATTGGCCGTCGCCGCCGTCTATGGCACCCCACGAATGGGCCCCGCCTTCGGCTCAATGTTGCTGTCCGGGCGCTATGGAGCGGAGTTGATGAGGAAAAAGTTGAAACAGGAGTAGCGGGCGAAAAGCATATGGTCCATAGGTTATGGCGGCAGGAGCTTGAAGAAATCCAGCCTGCGCCGCAAGCCATTCACCATAAGCAATTTGCTCTTAGCGATATGGATGTCCAAGACTTTTTGGTACAAGGCGAAGGCAGTGAGGAAGACAAGCGCCACGCGTGGAATCTGTTTCAGCAGGCCTATGAGCAGCAGATGAAGCGTGAGCTGGAAGAGGCCGTCAACCTCTACAAGAAGTCGCTTGCCGCCCATCCCACCGCGGAAGCCCACACCTTCCTGGGGTGGACCTATAGTTGGATGGGTCGGATTGACGAAGCGATTGAGGAGTGTCACAAGGCCATTGCGCAGGACCCGGACTTCGGCAACCCCTACAATGACATCGGGGCCTACTTGATCGAGAAGGGTGAGTTCGACGAGGCCATTCCCTGGTTTCAGAAAGCGATACAGGCCAAGCGCTACGAGAGTCCGGCCTATCCGCACCTCAATCTCGGCCGCGTATACGAGCGAAAGGGAAACTGGACGGAGGCCATCGATTCGTATAAACGGGCGCTCGCTCTGGACCCAAACTATGCACTGGCCAGGAAGGCGCTCGGACGGTTGGTTAGTTCGTTGAATTGACCGGTCTGTTTGGTCTTTCTAGTCGTCTGGTCTGTCCGGTAAGTGGCGAGAATCCTTAATTGAGGGGAATGAATGACCACCAAGTTTAGCCAGACAGACAAGACAGACCAAATGGACAAGAAGACGATCCTGGTCGCCATTACCGATCTTTTCTTTTACACCAAAGTCCGTGACGCAATCCGCCAACCGGAATACCGGCTTGAAAAGGCACGTTCTCAACAGGAGATTGTCGACAAAGCCCTGTCGGCCGTCCCAGGAGTCATCATTCTCAATATGAATGACTTGGCCCTTGACGCCTTTAGAGCGCTGGAAAAGCTGAATGCTGATCCACGATTAAACGGTATTCCGACGCTGGCATTTGCCAATCATGAAGAAGTCGATACCTGGCACCGTGCGAAATCGCTTGGTGTGACAAAAATCGTTTCTCGCAACGAATTCTCAGCCCGCACGAGGGAGTTGGTGGAAGAATTATTCACGTCAGGCGTAAGGGGTAAGGCGTGAAAGGTTTCGGAACGACCCGGTAGCGCGCGCCCCACCACTGATACTTCACTACTCATGGATTTTCGATGAAACAATCACGGCTTCATGGACAACATGCTCACCTTGGAGCGACGTTCGAGGAAATCACCGGCTGGGAAATACCGGCTCACTATGGCGATGTCGCAGCCGAACATCGTGCCGTCCGCCAGGCGGTGGGGATGGCGGATCTGTCCCATCGCGGGAAAATCAAGGTCACGGGCGAGGATCGCCTGAAGTGGCTGCAAAGCGTCATCAGCAACGACATCCTTTCCCTCCAACCAGGGCAAGGCCGTTATTCCAGCTTTTTGACCCACAAAGGCAAGATGCTCACGTACTTCCGCCTATACATACAGACAGAAGCCGTCATGGTGGAAGACGTCGGCGACATCGGGGAAACCACGTTCCAGGCCCTGCGCAAATTCCTGCTCTACGGAACCAAAGCCAAGATGGAGAACTGTGCCGAGAGCTGGGGACTGCTGTTGATCAGTGGACCGAAGGCCGCGCATGTAGTGCAATCCGCATTCGGTGTGGATGTCACGGACCTAAGGCCGGTGGATTTTGTCACGGCACATATCGGCGGACACCAGGCCCTGGTGCTCCGCACTGAAGAAACGGGAGAAGTTGATATCGAAGTGCTGCTTCCAGCCGACAGCGTGCAGGCCGCATGGATCAGTGCCATGCAGGCCGGAGACAGGTTCGGCATGAAAGCATTCGGAAACCACGCGCGAGAGGCTCTGCGCATCGAAGCGGGCCTGCCGAAGGCCGGGCCGGATTTAAACGAGGACATTGTTCCACCCGAAGCGAATCTTGAAGGAAAAGCGTTTAGCCTGAACAAAGGCTGCTATCCGGGGCAAGAGGTCGTTGCACGGATGGATACATATGGGAGCGTGCGCCGCAAGCTCGTCGGGCTGGTCTTGAAAGATTCCATCGTTCCACCGCATGGAGCCAAACTGTATAGCGGCGACCGTGAAGTGGGCTGGATCAGCAGCGCCGTCCGTTCTCCTCAGCTCAACAAGACCATTGCATTCGGATTTCCTCTGCGCGACTTCAGTAAACCCGGCACGGAGCTGGACGTGGAATTCGAGGGCGGCAGACATCCGGCCACCGTTCAGCCCCTGCCCTTTTACACCAAGCATTAACCCATACTCCAGGAAGACATATGTCCGTCGGTGAACAGGAAAACAGCGTGCAAACCACTCCGTATCAGGAAGCGGGTGAGCTGGCGGGAATCACGCGCTTGGTGGACGAATTTTACATGAATATGGATACGTTGCCTGAAGCCGAAACCATCAGAAGCATGCATCCCGAAGATCTGACTGAATCACGAAAAAAGCTCACCTACTTCCTCAGCGGTTGGCTTGGAGGTCCAAGGTTATTTCAGCAGCATTACGGACCTATCAGCATTCCAGGATTTCATAAAAAGTTCCCGATCGGCTACGAAGAGCGCGATGCCTGGCTGCTCTGCATGCAACGGGCCATCGCCGTCCAGCCCTACAGTGATCAATTCAAAGACTACCTCTTGGCTGCGCTCAGCATCCCGGCCGAACGAGTCCGACAAGTGAACGGAGGAGAGTTCTAGAACCTGCCCTCTCCTCGCACCCGGCTCGGTCGCCCTAGAATTCCATCCGCACGTTGAGATACACCCCTGCATCCTTCAGGATACAGGGCATTGATCTTCATGGGTCCACATGGAGAACCGTTATCCTTCAAAATCAGCGCGATGAGCGAACAACGCGACCCATTTTGCTCAAACGTTCATGTGGCATTCTCCTTGCTCGACTCGAGTTGGGAAGGAGCAGATCGTTGCCTACTGATGGGGTCGACTCTGTAAACCCTAGGACGCTGACGAGGCTGCAAACCTACGGGAGAGGAATAGGCTGTCAGAAATTGACATTGTAAGGTGAGTCGAAGTTAATTGGGGATGAGATGGCTTTGCTCTTCAACAATTCCAAGGCACACCAGCTTTCCCGTCCGCTCCCGTCGGAACCTGTCTCGATCGGATGCGAAGCGTGGATCGACGTGGGCCGGTTTTCTGGTG
>DATIGP010000094.1:0-6271 GCA_035454625.1 Nitrospira sp.
AGATGCGCTTAACGCCCTCTGCTGGAATGGCAAGGCTGACATTCACTGCACGGACGGCGTGAGCCCGCTACAGGGTCTGATTGCTCAAAGAACGAGCGCCGAGTTCTCCCGGCCGGCGAGACTCGATTATCTTTTTCTCCGTGGCGTAGATACTATGCGAGCCAGTCGGGTCATCTTCAATCCGGGCAATACCGCAACCGGTCCGATTAACGCTGCCGAGCCAGCGGTCTCCGATCATAGTGGCCTGTACGCAGAAATCATGCTGCGGAAATGAATGGTCTTGGCAGATCGGCCGTGCTTTGGTCGACGTTCTTTCCACAAGAGAAGCAATGACAAAAGTTCCTCTTTTTATCAGGGGACGGGTTGGAACAGGCAACGTCACTCCCTCAAGAACCAGTATTAGGATAATGCCGCCCGATTACTTGCACTCCTTCCCGTTGAAGTACATGCAGTTTGACTCGTCTGATTTGAGCTTCCAGGTCTTGACCAACGCATAGTTGGCCGTCACTCCTAATATCGTGCGAGATCCTCTGTCGATATTGTACGCAATCATGTACGGTAGCGATGGAGGTAAAACGATGACCAAAATAGCATCTGTGTCCTATGTGCGCGCTCATTTGCCGGAGATGGTCGCGTCGCTCCGCAAGAAAAAGCGGGGACGGGTCATTATTACCCGCAATGGAGCTGCGTCGGCTGTTCTCTTGTCTCCCGAAGAACTTGAGACGCTGGAGATTCTTGCGGACAAGAAGTTAATGCTCTCACTTTTGAAAGCGGAGAAGGACGAGCGAGCTCAACGTTTGGTTCAGCACGAAGATATTTTTAAATGACCTACCGCATCCTCTACACCGAGGAGGCTGCACGCCGTCTTGCCAAACTGGATAAGACAGTTAAAGAACGAGTTGGCAGAGCGATCGTCCGACTCTCAGAGCATCCTGAATTGGGAAAACGTCTGACTGGACTTCTGAGTGATCGGTGGTCGTACCGAGTCGGGGATTGGAGGATTTTGTAAAAGTTGAAAAGGAATGAACTGTTGGTCCTTGTCCTGACGGTCGGACACCGCCGCGACATCTATGAGGGGGGATAAACTTCTAACTAAGACCGTCCCACCGCTATTTGCACTCCTTTCCATTGAAATACATACAAGTCGATTCGCCTGATTTGACTTTCCATGTCTTGATCAGCGGCAGTTTGTCGTCTCCTCTCATCTCCACCACGAAATCGACGAGGCCGGAAATGGGTAGCTTGTCCATGTGGGGTTTGGCGGCCTCCGGTACTTCAACATAGAAGACACGGCCGCTTGTGGAGATGAGGATCTGATTCTTCTCATTATCGATGTAGATCACCGGGCTGTAAAAACTGCGATCTTCAGCGAGTACCTGTGCGGCCGGTGAGGATGCCAGACACATCAGTAGGAGTATGCTGTAATTGACAAGTTGTCGCACATGCATACGCAAAGGTTTCGCCTGCACGATAGAACATTAGTACATTCAGAGAAAGATGTGAACTGCAAAAGTGAGTCAATGGATGAGGACGTCGGCGGGAGTGACACGGCCGGATTTGATCCAATAGGTTTTCACGTCCGGTTCCGGATTCATGAGCGAGATCAGGAGATAAGCCGGAAGAGGCAGATTGATCTTAGGCCAGATCTCTTCATAGTCGGTCGCGATTTTGATGTCGGTGACCGACGGGCGGGCTGGATCGTGTGGATGCGAGTGGTAGACGACTTGAAGTTGCAGCCCTTGGTTACGCATGTCTTTCTTGGCGGCTGAAAAGTCCTGCATGTCCATGACGAAGGCGATCTCCGCGCGCTCAGCCGGGGAGAGTCGCTCAAGATGCGCGGCCTTTGCCGCATCGAACGCAGAGAGGGTTTGCGCGCCCTCCATCGCGACGATGTTCTTAATGCGATAGAGACGGCTCACGACACCGTCGATTCCGGCGAGCAGCCCACAACATTCGTACGGAGTAAGTTCCTTGGCATGGGCAATGATATCGTCGAGAATCTGTCGGGGGATGACCAGGTCAGGCACAGGATTCCTCTAGGCTCGTTAAGATCGAGATCGAGTCGAAATGTCTCCCTGTTTCCTCAGCGTCAACCTGAGCCTTAACCTTCCGGTATCGTTAGATCGTGCAGGTAACGGTGTAGTCGAGACTGAGATCTTTGATCTTTGGATTAGGACCGCATAAAGGGCAGGCTGGATCCTTGGGACGACCGACCTTTCGGAACTTCATTTCAAGCGCATCGTAGATCAACAGTTTATCGGCGATCGTCTCTCCGATGCCGAGAATTTCTTTAATCGCTTCCGACGCCTGCAGAATTCCCATGGTTCCGGCCAAGACGCCCAGCACGCCGGCTTCCTGGCAATTCGGAACCAATCCGGCCGGCGGAGGCTCGGGATAGAGGCAGCGGTAGCAGGGATAACCTTGGTGCGGCTTGATCGTCGTGAGTTGGCCTTCAAACCGAAACATGCTCGCGGAGATCAGCGTTTTCTTGGCAAAGAAACAGGCGTCGTTTACTAGGAAACGTGTAGTGAAGTTGTCCGATCCGTCCAGCACGATATCGTATTGCGAGACGAGGGGAAGAATGTTCTCGGCATCGACCAGTTGGTGATAGGTCTTGATGGTAATGTCAGGGTTAATGGCCGACAAGGTTTTCCGGCCGGACTCCACCTTTGGCTGCCCAAGCGTCGCGGTCGAATGCATGATTTGTCGTTGGAGGTTTGAGAGGTCCACGACGTCGCCATCGACCAAGCCGATTGTCCCGATACCGGCAGCAGCCAGATACAAACCTGCTGGAGAGCCCAGACCACCGGCACCGATCAGCAGAACCTTAGCCTTGTTCAGCTTCAGCTGGCCTTTTCCTCCGACGTCTTGGAGGATGATATGCCGGCTGTAACGTTGGATTTGTTGCTCAGTCAGTTCCATCGAGGACGTATCTCGTCTTTCGTGACGCGAGAAGCGTGATCATATCGCGAGATACGCTTCACGAGGTGCGCTTCACGTTTTTGTCACTCCACCACGTTCAGTTCAATGGGATCGACGCCGCAACCTTTGGCCCGCAGTCCGGCCACGGCTCGTTCGATCTCAGCAGTGTCGCCGGAAAACTCGACGTCGGCCCATCCGGTCGTTTCACGAACATCGGCTCGTCTCACGTCGGTCACCACGTTATATTCCCGCCCGATCTGATAGATAATCGGCTGCCGAACTTTGTCTTCGGGAAAACGGATATGGAAGCGTAAGTGTGCCATGGTTACCCTCCCGCGATTGCCGGGACGATCGAAACCTCGTCGCCGTCTTTGAGAGAAGTCTCCTTCCCTTTGAGGAAACGAATGTCTTCCTCGTTGACATAAATATTCACGAAGCGACGGAGCTCTCCGGTTTCATCACATAGACGATCTTTGATGCCGGGATGTGAGTTGTTCAATACCTCGATCATTTCCACCACGCTCTCGGCTTTGGTCTCGACCTCGCCCTGGCCTTTGGTCAGGGGACGAAGCGGAGTTGGAATACGAACTTTGATCATGCGCCACCACCGTTCTTTCCCATTTTAAACGTTTTTTCGAAGTCCACCAGGCTCGGTTGGATGCGGACCGGGCGGCCGACGGAATCGATCACCGCTTCCTGGGTTTTCAGGCCGTTGCCGGTGACATAGGCCACCGTCACCTCATCTTTTTTGATCACCCCTTGCTTGACGAGCTTCTTGAGCACGCCGATCGTGACACCTCCGGCCGTTTCAGCAAAGATTCCCTCGGTCTGGGCGAGCAGCTGAATACCTTCCACGACTTCTTCGTCCGTGACCATATCCATGGCTCCATGGCTCTCGGCGGTCGCCTTGAGCGCATAGTACCCATCGGCAGGATTGCCGATGGCAAGGGACTTGGCGATCGTCTGCGGTTTCACAGGTTTGAAGAAGTCGCGTCCCGCCTTGAACGCGGTAGAAATCGGTGAACAGCCTTCCGCCTGAGCGCCGTTAATCTTCGTGCGAACGTGATCGATGAGGCCTAGAGCCTTCATCTCATGCAGGCCTTTCCAAATCTTCGTCAAAAGAGAGCCCGAAGCCATCGGAATGACCACTTGATCAGGGGATTTCCATCCCAGTTGTTCCACGGTTTCAAAGGCTAAGGTCTTGGAGCCTTCAGCATAATAGGGACGGATGTTGATGTTCACGAACGCCCAGCCATGTTCACCGGCAATCTCGCTGCAGAGCCGGTTGACATCATCGTAATTGCCTTCGATCTCGACGACGTGCGGTTTGTAGATCAAGTTACCGAGCACCTTTGCCGCTTCAAGGTCTCCGGGAATGAACACATAGCAATGCAGATTGGCGGAGGCCGCGTGGGCCGACACGGAGTTCGCCAAGTTACCGGTCGATGCGCAAGCCACTGTTTCGAAGCCGAGCTCGCGTGCGCGCGTGAGGGCCACGGCGACGACCCGGTCTTTGAATGACAGGGTCGGATGATTGACCGTGTCGTTTTTAATGTAAAGCTCGTCGAGCCCAAGATACGCGCCAAGGTTTTTCGCCCGTACGAGCGGAGTGAACCCGGCATGCGGCCCGACAAAGTTCGTTCCCTCGACCGGCAGCAGGTCGAGATAACGCCACATACTATGCGGCCCATCCGCGATCTTCTTCCGCGAAATCGTCTTTTTGATTTCGTCGTAGTTGTACTTCACCTCAAGAGGACCGAAGCACATTTCGCACACGTGGATTGCCTTCGTCGGGTATTCTTTGCCGCATTCCCGGCACACCAGGGCTTTCATCTTGTTCATCATCGCACCACCTTCTTAAACTCTACGCGGAAGGACGCACGGCGCATCCCGCATAGGGGTCCCCATCGTCGAACAGCTCGGTAATCGTCGGATGTTCCCCGCAGAGCGCACAATTCGGGTTCCGGCGGACTTTGATTTCTCGAAATTGAGTTTTGCGCGCATCGAAGTCCAGCAGACGGTCCGTCAGCGGCCGTCCGATCCCCAGGACGAGCTTCAATGCTTCTGTCGCCTGAATCGTCCCGATAATGCCTGCCAAGACGCCGATCACTCCGGCTTCCTGGCAGGAAGCGACCAGGCCGGGGGGCGGGGGCGCCTTGAACACGCAACGATAGCAAGCCGATTTCTTCGGGATGATGGTCGTGACCCGACCGTCGAATCGCAGAATGCCGCCATGGACCAGCGGTTTGCCGGCGAAGAAACAGGCGTCGTTGATCAAAAATTTGGCCGGAAAATTATCGACTCCGTCGATCACCACGTCGTAATCGCTGATGATCTTGAGCGCATTTCCGGCCGTGAGCCTCTCTTCGTACATCGAGACCGAGACATCAGGGTTCAATGCCTGGATCTTTTCTTTACCGGATAGGACCTTGGGACGACCCACGTCCGGAGTATGATGGATGATTTGACGCTGGAGATTGGTCAGATCCACCACGTCGCTGTCGATCAACCCGATTGTGCCGACTCCTGCCGCGGCCAAATACAACGCCGCAGGGGAGCCCAGGCCACCGGCACCGACGAGCAGAATCCGGGACTTGGCGATTTTCTTCTGTCCCTTGCCGCCGACCTCGGGTAGCAGGATATGCCGACTGTAGCGATTGATCTGCTCTTCAGTAAATTCCATCTTTTAACGAGATGCTGAAAATGGGCCTCCAGCGACGTTCTCGGTTCGAAAAAATCCTCAACGTACCCCAGAGGGTACGCCTCCGGTTTCTTCTCGCCGGCGGCCTTGCTGGGAGGCCATTTTGAGTATCCCTCCCTAAATCACGCACTCGACCGAATCAAATGTTAAAATACTTCTCGATGCTGATATAGCGCTCGCCCGTGTCGCACAGGATCGTGACGACATTCTTGCCCGGTCCCAACTCGTCGGCAATTTTTTGGGCGGCGAATACATTGGCACCGGCGGAAATGCCCACCAACAAGCCTTCTTTTTTAGACAGCTGTTTGGCGGTTTGATAGGCCTCGTCGTCCGTCACGGTGAGTACGCGGTCGAGAATCTTTCGGTTGAGGACCTTGGGAATAAAGCCCGCACCGATTCCTTGAATTTTATGCGGTCCCGGATCGCCGCCGGATAAGACCGGTGAAGTCGCCGGTTCTACCGCGATCACTTTGATCTGCGGATTCTTTTCCTTGAAGACCTCGCCGCATCCGGTGATGGTCCCGCCGGTTCCAACAGCCGCTACAAACGCATCAATCTTCCCTTCGAGGGCGTCCCAAATCTCCGGCGCCGTCGTCATCCGGTGCATAGCGGGGTTGGCAACATTCGAGAATTGATCCGGCATAAAGT
>DATIGP010000095.1:0-4171 GCA_035454625.1 Nitrospira sp.
GGGCACACCACTATGGATGAGCCACGAAACCGAATTGGCCCATATCCTGCGCGCGGAGCGGACCCCTTTGTCCGAGCAAGAAGTGGCTGACGCAGTCTCTTGCAGGATCTCCTTCGGGCAAGACGACGCCGCGATCATCGACTGGCACTCGACGATCTTGTTCGGGAAGGAGATGGACGACGTGCGGGCGGTGCTAGAGTTCGCCAACGTCGAGCTGCTCGAGATGCGGATACTCGATGAACAACTCGATCGAGCGCTGGACGAGGGGTACGAAGCCCTCACTCGAAAGCCTCGACTCCTGTCGCTGCCGGGCTCCCACGAGAAAGACGTGACTCACATAGCACAGCTTCAAGTCGATAGCGCCTTGATCTTCGAACGTGTCACCAACACCTTGAAGTTGCTGGGCGATCAATACCTCGCGCGTGTGTCCCGCCTCGTCTCGCAACGCTTCCATTTGGAAGACTGGGACGCGAGCATTCTCCGTAAGCTGCAGACTCTTGAAAGCATCTACGGCAAGATGTCGGATCGTGCCGGGACCAGGCGAATGGAGGTGCTGGAATGGATCATCATCGTCTTGATCGCGCTCTCGATCGGGCTGTCTTTCGTCCAATAAATACCGGTCGGTCGGCAATCCCGCGATGAAATTTACACCAGTATAGTCCCTCGACCCACATGGGAGCCTAAGCCTACCAGGGGTTTAGCGACCGTCAAGCGAAGCGCGCGTCAATGACGACTTGTCATAAGAATTTATCGGCCCATCCGTTGACTCGGTTTCGCCCGGCTACTATCCTCAAGCCTATATCTATCTGATCGCGCCTCAGTTGGACTTGGATACTGTCCGCTCGGGCGATAGACCGACCGAACGATCGTGACGATAGGGTGAGAATCCCGATGAACCTGGCGGACCCGTCTCTCTACATCAATCGCGAGTTGAGTTGGCTCCGTTTCAATGAACGGGTCCTTGAAGAAGCTCTGGACACCCGACATCCGCTTTTAGAGCGAGTGAAATTCCTTTCCATCTTCAGCCGTAACCTCGACGAATTTTTCATGATCCGAATATCAGGCCTCTATTGGCAGTTGCAGACCGGCGCAGTTGAAGCCCCACCGGATGGACTGACACCAAAACAGCAGCTTGAATTAATTCACCGGGAGCTGGCGATCTTATTGGTTAAACACCAGCACTGCTGGGAAGGAGATCTCTTGCCGAAACTACGGGAGGCGGGGATACGGCTGATGAACTATCCCGACCTTCCGGCGGCCACGGTCAAGCGCCTTCGTGACTACTTTATGACCGCGGTTCTTCCGGTCCTCACCCCTCTCGCCTTTGATGCCGCCCACCCCTTTCCCCATATTTCCAACCTCTCCATGAATCTTGCCATCGTCATCCGACACAGTGATGGGGAGGAACGGTTCGCGCGGTTGAAAGTTCCGCCCTTTTTCCCGCGCTTGCTTCGGCAAGACATCTCCATCGAGGGCGATCCCTCGCCGGCGCCCATGAGATTTGTATGGATTGAGGACGTCATTGCGGCGAATCTGGACCTGTTGTTTCCCGGTTGCACCGTGATGGCGACCTATCCCTTCCGGGTCACACGTGACGCGGACCCGGAAATCGAAGAGGATGAAGCCGCCGATCTGCTTCAGGCCATCCAGGAAAGTCTTCGCCAGCGACATTTCGGAACGGTCACCCGCCTGGAAGTCAGCGGAAAAATGCCGGACCACTTACGTGACATGCTCGCGCACAATCTTCGCCTGGAACCGGACCAAATCTACGCAGTTCCCGACCCACTCGACATGGCCGATTTGATGGATTTAACGCAACTTGACCGGCCCGACCTGAAAGACCCTCCGGTCCCTCACAAGCTGCCTCCCATCCTGACCAAGCCGGATCTGTTCGCCACGATTCGGGATCGGGACGTGCTGCTGTACCACCCATACGATAGCTTCATACCCGTCGTGGAGTGGCTGCGTCTCGCGTCTGCCGACCCGGACGTGGTCGCGATCAAACAAACGCTCTATCGCGTCGGGCCCCAGTCACCGATCGTGCAGGCCCTGATGCAGGCGCGTGAAAACGGAAAAGAGGTCACGGCGCTCGTCGAACTGAAAGCCCGCTTCGACGAAGAAAACAACATCCAGTGGGCCCGAGAGATGGAACGGGCGGGCGTGCACGTCGTCTACGGGCTGGTCGGCCTCAAGACGCACGCGAAAATGTGCCTTATGGTTCGACGCGAAGGAGGCTCCCTCGCCCGTTATGCTCACCTCAGCACCGGCAACTACAACCCCACAACGGCCCGGATCTATACCGATCTTGGACTTTTCACGAACAATCCCGCCATCACCGCGGATGTGGCCATGCTGTTTAATGCTCTAACCGGATATGCCGGCTCGATTCACTATCGCCGCCTGTTGGTGGCGCCGGACGGGGTCAGAGAGGGAATCATCCAGCGGATCAACCATCTGGCTGCCCGGCATCTCGACGGCCACCAAGGGTATATCGCACTGAAGCTGAACGCGCTGACGGACCCGGCCTGCATTCAGGCCCTGTATCGGGCGTCTCAAGCGGGTGTGCGGATTGATTTGCAAATACGTGGCATATGCAGTCTTCGTCCCGGAGTGGAGGGTGTCAGCGAGAGGATTACGGTCACCTCCCTCGTCGGCCGTTTTCTTGAACACAGCCGCATCTTTTACTTCCGAACCGGCCATGAAGAAGAGCTATGGCTGGGAAGTGCCGATCTCATGCCGCGCAATCTGGACGGACGGATCGAAGTGGTCTTTCCTATTGAAGCGCCGCACCTGCGACGCGCTATCCGAGACGATATCCTGTTTCCACATCTTCGTGATACCGCGCAACTGCGACGGATGAACGAAACGGCCCTGTATGAACGAATCATCCCCCAGTCCGGTGAAGTTCCATTCGACTCCCAACAGCACATGCTGAACCTGGCCGGCACTTGGAACCAAGACGCCTCCTGACGCTACCGGCGATATTGCTCGTCGTGCCTCGATCTCCGTACTCCCTTCGACCGAACGCTTCCATACTATGAACACTAACCCGCAGTTTAAGCGTAGAAGTTCCTACACACCTGCCTCGACGCATGCAGCCTTCAACAATTCGCTGTAGGTTTCACACAGAATTGGCCTAATCGTAACGGAAAGGAAACATGCCTCTGATAACTTTCACCGTGTGGATACGAAAAGTTAGGAAAACAGGATAAATCGGAGGGAGGTGAGAAGAGATGGGAGCAATGGTCATTGAAGTGTCTATCTTGAGCGCCATTGTGGGACTGATGTACACGCTGTACTCAGTCGGTAGAGGGGAAAGGTAGGCATAGAAAAATGGTTTGCAAGGGCACGAGAGCCGACGGGGCGCCTGCCTCATCGGCTCTCGTCAAAGAGAATGTGATCCACACTTGAGATCGCATCTGCACCGTCATCCCCTATCCATCTTCCGTCCTATTCAAATCGAGACGGATAACCGCCTCTGAGTTTCCACGTAGGTCCACTGCCTATCCTGCACTCTTCGGCATTTCGCACTTCATGCTGGAGGCACTGTATATCCCGGAGACGCCAACGGCTCAGACGGGATGGCAGGAAGTTAGACAGGGGATCACATGCGGGTGATCCGTGAAGTATCTAAAATGAACTGCTGTATTCTTTCTAGAAAATCTTTCTTACACAGTTAGCTGAGACTTAAATCCATCACCCACCGCCACTTCTGCCTTCGCCTCGATGATGAGACCGGACTTGGCATCGATATTCACCTTGACACGCTCGCCGTCTCTCACCATTTTCACTCGCCAGAATACTCTGTCCTCGACTTCTTTGAGTCTCATCTCAAAGATCGTCCCGCCGATCGGAGCGACGGCGGCGATCGCCTGTTCAATGGTGACGGTCGCCTCATTCACCATTTCTATGGTCCGCCGCACCTTCATCATTCGATCATGATCATATTTCATAACGATCCTTTCTGCTGCAGGATGTCGCCAGGAATGGTACGAGTGTAATACAGACTTAATAGATGGGTCTAGGGGTAACCCTAGTCCCTGTGCTCATTCCACCGGGCCGGCTTCATGATCATGCTGAGGGGAAAAAGGCACCTGGATTTGGAAGCAACACGTGAAGATTGATGCGATGTATTACCGACCGACGGAGGTTGACCTTCTGATCGGGGATG
>DATIGP010000096.1:0-18744 GCA_035454625.1 Nitrospira sp.
GTAATCAAGCTCGTTCGGCTCATGATCGCGTCAATGTAAGCAGAAGGAATCCCGATATCCACGATGGCCACCTCGCCGGCCAGGTCGATCCCACTGTTCTGATAGAGGCCTAACTTTGGGAGGCCGAACGTCACGGTGAGAGAGGCTCGAATGGCTCGACCAAGGATAGTCCCGGTATCGGCGTGGAGACCGGACGGCAGATCAACGGCCACCACAGGACGCCCGGTTTCGTTGATACTGTCAATGGCTTCGGCATAGCGCCCCGTGACTGTAGAAGCGAGTCCTGTTCCGAGGAGGGCATCGACGAGGATGTCACTCTCCTGCAAAAGTATTTGCGTCTGTGCCTTGGACGCGTAGAGATACACTGAAGATTTGCCCGCACCGCGAACGAATAGCTTATACATCGTTGCAGCATCTCGGGTCAGCTCGGAGATGGGTGCCATGGCGACGACGCGTACCGTAGCATGGCGGCGACGAAGTAGGCGAGCCACAACGTATCCATCCCCCCCATTGTTCCCTTTGCCGCATACCACTGTGACCGTCTTGCCTCGTAGGGGCCCGAACCGTTGCTCAAGGCAAGTCACGACACCCAACCCGGCACGTTCCATCAACGTGGTCGCCGGGATACGAGCCTCTGAGATGGTTCGACGATCAAGCTCCTGCATCTGAGCAGCGGTGACGATCTTGGTCATGGTGACTTGGAATATTGAGCGGCCGACCCAACCGGCTAAAACAAGGAGTCAGCCGAGCAAGGCCTTCATCTCTTTCACGGCTTGTACGAGACCGACAAGGACTGCCCGTGCGACGATACTGTGTCCGATGTTGTACTCCACGATTTCGGAAATATGTGTCAGGCGTTTAATGTTGCGGTAATTGAGTCCATGTCCCGCATTTACCCCGATGCCAAGCTTGTAGGCCAGCTTGGCGGCGTGAGTAATGGCTTCGAACTCCGCATCGGCTTCTTTGGAGCGCGTGGCATTCGCGTAACGGCCGGTATGCAATTCGACAAAATCAGCCGCAATTTTGTGTGCCGCTCTGATTTGATTGAGATCGGGCTCGACGAAGACGCTGACAGGAATCCCCGCGTTATGTAAAAGGGTCACAATGCTTTGAACTCGGTCGCGCTGCCCTACTATATCCAGGCCACCTTCAGTCGTGAGCTCCTGTCGCTTTTCCGGGACCAGCGTGACAAGGTCCGGCTTGATATTCAAGGCGATCTTCGCCATTTCGCCGTCGGCCGCCATTTCAAGGTCGAGCTTGGTACGAGCTATTTCCCGAAGGAGCTGAAGATCCCGGTCTTGGATATGGCGCCGGTCTTCACGCAGGTGAACGACTAGGCCGTCTGCTCCCGCCAGCTCGACAAGCACGGCGGCCGCTAAAGGATCCGGATCGGATCCTCCACGTGCCTGTCGCAACGTCGCCACGTGGTCTATATTTACGCCAAGCCGGGCCATCCTTCCTCCGATCAGCCGGATAACCGTGCGTGAGACAGTGCGGAATCAGTCCATATAACAGAAAAGAACAAGAGGGGGCAACATCGCGTTCGGCCGATGCGGAAGAACTGATGCCACTTCGTACCCGGTAAACGCAGAAACGCAGGAGTATACGAGCAAATTGACTCGCCCCAATCCCTCCATTTAGAATAGACACTTCTCGCACCATTTGCTCATTGACCATGATGAGTTAGTTGGAAGATCTCAAGACAGCCAAAGGAAGTTCATGGGGCTGGGCGAAGGTTTTTATCGAATCAAACGACTCCCGCCGTACGTCTTCGCACAGGTCCAATCCCTCAAGCTTGAGGCCCGGCAACGAGGAGAAGACGTTATCGATTTCGGGATGGGAAATCCCGATCAACCGACGCCGCCTCATATCGTCGAGAAGATGATCGAGGCCGCACGCAAGGGAAAGAATCATCGCTACTCGGCATCGCGCGGCATCACGAAACTGCGACATGCGATTTGCGGATGGTACAAGCGCAACTACGACGTTGACCTGGATCCTGAGACGGAGGCCATTGTCACGATCGGGTCCAAAGAAGGTCTCGCTCACCTGGCCTTAGCCATGATCGGTCCAGGCGATGTGGTCCTGACCCCGACGCCTACCTATCCCATCCACATGTACAGCTTCATCATAGCCGGTGGCGAGGTCCGTGGCATCGAACTCCGACAGGACAGCGATTTCTTCGAAGACCTGACGCGCGTCTATCGGCAGACTTTTCCGAGACCCAAGATTCTCGTGATTAATTTTCCCCACAACCCGACCACAGCCGTGGTGGATTTGGAGTTTTTCAAGAAGATCGTCGCTTTTGCCAAGGAGCACAATGTTATCGTCATTCATGACCTCGCCTACGCCGACCTGGTCTTTGACGGTTATAAAGCTCCGAGTTTTCTACAAATCCCAGGAGCCAAGGACTGCGGGGTCGAGTTCTACACGTTGTCCAAGGCCTACAACATGCCGGGTTGGCGAGTGGGCTTTTGTGTAGGCAATCGAGAGGTCGTCGGAGCATTGGCGAAGATCAAAAGCTATCTGGACTATGGCATCTTTCAGCCGCTTCAAATCGCGAGCGTAATCGCATTGAACGGCCCGCAGGACTGTGTCAAGGAGACGGTTCTGCGCTATCAGAAACGCAGAGATACGCTGGTGGGCGGATTGAATCGAATCGGTTGGCAGGTCGCCAAGCCGTTGGCCACCATGTTTGTGTGGGCACGCATTCCGCTTCCCTATCGCCATATGGGCTCGTTGGAGTTTTCGAAACTGCTGCTCAAAGAGGCGAAGGTCGCAGTCTCGCCCGGGATTGGATTCGGCGAAGGCGGCGATGAGTACGTGCGATTTGGATTGGTGGAAAACGAACATCGTACCAGGCAGGCCGTCCGAGGAATTCGCAAAGCCCTCACACTCGATGGGGCAGAAGAATGAAGGCGCGCATTGGAGTGGGAATTGTCGGATTCGGCACAGTCGGCACCGGGGTGGCCAAGGTCCTCTTCAACAATGCTTCCCTCATCAGCCGCCGCATTGGTGTCCCGATCGAACTCGTTCGCGTGGCGGATCTGGATATTGTAACGGATCGTGGTGTGGTATTACCGGCCGGGGTGCTGACGAACGATGTCAAGCAGGTTCTGACCGACCCCAACATCGATATCGTCATCGAACTCATCGGCGGATACGAGACGGCGAAGCGCGTCATCCTGGAGGCCATTGCGACCGGGAAGCACGTTGTCACGGCGAACAAAGCGCTTTTGGCCTTGCACGGAGAGGAAATTTTTGAAGCCGCTACGCGAAGGGGTGTGGATGTGGGGTTTGAAGCCAGCGTGGGCGGCGGTATTCCGGTTATTCGGGCGTTGACCGAGGGGCTTGCCGGAAATACGATCGAGTCCATCTACGGCATCATCAACGGAACCTCCAACTATATTTTATCTAGAATGACCCATGAGGGGCACAGTTTCGAAGAGGTGCTGAAAGATGCCCAGGAAGCCGGGTACGCCGAAGCCGATCCGACTTTCGACGTTGCCGGGATTGATGCGGCGCACAAACTTGCCATACTGGTCAGTCTCGCATATGGCACGCCTGTCAACTTCAAGGATATCTACACCGAAGGGATTACGAGCATCACACCGACCGACATTGCCTACGCAAAACAGTTCGGATATACGATCAAATCGCTTGGTATCGCGAAGCTCGTGGATGGGGAAATCGAGGCACGGGTTCATCCCACCATGCTTCCCGCCACGTCGCCGATCGCCCAGGTCCAGGACGTATACAACGCCATCCAACTCGTCGGCGATGCCGTCGGCGACGTCGTGCTCTATGGCCGCGGCGCAGGATCCCTGCCGACCGGGAGCGCCGTGGTCAGTGACGTGATTGCGATCGGGCGGAATCTCCTCACCGGCGCGATCGGTCGAGTGCCGGTGGCGTCGTTTCAACAGAGTCAGCGACGACCGCTTCGGCTGAAACCGATGGAAGAAATCAGCTCGCTGTATTATTTGCGCTTTACCGTGGTGGATCGACCCGGCGTGTTGGCACAGATCGCCGGTGAGTTGGGGCGCTGTGGAATCAGCATTTCCTCGATGGTGCAACAGGGACGCCGCGAAGGGCAGACGGTACCGGTCGTCATCAAAACTCATACAGCCAGGGAGCGCGACGTCCAAACCGCCCTTCGGGAAATCAACCGGAAGGCGTTCGTGTCGAAACCGACGACGCTGATTCGCGTCGAAGGCAAGGATGAGTAATCGATGAGCCCGTGGCGTGGAGTCATTGAGGAATACCGAAAGTTCCTTCCGGTCACTGAGAAGACACCGGTCATCAGTTTGGGGGAAGGGAACACGCCGTTGATTCGCGCCACAAGATTGGCCCGTGCGGTCGCACCGGGAATCGAACTCTACCTCAAGTTCGAAGGCGTCAATCCGACCGGGTCGTTCAAAGACCGCGGTATGACATTGGCCATTTCGAAGGCCGTGGAAAGCGGTGCGCGGGCCGTCATGTGCGCATCGACCGGCAATACCTCGGCGTCGGCCGCCGCCTATGGAGCCCGTGCCGGGCTGTCCGTCTTCGTGTTGATCCCGGCCGGCAAGATCGCCATGGGAAAATTGTCTCAGGCCATGATGCACCAGGCGACCGTCATTCAGATCGAAGGCAACTTCGATCAGGCTCTGGCGCTCGTCAAGGAGTTTGCGGCCACGCTGCCGGTCGAGTTGGTGAATTCCGTGAATCCATTCAGGATCGAAGGGCAGAAAACCGCTGCGTTTGAAGTGTGCGACCAGCTCGGCGATGCGCCGAATCTACATGTTCTGCCGGTCGGAAATGCGGGGAACATTACGGCCTATTGGAAGGGGTACCAAGAATATCGTGCGGCGAATCAAATCAGGCGGGTACCCCGTATGATGGGTTTTCAGGCCGCTGGTGCCGCTCCGATTGTGTTGGGCCGGGTCGTTGAACAACCGCAGACGATCGCCACAGCCATCAGAATCGGTAATCCTGCCAGCTGGTCCACGGCCTTGAGGGCCGTGGAGGAATCCGCCGGGGCGATCGATATGGTGACGGATGAGGAGATTCTCCAGGCCTATACGGCGGTCGCGTCTACGGAAGGGGTGTTTTGTGAGCCGGCTTCAGCGGCGTCCGTCGCCGGCGTCGTCAAGCTGCATCGAACGAACATTCTACGGGAGGGAGAGACAGTCGTATGCACGCTTACAGGGCATGGTTTGAAGGATGCCGACACGGCAATCAGCGTGTCCAAACAGCCGATGACCGTCCGGGCAACACGCGAGGACGTGGCTCGTCTCTTGAGTGTCTGAAGGACGTGTGGATCTCATGAAACATGTGATTGTGCACGCCGGCGGGATGGCGGACCATCCGCAACCAGAACTGGGGGGACGGACTCCGCTGCAAGCGTCGGCCACACCTCATCTCGATCGTCTTGCGCAATACGGAGAACTCGGCCGACTGCTGATTCCCATGGACGGAGTTCGTCACGGGAGCGGGCTCATCGGCGCGGCGATACTCGGATATGACCCGAAGAAATTTTATCCGGGCCCCGGGCCGCTGGAAGCGGCAAGCTTGGGTGTCTCTGTAACGGAACATGACGTGGTGTATCGCTGTACGATGGTAACCTTGCGGCTGGAAGGCGGCAAAACCGGCGACATCAAAAAATTAGGACCGCACGTGATCATGGAAGATGCGACGGCCGGGTTGATTGAGACAGAAGAGGCCCGCGAATTGATCGAGGCGATCAATGAACAGCTTGGGTCGGAAACCATCCAGTTTTATCCGGGAGCTGGTCATCGCCATTTAATGGTTTGGGTGAATGGGAAACCGCGAGCCGTCTGTAACGATCCTCAGACAATACTGGGTCAATCCATCGCCGATGCGTTGCCCACAGGAGATGGTTCGGATATCCTGCGCAAATTGATGGAGGCGGCGCATCTTGTCCTTCGCGATCACCCTCTCAATGAGGAGCGCATAGCGGCGGGGAAAAAACCTGCCAACTGTGTCTGGCTGTGGGGAGAGGGGCGTGCCGTCACGTGGCCCAGTCTCGTCGAGAAGTACGATCTTGCGGGAGCGGTTGTGGCCACCAGCGATATCTATCGCGGTGTTGGGATCTGTGCCGGTCTTGAAGCCGTAGATCCCGAAAGGCTAATGAGCGCGGATCTTCGTACGAAGGCGGTGGTGGCGCTGGAGGAATTCGCCAAGAAAGATTTCGTGTATGTTCATGCTGAATTGACGGACGAGGTCGTCCATGGCACGGACATCAAGGCCAAGGTTCACGGGATTGAAGAATTCGACCGTAATCTGGTCGGCCCATTGATGGAGGGGCTAAGCAAACAAGGTCCCTATCGTTTCCTGGCCATCTGTGACCATGCCGCAGATGAGCAAGGCCCGACGATCTATGCGTTTGGCGACGGAACCGGAAAAAGTTCCGAGGCTGTTGACCGCCGCTTCACCGAGACCGATGCGTTCGCGATGAACATGCCCGCCCGTGATGCGACTAAATTCGTCAACAAGTTCTTTTCAAAAAGCTGACGGCCGTGGCGCTGATTGTTCAAAAATACGGCGGTACGTCGGTCGGCACGGTCGAGCGTATCCACCGCGTTGCCGACCGGGTAGCTCACACGCAGGGCGAGGGTAATCAGGTCGTCGTCGTGCTGTCGGCGATGAGCGGTGAGACGGATCGGCTGATCAAGCTCGCCCATGAAGTGACCACTGTTCCGGACGAACGTGAACTGGACATGCTGCTCTCCACGGGAGAGCGGATTACCATCGCGCTGCTCTCGATGGAATTGCGGGGACGAGGAATCAATGCCCGATCCTTTACAGGACGCCAGGTCGGTATCATCACCGACAGCGCCCATACCAAGGCGCGGATTGCACGGGTCACGGCGGATCGCATCAGGGAGGCCTTGAAGCAGGGGGTCATCCCGGTCGTGGCCGGTTTCCAAGGAATCAACGAACAATCTGATGTGACTACCCTCGGCCGCGGGGGGTCTGACCTCTCCGCCGTTGCGCTGGCGGCGGCCTTGAAGGCGGACCGGTGCGTCATCTTCACCGACGTGGATGGGGTCTATACGGCCGATCCCAATATTGTACCGGCTGCGAGACGGATCGATAAGATTGCGTATGAAGAGATGCTTGAGATGGCCAGTCTCGGTGCCAAAGTTCTCCAAACCAGATCGGTGGAGTTTGCGGCCAAGTTCAACGTTCCGGTCGAGGTCAATTCCAGTTTCAAGGAAGGAAAGGGAACACTCGTGACGAAGGAAGATACGGATATGGAGGCCGCGGCGGTCGCGGGAGTGACCGGAGACCGAAATCAAGCGAAGATTACGATCGTGGGTGTTCCGGACAAGCCGGGCATCGCCGCCAGGATTTTTGGACCCGTCGCGGAGGCCCATATCAATGTGGACATGATCATCCAGAACATCAGCCAGGCAGCCCTGACAGACCTGTCCTTTACGGTGCCCCGCGCCGATCTGAAGAAGGCCGTGCCGCTCATTCAAGCCGTCGCCAAGGACATCGAGGCCAAATCCGTGTCGATCACCGAAGCGATCGCAAAGGTTTCGCTGATCGGCGTGGGCATGCGGTCGCACTCAGGCGTGGCGGCCAAAATGTTTGAAGTGCTCTCCCGCGAAGGCATCAATATCATGATGATCAGCACGTCGGAGATCAAAATCTCCTGCGTGATCGACGAAAAGTATCTAGAACTGGCCATGCGAGCGCTCCATTCGGCCTTCGATCTCGACCGGACTCGGTCCTGAAACGATCGCGTGCCCCTGCTCTTGGTGTAATTTCTAGGGGAGTGAGAAGCATTTCCGACACCGTGTTCGATCATGGCTTGTTGCGAGACAGTGCAAGGGTCATGAATTCGCGAGGTCCGGGTCGTCATTAGATCTGCTGCCGCACTCGTCACCACGTAGCAACGAAGAGATTCACAGCAGTTCGCACGTCATCCCTCGCTCGGCCTAAGAAGAATATAGTTGCGCGAGCGTTTCTATGGAGTGTGCCTCGCTCTTCCACCCTCTCTAGGTTAAGGCCGACGTTTGGATGCACATTCTGAGTACTGTGATGATGAAGTGTGAAAGTCTGCGTACGGAGGCTGTCGACAGAGGACCCTTGAACCTGGTACCCTTTTCTCCCATGGCTCGTAAACCCTCTCAACCGCACTCTTCCCTCGCTTCTCGTAAGACGCAGCCGGTCTTTGAATCGAAGCCGTCCGCGGATCAAGCAGGGACGTTGGAGATCTACGACACTACCTTGCGCGATGGAGCTCAGGCGGAAGATGTCAGTTTCTCTGCTGAGGACAAGGTTCTCATTGCCCAGAAGCTGGACAGCTTGGGCGTTCATTTCATTGAAGGCGGCTGGCCCGGTGCAAACCCAAAAGATATCGAGTTCTTTCGGATGATCAAGACGATTCCGCTGGAGCATGCGGACGTCATCGCTTTCGGATCCACCAGAAAAGCCAGTAATACCGTCCGAAAAGACCCCAATCTCCAGGCATTACTCGGTGCCGATACGAAAACGATCACCCTCTTCGGGAAAACCTGGTCGCTGCACGTCACCGAAGCCCTTGGCATCTCGCTGAGCAAGAATTTGGAATTGATCGCCGACTCCATCGCCTACCTCCACGGGAAGGGGCGTCGAGTGTTCTACGACGCGGAGCATTTCTTCGACGGGTACAAGACCAACCCGGAGTATGCCCTCAGTACTATAAGAAAAGCCGTGGAAGCCGGCGCTGAGCGAGTGATTCTGTGTGATACCAATGGTGGGACGATGCCGTGGGAAATTCGTGAAATTTGCCAAGTGGTTCAACGCGAGTGTCAGGTCCCGCTCGGCATCCATGCACATAACGACTGCGAAATGGCGGTAGCCAATTCGCTGGTGGCGATTGAAACCGGCATTGTACAGGTACAAGGGACGATCAATGGGATCGGGGAGCGATGTGGAAATGCCAATCTCTGTTCGATTATCCCTAATTTGGAACTCAAGATGAAACGCTCGGCCTTGGCCGATCGATTGAGTCATCTGAAGGAAGTGTCGGGCTTCGTCACAGAGATCGCGAATCTGATGCCGAATAAGCATCAACCCTATGTCGGCGACTCGGCTTTTGCCCACAAAGGGGGGGTCCATATTCATGCAGTGCTGAAGAATCCGGCGACCTATGAACATGTCGATCCGGCCCGAGTCGGAAATCGACAACGGATGCTGATCTCCGACTATGGAGGACGGAGCGGCCTGCTCGACAAGATTGAGGCGTACGGAATCAAACTCTCAAGGAATCACGTCAAGGTGGATGAGCTGATCCATACGTTGAAACATTGGGAGAGTCAAGGCTATCAATTCGAAGGCGCCGAAGGATCATTCGAATTGCTGATGCGAAAGGCGATGGGAAGCCATAGGCCTTCGTTTCAATTACTCGGATTTCGTGTAATCGTTGAAAAAAAGCAGGAAGACGGCACCCCTCTTTCCGAGGCCACGGTGATGGTCAAAGTCGGAAATGCGATCGAACATACGGCAGCGGTCGGGGCAGGACCCGTCAATGCGCTTGATCATGCGTTACGAAAGTCCCTGGAAAAGTTCTACCCTCAGCTTAGGGAAGTGAAGTTGCTTGACTATAAGGTACGTGTGTTGGCGGCCAACCGAGGGACCGAGTCAAAAGTGCGGGTTTTGATCGAATCCGGTGACCACAAAGATAAATGGGGGACGGTCGGGGTGTCGGAAAACATCATTGAGGCGACATGGCAGGCTCTTGCGGACAGTATTGAGTACAAACTTCTAGCGAAGGACTAGAGTATCTTCGTAAGCATAGGCCAAATTTATTCTTGACAGGTTTCGTAACCTCACGTAACTTAAGCAAAACTCATCGCATTGTGAGAGGGTGGGTCTGACGGAACGCGACGAGTTGCCGTGGTCACGTAGGGGGGTGGTATGAGAAAGGCGGATATCGCTGACGAAATTTTCAAGCAGGTCGGCATCTCGAAAAACGAAGCCGCTGACATCGTTGAATTTGTCCTGAATTTGTTGAAGTCAGTCCTGCAGAAGGGAGAATCAGTCAAAATCGCGGGGTTTGGAAATTTTGTTGTGCGTAGCAAGGGAGCCCGTAAGGGACGAAACCCTCGAACCGGAGAAGAAATTGGGATTACCCCCCGTCGAGTCGTTACGTTTAGACCAAGCCAAGTGTTCAAAAAGTACGTCAACTCGTAAGTCTGCTTCACTCACATCATCGACCGCACGTGAGGCCGGTCATGGGAACTGAACCCAGGCTGGGGAGCAAGGTTTTCTATAAAATCGGCGAAGTGAGTCAATTGACGAAGCTTCCCGCGTATGTGCTTCGTTTCTGGGAATCTCAATTCACTTTTTTGAAGCCTAAAAAGAGTCGAGGGAACCAGCGTCTCTATGTTCAGCGTGATGTCGAAACCGTGCTGGAAATCAAACGTATGCTCTATGAAGAGGGACATACCCTTGAGGGCGTCAAGCGATACTGGGTCCGTCGTGGGCGTGCAGCTTCACGCAGGCTGCGCCCGAAGGAGGTCGCCAAAAAATTGAGAGGGGATCTTCAGGTCATTCTCAAGATCATCGACTCGCATTCATCATGAGAGAGGGGCAGTTTCACTGCAGATAGTCCTCTGCCTATCGGCCAAGATGGGCACCTTGGAGAAGAAAGAATGTGTCGGGGCGTAGCGCAGCCCGGTAGCGCACTCGCTTGGGGTGCGAGTGGTCGTGGGTTCAAATCCCGCCGCCCCGACCAAACTTCTGAATGCTGAGCGATGAGGGGCTGAGGACTTGGCGGCGGTGTTCACCGGTTCGGTCTTGACTCAGGGAGCTGCCTTGTGCAGCTCTTTTTATTGAAACCACTTATGCGCATCCTTGTCACGAACGACGATGGTATTCACTCTCTAGGAATCGCAGTGTTGGCGAAGGCGCTTGCTGTGATCGGTGAAGTCTGGATTGTCGCGCCGGACCGTGAGCGCACCGCGGTCGGCCACGCCGTGACATTGCATAAGCCATTGCGTATTCATCAACTGCGACCCCGTACGTACGCCGTGAACGGAACTCCGGTGGATTGTGTCAATCTCGCGCTGCTTAAAGTGATGCCCAAACCTCCGGCCCTCGTCGTGTCCGGCATCAACAGAGGGGTTAATCTCGGCGATGATGTGATGTATTCCGGCACGGTATCGGCGGCGATGGAAGGGACCATCCTCGGAGTGCCGTCCGTTGCGGTCTCTCAAGAAGGATTAGACAGGTTTCGCTTTGACGTCGGTGCAACCTATGCCGTACGAGTGGCCCGGCTTGTTCTTGCCCAGGGTCTACCCGAGGAGACGCTCCTGAACGTCAATATCCCGAACCGTCCGCGTCGTGGAATCCATGGCGTACGGGTGACCTGCCTGAGCCGAAGGAGGTTCCATAATCCGATCATCCAAAAGGTTGATCCGCACGGACGCAAATATTATTGGATTGCCGGAGAACGGATCTCGTGGAGCCGTAGTAAGGACGCTGATCATGAAGCGATCGAAGAAGGGTTTGTCTCCATCACACCGGTCGGCCTGGATAGTACTCACTATGGGGTGCTGGATCAGATCCGCGCGTGGGAACCGATAATTACACGCGGTGTCAAGAAGCGCTCCGTTTTGCGGTCGGCCATCGGACCGGCGGAAAAGCCAGAGACATGATCAGGGAGCTGATTGAAGCGATCATCGCCGAGCTAAGCCGATTCGTCATCGCTTGCATTTCCAAATTCGGCTATGGGGGAATCCTTTTCACGATGGCCGTCGAGAGTGCCTGCATTCCGCTCCCGAGTGAAATTATCATGCCGTTTTCAGGCTATTTGGTGACCACGGGACAATTCACCATGCTGGGTGTCACCCTGGCTGGTGCAGTCGGCAATGTTCTTGGTTCAATTGTCGCCTACTATGCAGGCGTCTGGGGAGGACGACCATTTGCGGAGCGCTATGGACCGTACTTTTTGGTTTCGCGCCACGATTTGGATATTGCCGATCGCTGGTTCGCGAAATATGGAGAGGCCGCCGTCTTTTTCAGCAGAATGTTGCCGGTCGTGCGCACGTTCATTTCGCTTCCTGCCGGCATCGCACAGATGAATTTCCCAAGGTTCGTCGTCTTCACGTTTGTCGGGGCGCTGCCCTGGTGCTATCTGTTGGCCTATATCGGTCTTCGTATGGGCGAACAGTGGGAACATCTTCGGGAATACTTTCATCAATTTGACATCGTCATTGGACTCGTCCTGGCTGCAGCCATTGGATACTTTCTCTGGTCTCATTGGCCGAAGCGACGTACCGGCTCGGGGACGTAAAACATGCTCAAGCTATTCAATACTCTGACCGGTCGCCAAGAAGTGTTCGTACCGATGGAGCCGAGCAACGTACGCATGTACGTCTGCGGCGTGACCGTTTATGACTATTGCCACATCGGCCATGCACGCAGTGCGCTGGTCTTCGACGTGCTCCGGCGTTACCTGGAATACAGCGGTTATGCTGTCACCTTCGTCAAGAACTTCACGGATGTGGATGACAAGATCATCAAGCGGGCAAATGAACAGGGTGTTTCCTGCGATGCTGTTACAGCCAAGTATATTCAGGCCTACCATGGGGATATGGCTAAGCTGGGAATCAAAGCCGCGACGGAGGAGCCCAAGGCCACGGAGCACATCGACGACATCATTAGGTTAACGGAAAGACTGGTCGGCAAAGGGTTGGCGTATGTGGTGGATGGGGGCGTGTATTTTGAGGTCACAAAATATCCGGAATACGGAAGGCTGTCAAAGCGACGACTCGAGGACCTGCAAGCCGGTGCGCGTGTGGATGTGGATGAACGAAAACATCACCCAATGGATTTCGTCCTTTGGAAGAGCAGTAAGCCGGGTGAGCCGGCATGGGAAAGTCCCTGGGGACCAGGGCGACCTGGTTGGCATATTGAATGTTCCGCCATGTCAATTCGGCATCTCGGTGAAACCTTCGATATCCATGGCGGTGGGATGGACCTGATTTTTCCCCACCATGAGAACGAGATCGCACAATCGTGTGGAGCGACGGGAAAAGAATTCGCACGCTATTGGATCCACAACGGGTTTGTTCAGGTCAATAAAGAGAAGATGTCAAAATCGTTGGGGAACTTTTTCACGATCCGAGAGATCTTTGAGAAGTCTGAATGGCCAGAGGACGTTACGGGAGAAATACTGCGCTTTTTCCTGCTCTCTACCCACTACCATGGGCCGCTGGATTTTTCAGATCAGGCATTGAAAGAGGCAAAGAACACGCTGAATGGCTTCTACGATCTGCTGTTAAGTCGGTTAACTGAACCCGAGGAACGATCCACAGCTGACAAGGAACTCCCATCGGTAATCGAGCGATGGCAGGCAGCCTTTCGAACGGCAATGGACGATGATCTTAATACGCCTAGTGCAATTGCGGCATTTCAGGGGCTAAAAAGCGACCTCAATAAGATGATTGGTCAGGGCCTATCCACCGCCGCACGTAAGACAGCTAGAGAAGAATTTCGTAATCTTGGAGCAACGCTTGGACTATTTCAGTTGGACCGGTGGGATTTTAATGTTCGCATTCAACCGAAGCCTGCTGATCTTGACCTTACAACCTTCGCTCCAACAGTGACAGTAGAAGCTGCATTGACAGACGTACTGATCGAAGCCAAACTGGCCGAACGGATTGAAGCCAAGAGGCGAAAAGACTTCAAGCAGGCCGATTTAATCAGGGAAGAACTCAAATCGCGGGGAATCACGATCGAGGACAAGCCTGATGGCACCAGCCGTTGGAAGCGCTAATGCTCAAGAGGTGCTCTATGGTTTCCATGCCGTACGTGAAGCGCTGAAGGCCGGTAATAGGCCGTTACACCGTGTGTTGGTGCTTCGAACGGACAAACACTTCGCGGATCTGGTGCAACTGGCTCGATCTCGCCGTGTTCCGATTCATGTTCAACCTCTCAGTTCCTTCGACCGTCTCGTTCCGAATGGCAAGCACCAAGGGGTCGTAGCTTTGACCTCAGCCATAGCCTATCAGACGGAAGAGTCGATTCTCGAACGGGCAGCTCAACGGCATGAGGCGCCACTCGTGGTCATCTTGGACGGTGTCGAAGATCCACATAATCTCGGCGCCGTGCTTCGGACAGCAGAAGGTGCGGGTGCCCACGGAGTGCTGATTCCCGAACGACGGGCAGTCGGACTTACGCCAGTGGTGGCCAAAGCTTCTGCCGGGGCCATCGATCATGTTCCCGTTGCGCGCGTCACCAACATGAGTCGATCGATTGAGTCGTTGAAAGCGGCAGGCGTGTGGATCTACGGGGTGACGCCGTCTGCGAATAAGCTCTTTACGGAGGTCGATCTGAGAGAGCCGGTTGGGCTGGTTCTGGGAGGAGAAGGAACTGGAATCAGGCCCGGCGTCCTGCAACATTGCGATGTATGTATCCGCATTCCCCTTCGAGGACAAGTTCAATCGTTGAATGTTTCCGTTGCGGCGGCCATCGTCCTGTATGAGGCCGTGCGCCAACGCTGTCCCATGCAGAGGGCAGACGTTACCGGATCCTGAGCACGCCGCCCTGAATGGCGGTTTTCAGCAGTTGAGCCGTATTTGACACCCGCATCTTCTTCATCATGTTCGCGCGGTGTGCTTCGACGGTTTTGACACTGATCTTCAACCGTTGACCAATTTCTTTGTTCTTAAACCCGGCCCATATCAATTCCAAAATTTCCTGCTCGCGTGATGTGAGCGATTCAGGCCGTTTTGTGCGCGGAGGAGGTTCAAGATCGGCAAGAGATTTCCGAGACCGTGCCTTTACCGTTGTCTTCGCCATAGTAGGGAGCGCTCCATATTATTAGTAGGCATGTACATCAGGTATACTCTATAACTCAAGGATGCATCACACCCCGCACGATACAATCATTATGGAATGGTCATGCAAGAATGTAAAGAAAGGTACTTCGGCCCTAGTAGGGTTGCTAGGTAGGGAAAGGACTCTGGGCAATTATGCATGAGGGTCCCACTCTTCTACCGTTACTACTCGTTGGCATTTTCGGGGCACTCATCGGGAGTTTTCTCAACGTCTGTATCTACCGCTTACCACGGCAGGAATCGCTCGCATGGCCCGGTTCTCATTGTCCGACCTGTACTCACCCCATTGCCTGGTACGATAACATTCCCATTCTGAGTTATTTCGCGCTAGCTGGGCGTTGCCGCAATTGCGCCGTGACCATTCCCTTCCGCTATCCTTTGGTTGAGATCCTGAATGCCTCAGGATACGTAGGGCTCCTCTGGTTCTTCGGCCCGACCTGGGTGACTGTGGTGTACGGGTTGCTCTACTCAGCCCTCCTCGTGGTAGCCGGGACGGACCTTTCCCATAAGATCATCCCTAATGCGGTGACCTTTCCCGGAATTATTATGGGCCTCGTTTGTGCCGCCACCATCTTACCCCTTGGAATCCAGGGTAGCTTGCTCGGAGTTCTCATCGGCGGAGGAATCCTGTGGTTTCTGGCGTGGGCCAGCCCCTATCTCTTTGGGAAGGAAGGGATGGGAGGAGGGGACATCAAACTTCTGGCAATGATAGGCGCCTTTTTAGGATGGAAGCCGGCACTGATGACGATCATGGTAGGGTCATTCCTGGGATCACTCGTGGGGGTAACTCTTATTGCAGCACAGGTGATCAAGCGCGAGGATTACATTCCCTTCGGGCCGTTTCTGGTTTGCGGTGCGCTGGTGGCACTATTCTTCGGCCAATCTATCCTTGATTGGTATCAGGGGATCTTAGCCGGATAGCGACTCTGCGAGCCGATTTCCACCCTTTAGTACTGTATCTCTTCTGTAAAGATACTGTATCTCAGGAGGTACTACTACTCTCAACCGTCCTCTCTCCCTGCATGCGCACGTCTTTCAGGTCTTCGGAGGCGTTCTCGTTAGGTTCCATCCATTTCAATGGCTTGGGACTCCAACGACCCCTGCTTTGTAAAAAAGCAATCCATGAGAGCTTCGACTATGAGTGGCACGAGTCTTGACATAGTGTCGGACTATCAAATTGGTCGGGGCATAGTGAGGGGATATGAAGCAAGAAGGCAAGACATTGACGGAGCTCATGGTGGTCGCGGCGATTATAGGGATGGTCGCCGTGACGGCTGTTCCAAGTTACTCAGTGCTCAATTCACGCACCCAGGTCCGCTGTGTGACCGAAGAAATCGCTTCTGAACTACGCCTTGCACGACAGCTCGCGATAGCCCATCGAGATCGCGTCCGAATCGTCATCGACCGGGAACAGCAAGCGTTTACCATCCAGTTCGTCAACACGGCAACCACACATCATGCGTATCACTATGGAGGAAAGGGGATCTTCATCGAAGAGCCAAGCGCGGGACCAGAGATCGTCTTCCATCCAAGCGGACGCTCTGCCAGTGCCACGACAATCCAACTTCACGGCTTAGAAGGACAGACTCAGAAGCTCACCGTAAGCATCACGGGTCGGGTCTCGCTGCTATGAAACGAACGATCAAGAACGAAGGTTTCAGTCTGATCGAGGTGATGGTGGCAATGGTGATCGCAGGGGTTGCACTGGTCGGTACTCTCGGCGCGGTGGAAGTTTCGTCTAAGCATGTACAACAGGGAGCTCTGACCAGTAAGGCAATCGAATTGGTTCAGTCGAGATTAGAAGCAAAGCGCTCCGTTCGGTGGCAGTCTCTTTTGGAAGATGATCTCGATCACGATGAGGTCCCAGAAACGCTCATGACCGATGATGGCCAAGGATCAGACAGAACGGCAGGTGATGGAATCTATACAGCTATGTATGAGCGTGACGGAATGACCCTTGTGTGGATGATTGAGGCAGAACGTCCAGGACCCCTATATTCCACTGCCATGGTGACCATTCGAGCCGTCGTGTCTTATCCAGGACTCAACGGGCAGAAGAGGGAAGTGCAGGCGGCAACCATCCGAGCGAATCCCTACTTTGTGGGGCCACGATGAAGCCAAGGGATGTCATCAGATCCGACGAGTATCACAGACGTACCGTGAGCATTGTGTTCGACACGCGCGGTGTATGTCTGACCGAATTGATGATCAGTTTGACAGCCGGCGTGATAGTTTTAGCGGCAGCATTGAATGCACTCAATCTCGCACAGACCCACGTCGGCAAACAGCATCATGATTTGACACATCAGCAAGATCTCCGACTGGGGTTGGAGGTCTTCGAGCAAGAAGTTCGATTGGCTGTGTCCGATTCAATCGTTTCTGCCACTCCAGATGAATTTCGGTTCCATGCCAATATCAGCGCCCATCGAACGGTGACCACTGGTGCCGCTGTACTGGGCCAATCCGTCATCCCAGTGCAAGATGGCGGCGGATGGGGTGAGGGAAAGACCGTCACAATTTGTGGACCTCAGGCCTGCGAAACGCATCGACTGTCCCGTTCGGGGCAACAGTATCAGTTGTTCTTGACCGAACCGGTCGCGGTGTCGTTTCCCGCTGGTGCCTCTGTGGAAGTAAATAATCGGGTGGCTTATTACACCAAGCGAGACGAAAACGGAACGATGAAGCTTATGCGGATGGTCGATGGAGGAGCGAATACTCTTATCGGTAACCTGGACAATCTACATTTTTCCTATTGGGATGAGCAGGGCCGCATCACGCGTCATCCTTTGCTCGTGAAGCGAGTCGTGCTCGAAATTGAGTCGAATCATTCCTTGCATCGAATGATGCGAGAGGTGAGTCTTCGATCATGAGGAGTCAAGACATGTCGGATTTCCAATTCCAAGATGGTCAGCATGGCATTGCGCTCTTAGGAGTTATGGTGATTGCACTCATTCTCTCGATGCTAGGCGCAACGCTCCTCAATCTTGCCGGACAAGAGGCTGCAAGTGCTGGGTTAGCTGGCCATTCGGCAGTCGCCCAGCAACTTGCTGACGCGGCCAGTGAATTGGTGGTGGTCTGGTTTCACAGTCCCGGGACAACTGCAAGCGTGCCCAAGCTTACGCCGCTCCGTGAAAAGAGAAATCATGACAAGGAAGGAGCAGCTTCATTTTTTCATGCGTCCGGTCGTTCCCAATTCATCGGTACAGCGGATCAGCCTGATGTTCGGTTACAGGCTGACAATCCCTCTGATGATGGACTGTTGAATGACCCGAATACAGGGATGTTTCGAGCGATGGCACATCTAGGAAAAGTCGAGGAGCTTAAAGTCTACGCGCCTTCCAAGCCGGGTCTTCTGTGCACAATCGAGGCCACTGTGGTTACCAACACCAATACCCCTACCCCGTTCAGGCAATCGTTACTTATGCAATTAGGCGCGCTGGACCTGCCTCCGCTGAGAGCCGCTGTGCAAGTAAGCCAGCATCTCGGCCGGTTTCAGCCGGGAAGCGAATCACCGGTTTCCGTGCATTGGGGCGAGCTAAAAGTGGGAGGGGATTTGGTTCTCACCCAGGCTGATGAGATTCCTCTAAAGAGTGCCCTTGCACGAATAACAGGGCAAGCCTACGACGACATGACGCCTCGAGAAGATCGATGGATGGAAGCGTGGATAGGTGGGACGGTTCAGATGACACAACTCCCTTCGGCACAGGCTCCAAGCTTTCCACATAATCTTCACATGGGTCAGAATCCGATCCCGGGGGTTCGCTTCGATCAGTGGAATTATGAACACATCAAGCGAGTGGCAAAGAGATTCGGACGGTACTTCGCGATTGATCGAGAAGGTCTTCTGTATCCTCACGGTGTTGTAGAGCCAGGACGCGGCATCACCGCAGATGAGGTATTTCAGTCA
>DATIGP010000097.1:0-3844 GCA_035454625.1 Nitrospira sp.
TTCTTTTTTACTTTGTCCGTTCGTTCGCGTGCCATAACCTCCTTCCCCCGCCTGTTCTGTTCAGCATATTCATTCGGAATGATCGACTTGTTCGCTTCGAGACGACACCAACTGCTTGATCGTCGTGGCGGTACCCATGTCGGATGCCTCAACCCGCACCTGGTCACCTTCTTTGAATGCACACTGACCGATCTGAAATCCGGATCCGCGGGCGACATCTTCATTGGCCCGCGCATCCGTTGAGCCCACGGTCGCCTTCCGGTGAGACGGATCCCCCGTCGGCGGAGCGCCGGCATGCTGCCGTAGATCCTGTTGATCGGAACGACCGGAGGGCTGAGACCGGTCCTTTTGCCGGGATTGCTGTTCCATATACGGAGTCGGAGGAATCTCCGAGCGTTCCCGATTTCCTTCGTGCCCCGACGAAACGTTGGCCTGGTCGCTGGAAGGACAAACCTTGTTCGTGTCGGGCGTGACTCGAATGCGCACGTTCTGCCCGTGATCTCCCTCGATCGTGTATTCTTCACCGTGGATTTTTTTGATCGCGCCGATAATGATTTCGGGCCCGCCGAGGATGGGTGATGACGTTCCGCCCTCGAGGCCCAACCCCTGTTGGCCTGCTTGCTGACTTGCTTCGCCCTTGGCCACGCCGTCACCTCCTGCGCTTATCGCCGCCGTGTTTCCGGAAACACCGACGGCGAAGACAACGGCACAAGCGATCTGAAGCGTCTTATTGTTCTGTGTCCAAAACGCTTTTCTCGTTCGTATCGATTCCATATGTCCTCTCCTTGCAGTTCACGCAGCTACGCGATTCCTTTGTCGGGTGACCACCGGTCCGATCGATCCAACATATGCACTTCATGAGAGGCGTCCGGCGACTGCACCCGGCGTCCCTGCCTCCGGTAAATGTAAAACACGCGGTGGTCCGCCGTCAGAGCCCAGCAATCCGGGGCCAACAATCGCACAAATACGACTCCGTTCCCCGTATCTGAACCGGATCTCGCAGTTTCTGTTTCCACGAGTCGAGCTTCATCAACCATACGTTTCAACTTAGCCGACCTATCGAAGATCATTAACTAGGAGACCGCCTAGGTTTGGCGTTTGGCGCAATGGAAGGCTCGGGATGATCCGAGTGAGCCTTCGACGATGGACCTGCGAAGGTACAAGTCAACGAGGGGGCTCCATGGTGATGAACGGCAGGACCGCGCTCTTATCTCTTCTTCTGGGAATGGAGGGCTGTCACAGCTTGCCCGCCTTTTCCCGCAGCGGCGATGTGAGGGAGGTCGTCATCGGCGATAGGTTGTCGGCCTCCACCATCCGAGCCAACATAGGCGATGAAATCCGCTGGACGAATACGCGAGCAACGCCGGTACGGATTACGCTCGTGGATTATGTACTGGACCGCCTTTCGTGCCGCCGCAATTTCAGCGGACATTTTTACAGCGGAGCGGAAGCCGATCTCCAGCCGAACGAGCGCGCCGCTCTCTGCTTTCAGAGCCCGGGGACGATCCGCTATATCGTCCGCGGGATGTCGGCTCTCCGCAACGCAGAAATCGCCGACTCCGGAGAAATTCAGATAGGACAGTAAGCTTCTTGGTCTAGGGAAACCCCTCGTTTCATTATTGCCCCCAATCCGCATAATTTCCTTCTAGCTTTTTACCGATGGATGTCTTCAAGGGGCCGGTCCGTTCCCGTGAATCAGCACGTCCATCAACAGCGGAAAGGAAGGGATTGAGATGAAGATTGCTCAAGTTGCGCCGTTGCGGGAAAGCGTTCCTCCTCAACGCTACGGAGGGACAGAACGGATCGTGTCCTATCTGACGGATGAACTCGTTCGCCTCGGTCATGAGGTGACGCTGTTCGGAGCCGGTGATTCCGCTACATCCGCCGCTCTGTACGCCGCTTGCGCATCGTCCTTGCGTTCGACTCCGAAATTAGGGTGTCCGGATGCTCCCTATGTTCTTCTGGTCGAGCGCGCCTTCGGAACGTATGCCGAACAGTTTGATGTCATCCATTCGCACATCGATCTTCTTGGGTTTCCCCTCGCCCGCCGCTGCCGCACGCCCGTGCTCACAACGCTCTATGGGAGGTTGGACCTGCCGGAACTTCTCCCGGTGTTTCAGCATTTCTCCGAGCTGCCGGTCGTCTCGGTATCTGAAACGCAGCGGTGTCACGTACCGTGGATCAATTGGCAGGGCACCATCCACCATGGCTTGCCTCGCAATCTGTATTGCATGCACCCGAATCTCGGCCGGTACCTCGCTTTTCTGGGTCGCATCTCGCCCGGCAGAGGGGTGGAACAGGCGATCGAGCTGGCGAAGAAAACCGATATGCCGATTCGGATCGCCGCCAGGGTGGATCCGAGGGATCAGCATTACTTCGAGCACATCGCACCGCTCTTCGAGCATCCGTTGGTGGAATATGTCGGCGAGATCACCGACGCCGAAAAAGATGATTTCCTCGGTGAGGCCTATGCGTTGGTCTGCCCGGTCGAACAGGCAGACCCCTTCGGATTGGTTGTGATCGAGGCCTTCGCATGCGGCACACCTGTGCTGGCATATCGACGGGGTGGGATGCCGGAAATAGTGGACCACGCGGTTACGGGATACCTCTGCGACACCTTGGCGGAGATGGTACATACGGTGGCGTGGGTACCGAATCTCGATCGAAGCCGATGCCGAGAGGCATTCGAGAAACGGTTTACCGTCGAACGTATGACGGAGGATTATCTATCGGTGTATCGGCAATCAGTGCATAACCATCAGGTCCGACAGGCGGCTGAGGGTTCCTACCGCATCATGCGGCAATCGCCCCGTTCGATATCCAACGGTGAGGCCCGCATCGACGGACCTCATATGAGGAAACCTCGCAAAACAGGACAATTGGCCGTCTGACCTTTTTTTGAGCGATCGCGAGCTGTTGCCGGATCAGGAACGGCGGTCGGTAAGCCGGAGACGCTGTGCCATGCTCGCCGTCAAATGCTGCCGCACCTTGGCATACTCGGCCCAGGGATCGTTGGCCTGCTGTGACAAACGTTCCTCGATATTCTGCAGGGTAAACCGGTCGGACCGCAGCTCGGGAGAACATTCATCCCATGCCAGGGGGACCGAAATGGGCGCGCGTCGAATAGGCCGCCACAGCGGTCGCGCCCTGGCCGTTCCGCAGGAAATCGATATACACCTTCCCGGTACGCGCGCGCTTCGACATGTTGTCGGTAAACCGCGAAGGGATCGTTCGCGCCATATGCTCGGCCAGCGCCTTGGAAAAGCTCTTTACTTCCTCCCAGCTGTGTCGATGCTGTAACGGCACCACGACATGCAGGCCCTTCCCTCCCGTCGTCTTCACAAAGGACTTCAGTTTCAACTCATCCAGAAGCGCTTTCATTAAGAAGGCCGCCTCAACGACTTCCTTCCATGGCACATCGGCTGCCGGGTCAAGGTCGAGGATCATCCGATCCGGCCGATCATACCGATCCTGTTTGGATCCCCAGGTATGGAGTTCCAGCACACCGAGCTGAGCGAGCGCGACGACAGCCGCGGCCGTGTTCGCAACCATATAACTGGCGCGCCCGTCGGCCTCCTCCACCTCCACGCGATCGATGGCTTCGTGGACCTGCTCCGTGACATGTTTTTGATAAAAGCAGCCGGACTCGTGTCCCTCGGGACACCGAACCAGCGTCAACGGCCGCCCTCGAAGATGCGGTAAGATCCAATCCGCGACGCTCTCATAATAGCGTGCCAATTGCAGCTTCGTGATCCCATCGTCCGCATAGAGGACGCGATCGGGATTGGAGATTCGAATACCTGCCACCGTAGGTGACGTCGCGGACGAGCTCTGCGGTCGGTTG
>DATIGP010000098.1:0-76888 GCA_035454625.1 Nitrospira sp.
CGGCTCAGTGAGTTTTAGGTTAACAATGCGCCTCAATGACTTTAGGGCTGCGTCTTGCAACACAGCACAACCTAGTAGGAGTCTGATGACAGCGCGTGCTGCAGCGATTGAAAAACAGGCACGGAAACTGCCGGCTACAGAACGAGAGAGGTTGGCAGAACGCTTACTTGTCGAGGTCACGAAAGAACATCTCACGGCAGTGGATCAAGCTTGGATTGATGAGGCCGAGAAGCGCTTTTTAGCCTGGAAACAAAAGAAAACGAAGCCTCTTCCTGCTTGCAGGGCTCTCAATCAGATCCGTCGAGATCTTCTCCGTTGAAAGTCCTCCTCGATCCGGAAGCCAATCTTGAAATCCGTCAAGCAGCAAAATTCTACGAAGATTGTCGCCAAGGACTAGGACAGGAATTCCTTGATGCAGTTGATTCGGCCTTCGATCAAATTCAACAACACCCTCGAACTTGGCGTATTTTGAAAGGCCGGTTCCGACGCTATCTCCTCCAGCAGTTTCCTTATGGTCTGATCTACGCTGTGGAAGGGCAAACCATCTTTGTTGCGGCTGTGATGCATTTGAAACGAAAACCGGGCTATTGGGTTTCCCGAGGCAGGGCCAAGTAGTCTTCCCTTCGCTTGTGTTTCCGACAGTCGCCCCGCTATACTCTTCGTTTATGAGTATTCGAAAAGGCGGCGGGGAATGGGAACCGATGATGCTCGGGGTCGAGGCCCGCATTTGCCGAGTGTGCCAAGAAGACCTCTATCGGGACAAGACAATGCTCCGTGGAGGCTGGTCTCGGTGCACGATCTGTGACGAATTCGTGCACTACAGTTGTCTTGCCAGCGGGAAGGTCTCCTTCTTAAAGGCACGGCCACGGGTGTGCAAAACCTGTCGTTCGGTTCAGGAGGGGACGGTCGCTCCTTCTCCCAAGAAGGACGGGGCTCCTGTGCCAGCCATATCCTAAATTTTGGTCCTTCTTCGCCAGTGCTCCGGCGTCCAGGGGTGACATAGCTTTTTATCACGAACTATTCAGTTTGGAGGGATCCTTTGTTCCGGCCGGGACTGAGCAAAGACGGTTCTGTGCTCCCGCAGTGTGATGCCTGAAGGTTGTCGAAGGCAAGCCGTCTCAGGCTGATCGAGGCGCTCATGATGCAGATCATTCGTAGCGGGGCATTTCTGCAACAGTGCTGGTCGGTCCATCCCCTGTGTGTCACCGTCAAGCGAATGACGGATGAAAATACGGTGGTTCTCTCCTGCAGTTCCTGCAAGTCTTCCCATCATCTGACGATTGCTTCGGTGGTTTCGAAAGCACCCTCGGCTCAACCAGTGGCAAGCCAAGACGCTCCGCGAGACGAGCGGTCCGGCGAGGAGTTCCTCAAGGCCTGTGTCTCCGTGCATCAGGCTTCTCTGACGCTTCGTGAGATGGATGTGTTTCAGGATCTTGTGTTATTGCGCTGTGCCGACTGCCGCCGACTTTACGAACTCACTATCGGATCGTTCGAAACACGCCACAGGTAGCGTGAGGATGATGAAAGGCCCCGCAAGCGGCCTTGCAGTGAAGGCGCGTCTCGGCGTA
Organism: Nitrospira sp.; assembly: GCA_035454625.1. Classification (GTDB taxonomy): domain Bacteria; phylum Nitrospirota; class Nitrospiria; order Nitrospirales; family Nitrospiraceae; genus Nitrospira_D. Next base: position 1,569 of record DATIGP010000098.1, read on the forward strand.
CTGGAGTCGGGTGGGAGAGATATGGTGAGTACTTTCCTCCTCCGTGTGAACTAACTGCGTGCTATAACTGCCCAGTCTATGCTGTTCACCGACGATGAAACGGCGCTCCTGACCGATGCGCAGTTTTTTCGAAAAAAGGCTGCCATCACGTCAAAAATACGAGCCATGCTCGAGGCGACGCGTGACGCATTGCAGCAGGAGCTGGCCGGTCTGTCGCTCATCGTCCCTCCCGATTTCGATCCCAGGATCCATCAGTTGGTGAAGGGTGAGCATCTGGAAGATTTCCCGTATCAATACCTGGATTGTCCCAAACATTTCTCCGGATCGAACACGTTCACGTTCCGTACGCTGGTTTGGTGGGGACATCACGTCGTCTGTGCGCTCTTGCTGGAAGGTTCGGAGATCGGCCGATACAAACGCCAGATTCTCGGCCGATTTCACCAGCTGGCTGGAAGAGAGCTCGAACTTTCTCTGGCTCCGTCATTATGGGAGTGGAAACGGGGAGAAGGCTATACGCTACCGATCACCCATGACCGGAAGGCTCAAGTGGCGGCGGTGCTGGCCGAACGATCGTTTCTCAAGATCGTTCGCAGCGTGCCCTTTGAAGATCCACGAGTACGTGACGGACAGTTGGCTCGAATGGCATGCGAAACCTTCCGGACGCTGCACCCTGTTTTTGTCCCTTAACTTATTTATCCTAATTGTCTCTGACGCCAAACTTGGGTAGACTGGGCCGCCACTCATTGTGAACCTTGACAGGGAGGAGCCTGTGAAGCAATCGTCATTACGAGTTCTGGGCTGTGCCATCATGATGGCGACCATGCTGGCCGGCTGTAGAGGAACAGGAGAGATGCGTTATGTGGATTTGCGCGAGAAGCCGCCGATGGTGCAGGTGACCGACATTGATCCCGTCAAAATCGTCATCGAACCGTTTGACGATCGACGGACCGACAAGAGCCGTGTGGGGACGCGCACTCACCTCTGGGGCGGCGCCACGCATTTCGATGTGTCGGGGGATCGGCTTGCGGGGTTGATCACGCAGCGACTCGCCGATCGGTTGAGAACGCGCGGATGGCGAGACCGGGTATGGAACGTGCGGGTGGCCCCGGCTGGGTCCGCCTCGGATGCCGATATCATCATCAGCGGACAGGTGCAAGACTTCTCTGCGATCGCGAAAAGCCGGGTCTTTTCCACTGTGATCGATACCACCAGCCGGTTTACCATCCAGGCGAGGAACCTCGCCGACCGAAGCACGACCATCCGTACCATTGAAGGAGGCCGGAGCCGAACGGTGTTTTGGTTCAACGAGGACGATGTGCGGGAACAACTGGCGGTGACGTTGAAGGACGGACTGGATCGGCTGATCGCCGACACGACGATCGACAACAAGGCGTTACGCCCGGCCCGGCGTCTCTTGCAAGAGTAAGCCTTGCGACGCGGCGGGAGAGAGCTTTGATTGTGTGAGGACTGACGGCAACCGCAATCTGTCTTCAAGGATCCCTCATAGTGCGTGAGCGGCGGTGGGAAACGACGACGCCCCTGGGCTTCGATGAGGCGCTTGCCGTCGGGGATCGGCTCGCCACGCTCGGGCTCAACCCGGTCTCTCCCGCGAGCGACGTAATTTGCTATGTGGAGGAGTGGACGGTTACGGCGCTCGATGACTTCGATCAGCTCGATCCCTGGGCCACTGAGGACGTGACGCTCATCCATGTACGGGAACGATGGCGCGGAGATTTCTTTCTGTTATCCGGAGCGTATCATACGGTCTATCAGCGTCATCAAGACATCGGGACGTATTGCTCCATCAGCCATCCGTGGCGCATTCGAGAAGTCCTGCAGCTTCATGATCAACGTGCCATGTTGTGGATCGGGTTTCGACACGCCCACTCGTTCATTCGGGTCCGCCTCCAGACGCACGTCGTCATCACTCCCGGCGAAACACGCGGGGATGCCGATCGGCCCCGCTGGTTGGATGAACGGCGGGCGGCCTTCCTTGAGGCGATTACCGTCTTGGACCTCCCGATCGAGACTCACGTGGAGAAGAACGCGGTGGTCGTCCGGCCTTCCGATCCCTCCATGCCGTTCTTCTGCTCGTGGCCCGATGCGTTCGGCCCCTGCCAGTTTGAGTACAACACGCCCGATGCCTTTGAATTCCTCGTGCCGGCCAGCAAACTTGCCGAAACGTTCCATCCGGAACCGGCCGGAGTTCGTGCTTATCTTACGGGGTTCTCAGAGGCAGCCTTGGGAGAATTCCAGGGGATCGAACCAGGGGCGCGGCTCGTCTATCGCTGCTCGGTTCACTGTCCGCTGGATGACTTGCCGGAGGTGCAGAACGCGATTCGTCCGCACGGTCTCCTGTACGCCACGCTGTGTGAATTCCAGACACAGAGGGTGTTGCCTGAATCCGAGGATGCCTCGGCGATCATCGGTATCGTCGGAATCAACGGACAATTCAAGATCGAAGCGCGCCTCAATCACGCTCCGCTTGACGAAGAGGCGATGGCGCCGTGGTTGGAACAACTGATCGGCCATCCCGTCGTATATGCGCCGTTACCCGCTTTTGTATGAGACGGGTGGGGCCGACATGCGAGCGCTGTATCGAACCGCTTAACCCGCGAATCCCAGCCCAGTAATCGTCCTCACATGACTATTTCAGCGAAGAAACCGGTCGGGTTTCGCACAGGACAGACATGAGTCCGCTGGCAAAGATTCAATCCGTTCTGTCCAAACCGTTCATGCCGGCCGTGTTCTTTCTGTCCGGCGTGACCTACGATACGCTTACGCTGACACGAATCGACCGGCTGCTGGACAACTTGATTTTACTCCTTTATCTCGCCTTGCTCGGGACTCTGATCGTCTTGACCGGACGAGTAGGGATCGAGCCTCCTCCGGATCGCGAACAGCTGGCATCGCTTTCCCCGTTCACTCGTTGGGTCATCGCGAGCCGGCCCTACTACCCCATGGCGACTCAGTTTCTGCTAGGCGGCCTCTTCAGCGCCTATACCATCTTCTACTCGAAAAGCGCCACGTTCACCGGTACGGCGGTCTTTTTTGCGCTGCTCATCCTGCTCTTGGTAGCCAACGAGTTTTTGCGCGACCGTCTGTCCAATCTCCGGCTGCTGATCAGTCTCTACGCCGTGGTGTGTTTCGCCTTCTTCACATTTTTCCTCCCTGTGATGACGGGCTACATGAATGCCGTGATCTTTGTGATTGGGGCGATTCTGAGCGTAGCGGTGGTCTTGCGGGTCGCACAATTGATCTATCGGAACAATCCGGATCGATCACGACGAGAAGCCGTTGGGATGACCCTTCCCGCTGCGGCATTGATCGGCATGCTGGTCGGATTCTACTTCCTGAATTTGATCCCTCCCGTGCCGCTCTCGCTGAAGTACGGCGGAATGTATCATGCGATCAAGCGAAGCGGCGACCAGTTCGAGCTCTCCTTCGAACGGCAGTGGTATCAGTTCTGGAAACGTTCGGATACGACCTATCCGTCGAACACGCCGATCTATTGTTTCACGGCGGTGTTTGCGCCGGTCGATCTGAATACCACGATCTATCACCACTGGTACTTTCGCCCGCACGACAACAGACCGTTCATGCATGCGGATCGAGTTCCGATCAAGATCTCGGGTGGGCGCGAAGGCGGCTATCGAGCCTATAGTTTCAAGCAGCGCCTTGATCCAGGGGAATGGCGGGTCGATGTCGAGTCCTCAGACGGGCGTATCATTGGGCGAGTGTCGGTACAGGTGGGGGGGCAAGCTGAGACAGTGCCCATGCTGACGAGTATTTCGTATTGATCGCCACCCTCTGATACGTCAATGACCTCCGGGTGCTGGATGGCGATGTTGTCAGTGCCGGCTGCTATGATTAAAATATGATAGCGGGCGGAGAGAAGTGAGTAAAGGGCGGCCTTAATGAGTCAGCGGCAGCTTTCCCCTTGTCCTTCCAGTCCTAATTGCGTGTCGACTCAAGCGACCGATGAGGGTCACGCCATCGCGCCGTTTCAGTACAAGAAACCTCGCGCGGAAGCGAAAGAGGCATTAAAGGTGGTGATTGCGCGATTGCCACGGACGAAACTCGTCGAAGAAGACGAGTCCTACCTGCACTACGAGTTTACCAGCTGGCTGCTTCGCTTCGTCGATGACGTGGAATTCGTCTTTGACGATGACTCGAAAACGATTCACTTTCGTTCTGCCTCACGCACGGGCTACAGCGATTTTGGCGTGAACCGAAAACGCATGGAGCAAGTACGATCTATCGTCGGCGGTAAGCTTTAAGCATTTCTGTAATTGCTTCGGCATGCCCTCTCCTCCTGTTATGCTGCTCGGCAACAGGAGGCTCGTTCATGGGATTTAAGCGTAAGCACTCGCGTGTCGATGGCGGCCGTGTGGGCCGGTTGCAACGCGGCTCGCTCTCAGCGCCGTGCAAGATACTGGATATCAGCGAGTCGGGGGTCCGTCTAGAGAGCCGTCTGTTTGTGAAGAGAGGCGACGTGCTCCAGCTGTCGATCGAACTTCAGCGCGGGGGCTCCGTGACCTGCGAGTTGGAAGTCGTTCATCTGCGGTCCCCTCAATTAGGTGCGAAAATTACTTCAATCAGTCCAGAGGATCGAGAGCGACTGACTCGCATTCTCGATGACCATGTCCAGAACAGTTTCTCACGCGGCTAGCGCACCAGGCATACCGCATGTTCAAAGCTCATAGGCGGATGAGCGGTCAACGAACGGTCAGTTGCCGGCCGACACACCTCACATCCAAGTATCCAGCCGGGCCGGCATAGAGCGCGCGGTCCGGCATACCGGACATATGCCTTTTCTACGGCATGACCCACACAGGCGGACTCTCTTCGTCACAACCGAAACCCGAATGGCGCCTGTTTGTTCCATGCTGCTGACGTATCTTGAAAAACAGTATCCAGACGGTGATAAGCCTATCTCGGCCCGGACCGGAGTGGACAGGAGCCACAGGACGGGTGAATAGGCACATCGAAGACGAGTCACATCGGTCGGAGATTTGGCGCGGTCTACCTACGCGGGAACGGAGACATGATCAAGGACGTCACGATAAGTATCCAAGCCAAGGGCCCCTGTCCGGTCTATCACGAGAAGTATTATTAGTCGGTCATGAGCGAGACGCCGAGGAAGTATCGGCTATCGGCCCGGTGTCTGAAGGTTGAGTTTATGTCTGGTCGTGTGCTGAAAGATGCACTTTGGACAGGTGTAATGAACGAATTGGTCGCCGCCCACCAACCGCTTCTTCATGAGCACGTTGCACCAGGTGCAAAGGCGATCGGGCAACTCGGTTCGTGATGCGTCAGAGGCAGATGGCATGAGGGTATTGTTCCTGAGCGCCGAGACCTTGTCAACCGATAGCCCACGCTTTTCGTAAGCCAAAAAATATTTCCTCAGCTTCCGCGTACGCGGTAAAAAAATCATGGTATAGTTCACGCATGACAGCTTCTGTCATACATAACCTTCTTACCGAAAGGACCCACTCCTATGAGCATCTCGGCCGGTCCCGAGTCCACGATCTTACCAACCAACGCCCCTGCGGCTGCTGCCCGACCGGTTCAAGACATGGTGGGAAGCGGCAAGGCATGGGGACTCTCCACCGCCGTTGACCTCCACGATTGCAATCCCGAGCTTATCCGTGATGCGGAATATATCAAGCGCTACGTCGTTGAGCTGTGTGAGCTCATCGGCATGAATCGCTATGGCGAATGTCAGGTCGTCGATTTTGGTGAGGGCCGCGTCGCCGGGTACTCCATGGTGCAGTTGATCTCCACCTCATTGATCAGCGGCCATTTTGCCAACGAAACCAATCACGCCTACCTCGACATTTTCAGCTGTAGAGGGTATGATCCCGCGGTCGTTGAGTCGTTTTCGAAGGAGTTTTTCGGCGCCCGTCGTAGTGTCGCGACCGCCACCCTTCGGTACTAACATTTTCGTTCACCGTTATCTCAACTTCGGGGGCGTGGTAGAGCGCCCCCGACCTGCTTAACTCTTCGACCATGGGCATTGCCTAAACATGAAAGTGACGACCGTCAAAGAGGTGTTCGACTCACTTCCATCCAAACTTGATAAGGAGGCGGCTGAAGACCTCGATGCCGTCTACCAATTCGATCTTAGAGGCGACCAAGGCGGGCAATATTATGTACTGGTACAAAACGGCGCCTGCGTCGTGAAAAATGGAACCCATGCCGATCCGCATGTGACCCTGTCGATGACCGGAGAAGACTGCATCGGAGTTTTGAACGGCCGGCTCAGCGGGACGGTGATGGCGATGTCGGGGCGCCTTCAAGTAACCGGGGATATCGGACTCGCCATGCAGCTGAAGTCCTTATTTCCGGACATCGCCGAGCGTTGACGAAGGCCAATCCGGGACCGGACTCTTGCCGGAGAAGGCCGTTCCGTGATTGTTCGTCTCTTCTTCCAATCTCCTCGGAAAAAGTTCCTCTAAAATCAGATACATCGTTGGGATAAGGAACAACGTGAGGAGGGTGGAAAAACTCAACCCTCCGACGACCGCCCTGGCGAGGGGCGCATTCGTTTCTCCTCCGGTCCCGAGCCCGATCGCCATGGGAAGGAGACCGAACACCGTCGCGAGCGAAGTCATGAGAATCGGGCGTAGTCTGGTTCGAGCGGCGGACACGACGGCCCGGTGAAGCGCCTCCCCTCTGCGCCGTAGCACGTTGGTGTAGTCGACGAGCAGGACACCGTTCGAGACGACGATCCCGAACATCATGATGATGCCCATCATCGATGTGGTGGACAGCGTCGTATTCGTCAGGAAAAGGATGAGGATGACACCGGGAAACCCCATGGGAACCGCAAACATGATGATGAACGGATCGATGAGTGATTTGAATTGAGCCGCCATGACCATGTAGACGAGCATCAGCGCCAGGATGGTCGCAAATTGCAACCCTTGGAAGGTCTCGCGTTGTTGCTGAATTTGCCCGGCCAGCTTGATGCTGAAGCCGGCCGGTAACTGTAGGGCAGCGAACGCTGACTCGAGATCTTGGGCAATTTCACCGAGTGTCCGAGTGGTGGGATTGGCCGTGATGTGAACCACGCGCTGGAAATACTTTCGATCGACCTTCACCGGCCCGGCATTCAGCTTGAGTGCGGCCACGTTTTTCAGCAAGACCGGTTCACCGGCCTTGGTGGTGAGCAGAATATTCTCCAGATCAGAGAGATCTTTTCGGTGCTCTTCAGCGAGCCAGGCGCTGATGAAGTACTCATTACCGCTTTGCGGATCCGTGTATATGATGGGGTCGGTTTGACCGTTTCCGTTCAACGAAAATAGGACCGCATTGGCCACGTCGGCCTCACTGATGCCGAGCAGAGCTGCTTTCTCTCGATCGACCGTGATGTTGATCTCCGGATAGTTTTCTTCCCGACTCGGTTCAATATCCGCCAGGCCGGGAGTCTGCTCCATGATCTCCTTGACACGGGCAACGACTTCTCTCGCTTTTTCGAAGTCATATCCATAGATTTCCACATCCACGGCCTTTTGCGAACCGAAGCTTGTGACGCGTTTGACGAGGCCCCCGGGGTCAAAATACATCGAGACCCCGGGGAACAGGGTGACGATCTTCGGACGCACATCGTTCATGATCTCAACTTGCGTTCTGGTCCGCTTGTCCGGTGAGACCAAGTACACTTGAATCGAGGACGTATGGGGCCCCGTGTTGGGATTGAAGAGCGACGCGCGCCCTTGCGAGAGGATGCCCGTACTGGAGACGATCGTCTCCAATTCGGTCGCGGGAATATTGGCTCGGAGCACCCGCTCGACTTCCGAGACCTGCTGTTCGGTCTTCTCAACTCGTTGCCCGACCGGCGCCCGCAGGACGATGCGGAACTGACTCTCATCGGAAACCGGCAGGAACTCCGTCCCGATCATCGGAATCAAGGTAAGTGACCCGACAAAGATCAGCAGCACCATGGTAATAAAGATCCGCCGATGTCCCAGAACCCACTGCAACGCCTCCTCGTAGCCTCTATCGAGAGACTCATATCGACGACGGCTCCACTCCATCATTGCGATAAACCAAGCCGGCATGGTCCGCCTTACGTCTTGTTCAGCCTTGAGGAACTTGTAGCAGAGCGCCGGCGTGACCGTTCGTGAGACCAGGAAAGAAGTAAAGAGCGCAATGGCAATCGTCACGGTGAGCGGTATCAACAACAGACGCGCGACCCCGACGACGAAGAACATCGGGAGGAAGACCACCACGGTGGTGACGGTTGAAGCAAAGATCGGCATCGCCACTTCTCGGGCCGCGTCGAGAATGCCGTTCCACCGGTTGGGATTTGCATTGAGGTGGCGCTGGATGTTCTCCAGCTCCACGATGGAATCGTCGACAAGCCGGCCGATCCCAAGCGCGAGTCCGCCGAGGGTGAAGACGTTGAGAGTCTGACCCGTAAAATAGAGCACAATAAATGTGACGAGCATGGAAAGAGGAATGGCTACGGAGATGATCGCGGTACTCGTGAGATTGCGCAAGAAGATCAGAATGACGGCCGCGGCCAACAGCGAACCGTGAAGAGCCTGTTCGATCAGATTGTTGATAGATTGACGGATATAGAGGGACTGATCGAATGAAATGCCGAGTTTGACTCCTTCCGGGATGCCGAACATCCTGGGGATGGCCGCGCGCAGGGCGTCCACGACCTCGACCGTGTTGGCAATCGGTTGCTTGTTCACACGAAGAAACACCGATCTGGCTCCATCGGCATGGACGATGTTTGTTTGGATATCGGACGAGTCCGTCACGGTCCCGATGTCGCGCACGCGGACCGGATTGCCTTGCTGATTCACCTTGACGATGACGTCTTGGATGGGCTCCACTGTCCGAAACTGGTTGTTCGTAAACACATTGTAGTCGAGGTTGCCGGCTTTGATGTCGCCGGAGGGCAGGATCACATTGGCGGCTTTGACGGATCTCACAACGTCCAAAATGGAGAGCCCGCGGGCGCTGAGGAGCGCCGGATCGAGGTTGATATTGATCTGACGGATCTTGCCTCCTTCGACGGTTGCCGCTGCAACGTTGGCGATCTGCTCAATCTGCGGGGCGATCGTGTTGTAGGCGAGGTCGTACAGCGCCCGTTCGTCGAGCGCATCACTTGAGACCGAAACGATCGAAACGGGTATGTTCGAGACATCGAACTTGACGATAAAGGGTTGGAGAATGCCGGGTGGGAGACTGTTTAGAATCTGGGTGATCCGCTGCATCACCTCCATTTGACCGACATTAATATCGGTCCCCCAGTTGAACCAGATCTGCACGGCTCCGAGGCCTTGTTTACTGAACGATTCGACATGTTCCACATTCGACGCTGAACTGACGGCTTTTTCGATCGGGTATACTACGCTCTGTTCGATGTCCAGCGGAGGCGCTCCCTTATAAATGACACCGACGAAAGCGACCGGAACCTGGATTTGCGGGAAGAGGTCAACCGGCAAGCGTTGGAGAGACGTCAGCCCCAATACCACCAGCGCGAGCGACAGCATCAGGATGCCGATGCGATTGCGTAATGCGAGTAGAGTCAGCCACATATCTGAAGATCGTGAAACGTTAAACGTGCAACGTGCAACGCGGCAATAAGGTGCGAACTGCGTTGCGGTTCACGGTTTACGAATAACAAGTTAGGCCTTATAACGGCTGGGTTTGAACCGGTGTGCCGTCATGTACGAGGTCTTTCCCTGCGACGATGACCCGTTCATCACCCGTCAAACCTTTGGTGATTTCTACGCGATTGCCGCTAAGGGCCCCGATCTCGACATCCACTCGACGGGCTTTCCCCTCTCGGACGACATAGACATATTGTGTATCTTCCAGCCGGCTGACGGCATCAATGGGAATCTGCAACGCTTGGCGATGAGTTCCCACCATCACGTCGACCCGGGCGAACATTCCGCCTTTTAGCCGGCGATCCCGGTTAGGTAAGTCAATTTCCACGGTCATTGTACGTGTCGCGCGATTCAAAGCCTGGACGATGCGCGTGACGGTACCTTCGAACAGGTGGTCCGGATACGCTTCCGCACGGAGCTCTGCCTTCTGGCCTATCTTTACCAGAGGAATGTCCCGCTCTACGACTTCGATCAACACCCGGACCGTATTGATGTCGTGCAGACTCATGATGCCCCGCGACATTGTCGAGGTACTTGCGGTGGCGCTGCTTACATAGGCTCCGGTATCTAAGTTTCGCTCTGCGATATAACCGGAAAATGGAGCTCGGATGTAAGAGTACGCTAAGTTCGTCTCCGCCTGGGCTAGGGCCACCTTCATTTGATCGACCTGCGCCTGCAGGGATTCGTGTGCGGCTTTGGCGGCGTCGAAGTTCACCTCCGCATTATCCAGGTCTTGCTGGGAGACGAATTGGTCCTTAATCAGGGCCTGCATGCGATCGAACGTAATTTTGGCGTTGCGAACCACCGCATCCTGTTGCGAGACCTTGGCTTTGGCGGCCGAAAGGTTGGCTTTTGCCTGATTGACGGCATGTTGATAGTCGGTATGGTCGATTTCAACGAGCAACTGATTCGCCTTGACGAAATCACCCTTATCGACATGCAGTTTGGCGATGTATCCATCGACCCGGGAAAAAATATTGACCACTTGATTAGGGGAGATGTCCGCCGTGTAGGTTAGCCGAATATCCAGATCTTGCCGTAGGGCGGACATAGTGCCTACCGTGATAAGTCGTGTCTTCTTCGTGTCGCTTTTTGCACCCGTACTCAGGCGAAAGACTACAAGCGCCATGATCGAGATGAAGATGACAACCCCAAGCGTTAGAAACGGGTGTCGGACGAGTCGACTCATGTGGTGCCTGTCGGATCAGTTAGAAATCCGGCGGCTGCCGGACGAACCCGCCGAGGAAAAGAGACACATATTGGATCACTGTGGCTTCATGGGACAGGTGCATGGGTAATCCGAAGATATCATGCAGTAGCCGATGGTGGAGGATGACACCAAAGAAGGCTTTGGCGGCAAGCACGGGGTCGACTGGGCGGAACGCGCCATCCTCGATGCGTCGGCGAATGTAGCCGACTAAGTGATCGTGAAAGACACGATATTGCTGAAAAAACTTGTTGGAACAGCTCATGTCCTTCCAAGGTACTGAAAAGGAGGAGGCGAAACAATGCCGGACCTGCCCCCCTCCTTACTCGATAGTCGGCGAGCAACGTGAAGAGCCGTTCGTCATCTCGTCTCTTGGTAGCTTCTTCGACAGCTTCCCGCAGCCCGGAATATTGAGCCTTTTCTGCAAGAATTGCGGTGTACAATGCCTGCTTGGTCGGAAAGTGTTTGAAGCGCAGTGCCTCACTGCCACCGGCTGCCTTGGTGATTTGGTTCGTGGTCGTTCCGGTAAAGCCGTTTGCGGCAAACACCGATGTCACAGCACTGATCAGGCTGGCTTGCCGCTCATGACCTGAGGTTCGTGAGGGTTGACGCCGTTGAGGGGATGATATCCGTGTTCTACCCACGGTGAGTAAGTAATTACTGACCACAAAGTAGCATGAGACTTGTATCAATGACAAGGTAAGTGGATTAAACGCGGATTCGAAGGGTCGGGGTACGAAAGCCTTAGAAAAGGACAGAACATTGTGTGGCCTTATGGCGTTCAGGTGGCATCATCCTCAGCACCTTACTCATGGTGACATTTCCAGTCATCAGGAGGTGGTCGGCCATCAAACGATTAGACCTGGGCCACTGATTGGGCGCAGAGATACGCCCGCATCCGATCACAATCACAGCGGCTCGCTTCCTTGAACTCCACACCAAATAGAGATCCCGCTGTCCAGGCGACCGTTGCTTCCGAAACGAACAGGGGTTCCTCATCGTTCGGCAGATACAAAAACAAGGTTAGTTCCATACCCACGTTCACCGGACAATTTCCACGGATCCCCAACCCGCATTCGGATAGGTCGACAACGCTACCGTCTCCAATGAGAACATCCTCCCCATGGACACCTGAGTACATAAGGCCAAGGGAGACACAAGTTCTGCCCATTCTACGGCGCTCGATTGATTGAGATGAGTGAATTGATTCCGATAGCCCTAAGTGCTTCTTGTGTTTCATCGCTCCACCTCCTGTCTGCAGGCCTATTTCGATTGGATTGCGATCCTCGGTCATAATTGGCCAAGCACCAGTTCATCAAAATCTGGCAGCTTGCGTCTTCGGTCTGAAAAACGGTTCCTTTAGTTAGAGATTTCGTATGGATGAAGGCTAGCGCTTAGAGTCAGTCTTGCCTTCCCACTGGAGGAGGGGGAGCGCACAATTCAGAAGGGGGGAGTATAGAGGATAAAAGAGAGTAACTCCACGTGTCATGTAGCTGCTTTGAAGAATGGCTCTATACACAGTATGCCATGGCAAGCCTGTTCCTAGAAAGAACCCTGGCGATGTAGGCAGTGCACAATGGGGAGGACGTTGGACTACATTAGTCGGAATCGGGTTCGTTGATCACTCACGGTGTTGTGGGAGATGCTTTTCCAAATGAAGGATTGCAGCCGCTTTCGGTGCTCTCGGGTCAGATCCATGAATCGGACAGAAAACTGACAACCTGACACCCACACAACATGCGCCGATTTCAATATAAGTTGGGGTAATCCATCGGGAAGTGCAATCGTAAGGGTCAATAATGTTCCCCGCGTCACTGGGCGGTCGCTGACGACATGGCACCCAGAAACAGATATGTTTTTTGTGAGGCCTTCGCCTTGGTGAGGTTGCGTCGGAACTTCCCCGACATAGCGCACTCGACACGTGACAGCGACACGTTCTGCATAACGGTTATCTAAAGGCACATAGGGTTTTCGGCCGTTCATCGTCAGTTTCACCATCATATCCTTGTCTACAATCTTTTCCCACCCAATTCAGCAATATGGTTCGGCCACGAGGAGCGACCTGATACACGATCTATGAAGAAAAGAATATCTTCGCAGGCGGGAGTGGTACTTCCGTACGATGAAAACAAATTACTGCCGGATCTTTGCCCAGGCTTTTTGGTATTCCTCGAAGGAATCGACCTCCATCCATCCCTTGAAAATCGGTACAGCTTGGGTGTGATGGCCCTGGTCAATCAGCTCTTGCAGCATATCAGTAAAAGAGGCTTTGGACAGGCTTGCTGATTCGTGGAACGGGGATGACTCATGTTGTTTCTGGACGCGGTGATAGCACTCGCGAAGGGCTTGAGTTCCTTTCTCCGAGAACATGGCCATACCGATGAATTCCCCATGCGCCTGTTCGCGCGGAAGTTGTTGGCCGATCTTCACCACCTGGTGCTCACCTTCCGGCATGACAAATCGGGACAAATAACTTTTGCCGGGTGGGGTGGCCAGTGAGACAAGGTCCGGATTAAGATGAGTCGGTTGAATATTCCGTTGTTCCTGATCAAACCAGGCTAAATCAACAACCAACGCAATGTCGGCGGGGCTCTTGAGCAATTTCTCAAGAATCGAGGTATCAAAGATGATATCGCCGTACAGGACGATGGTCCGCCCGCGCAACTCATTTTCGGCACAAAAGAGCGAAACGAGCTCGCCCGTTTCCTCGTAACGGTCGTTATCGTAGTAGCGGATGTTGGGGAGCGAAATGGCTTCTTTTTTATACCCGCGAACCAAGGCGATTTCTTTGATGTCGCATTCGTTGAGCGCGCTGACCTGGCGATCGAGGATCGTTCGCCCTTTAATGTCGAGCAAGCACTTCGGCTTGTCTTCGATCAACGGCAGGAGCTGTTTTTCGAATCCGGCGGCGGCGATAATCGCCGTAATTCGTTCGCTACCCATCGGCAAGAACCGTTTCTCATCTTGCTCCATTTCCGGGACGCCGACGATGTCGTACACTTGAGGTAGCGTGACGATTCGGTCGTTGGCCGCGCCGGGGCGCGAGTCCTTCTTGATGAGATCCAACGTGTCCGTCATTGCTTGAATTGCGGCCCGTACCGGTTGGTTGGCATAGATAATGATCTTCGCACCGGCTTCTTCCATTTCCGCCGCAGTGGTCTGATCGAAAATCGTCGGAACAACGACCAGCGGGACGCGTCCGGACCACATTTTGTACACGGCCTTCAGCTCGTCGAATTTTTTCGATTTCGAATGGATCAGGATTGCGTCCGCTCCCGCGTCGGCATACGCTTCGGCCCGCCTCAAGGCTTCCTCTTGTCCCCAACCGGCGATGAGAGCCTCCGTCCTGGCGATAACCATGAACTCCGGGGAAGTTTGAGCGGCTTTGGCCGCTCGAATCTTGCCGCAGTGTTCCTCAATGGGGATCAATTCGCGTCGAACGCCCGCGTAGAAACTGCAGCGTTTTGGATAGACGTTGTCTTCAATACAAATGGCAGCCACGCCGGCTCGCTCACGGTCTGTGACGGTCCGCATGACGTTCAGCGCGTTGCCGTAACCGGTGTCGCAGTCCGCGATCACGGGAATGCTCACGGCCTCAACGATATTGCGTTCGATGTCGAGCTGCTCGCTCGAAGTGATAAAACTGGCGTCAGGGATGCATTTAAGCGAGGCGGAAATGGCAAAGCCGCTCGCCCAGACACCGTCGAAGCCGGCGCGTTCGATGAGACGGGCGCTGAGTGCATCGTGCGCACCGACTACTCTCAAGGCCCCCGGCTTTTTTAATGCAGCTCGAAGTTTTGCGGCGTTGGTCATCAAGGACAACATGATGGGAAAGCGTGTGGCTGTTGTCAATGAAAACTTTTTCCGGTCCTGGAGTAAGCAGCGTCGAACTACTCCGCGGAATCGGTAATGTCATCGTTGAACCGTGGGGCGAGCGTGCGACTATCGAGGAAAATATAGCCACGCTCTGTGCCGCCCTGATAGGTGAGGTTGATTTCAGTGTCGCTTCCACGCCAGTTGTACTGCTGGGTGAGGCCGCGCGCCATTTGTCCGGGAACGCGCTCGAGCCGACCGAATCGACTTTCCAAGAAGCTCAGCATCTGCCGATGGACTTGGTCTCCTTGATATCGAATGATGACGCGCGCGAATTGGTCGTCCACCGCGACATAGAGAACGTTGCTCGTTTCGATTCCCGCGAAAGATGACGGTTCGGTCTTGCGGAGATATTCCGCGATATGCGGACCTGCGTGTAGCGGTTCCAGATCAGGACGCATGGACAGGGAGGATCCCCAAGGAATATCGTGAAATCCTTTCGGGTCATTCGTCATAGGGACCGCCCATACTGGGCTGATCAGAGCCGCGATCATCATGACGAACGGCCACGTATGGGATGCTGATCGGATGGGCTCGATCATCTCAGCTGGAGCTTCCTTTGTGTACAGGTATTTAACGCTAACATGCGAGGGAAGCCAACACAACGGCGAATCTTTCTTGAGAAGCTCGCTGAACGTATCTTATAATGCGCCGATTTTTACGGGCTGTACCAATATCCCAGGGGAAATCCCAATGATGGAAAGTGACGTGTTCGTGCAATCTATGCAAGACATGGGGGTCAATTTTTTCACCGGCGTACCGGATTCGATCCTGGGCGGAATCATTGCGGAACTCATGAACCGCCGACTCTATACCCCCGCGGTTCGGGAGGATGAAGCGGTCGGTATGGCTGCGGGCGCGTATATGGCCGGAAAAACCCCCGCCGTGCTGATGCAGAATTCGGGACTCGGCACCTCTCTCAATACGCTCATTTCTCTTAACGTGATCTATAAACAACCCTGCATCCTGATCGTTTCATGGCGGGGCCAAGGAGGCAAGGATGCGCCTGAACATTTGGTGATGGGAGAAGTGATGCCGCAATTGCTCGATACCGTCAAAATCCCGCATCGTACCTTGACTGAAAAAACGGCCATTGAAGATTTCAGGTGGGTGGCTCAGACGTTCATGCAGCGACAGATTCCCGTCGCGTTGTTCATCACCAAGGGGGTCGTGAAGGGGTTGCATCCGTGAGGCCCGAGCAAGGCACATTGATCAGCCGGGCCCAGGCCATGGCGGCCTTGCTGGAGTTGCTGACCGATCAACCCGTCGTTATCTGCAACGGGTTTCCCTCGCGCGAGGCTCACAAGGTCGCGGATCGACCCACCCATTTCTACATGATCGGCTCCATGGGGAACGCCCCCGCGATCGCGCTCGGTGTCGCACTCGCCAAACCGAATAAACAGGTGATCACCTTCGATGGCGACGGAAATGTATTGATGGGAATGGGGACGCTCGCAACGGTGGGTGCCTTGAAACCGAAGAATTTCATCCACGTCGTACTCGACAACGAAGTGTACGGAACGACCGGAAACCAGCCGACAATCTCCAACGTGGTACCGCTGGAGAAAGTGGCGATGTCGGCGGGCTACGTGAATGTGGAGCGGGTGCGTGATCGCGACGATCTGGTCTACGAGTTCAGAAACATGCTGAAAAAAGACGGCCCCAGCATGTTGCTCATCAAGGTGAACGAATTTGTGGAAGATGCCGGCCGGGTCCTGCTCGATCCGCCGGACATCACCCGCCGGTTCATGAAAGCGATTGAGCGATAGGAAGCCCGATAGGCTTTCGTCGTACTCGTCGACCGCGCACGATTCGGGCAAGACGGATCCCGGCGACGCGGGTGGAATGAGCGTGCTCGGTCATGCGCGCAATAAGGGACGCGCATTGCGCTTCCTGAGGATGAAGAAGGAAGAAAAGTGATTCTCCTCAATCCCGGTCCTGTGAATGTCTCTGAACGGATACGGCAGGCTTTGGTGAAGCCCGATATCTGCCATCGGGAAGATGAATTCTACGAATTGCTTCACCGCATCCAAGCCAAGCTGCTCAAGGCCTTTGTCCCAGGAGCTGAGTCGGACTACGTCGCCGTCGTGATGACGGGATCGGGGACGGCCGCCGTCGAAGCGGCCTTGATGTCGTCACTCCCTCACGGCCGCCGTATGCTCATCCTCAATAACGGCGTCTATGGTGAACGGATGTCTCAAATCGTGGGGCTCAATCGTCTGGGGGTGAGCGAGTTGAAGTATGAATGGACGAGTCGTCCCGATCCGGAAAAATTGCTTCTTGCCTTGCGACAGCACCAGGAAGTGCATGCCGTCGGCATGGTGCATCATGAGACCACCACCGGCCTCCTCAATCCCGTCCACGAGATCGCCGAAATCGTCGATAATCAAAATCGGGTATTCGTGCTCGATGCCGTCAGCGCTCTGGCGGGCGAGACGATCGACATTGCACGGTCGCACATCTATATGGTGGCGGGGACGGCCGGAAAGTGTATCCAGGGGTTTCCAGGGGTCTCCTTCGTGCTCGTGCGGAAGGGGTTCATCGAGAAAATGCGCTCGTACCCGAAGCGCTCGTGGTATCTCCATCTCACCCATTACATCGACAACGACGGGCGAGGCACGATTCCTTTCACGCCCGCGGTACAGGTCTACTATGCTTTCGACGAAGCGCTCGACGAGCTTCTCGAAGAAGGCGTGGCCAATCGCATCCAACGGTACAAAAAGATGGCGGCCCTGATCCGTGAACGAATGGCTAAGCTTGGTGTCAAGGCCCTTCTTCCGGCGGACCGGCAATCGAATACCATCACGGCCTATCACCTGCCGGATGGTATGTCCTACCGGACGTTACATGACCGCCTCAAGCAGCAGGGGTATGTCATTTATGCCGGTCAAGGCAACTTGGAAAACAAGATCTTCCGCGTGGCCAATATGGGGGCTTTATCCGAGGCGCAGTTCGGCGGGTTCCTCGACGCCTTCGAGCACGTGTGCAAATCATCATGAAGGCCGTCATCCTTGCAGCGGGGGTCGGAAAACGTCTGTGGGAGGTCACCCAACACCGTCCGAAATGTCTCATCGAGATCGGGGGGCGTTCGCTCCTGCGGCGCTACTTGGAGTCGCTAGCCTCCGTCGGCATTCGCCGCGCGGAGATCGTCGTCGGGTACAAACAGGAGATGATTCGTGCGGCGGTCGAGCAGGATGCGTGCGGTGTCAAGGTCACGTTCTTGGTCAACGAACAATTTCACAGAGGCAGTATTTCGTCACTGTGGATTGCCCGAACGGCGCTCGATGACGATATCATCGTGATGGACGCCGACGTGCTGTTTCATCCGGAGATCCTCCGGCGTCTGGTGTCCTCGCCCTCTGAAAATGCGTTGTTGATGGATGAGACGGTAAAGCAGACCGGAGAAGAATGCATGGTGGTCGTGGCGGGGGGGCGAGTGATCGCACTGACAAAGAACATGCCGGAACAGTATGACCATGCCGGTGAAGGGGTGGGATTTCTTCGGGTTCGGCATGCCGACACGCCTCGCGTCGTCTCATCGCTCCGAAGCTGCATCGACAGAGGCTCGTGGGATATGGAGTACGAAGACGCGCTGCGGCAGTATTTTCAGGACGTGCGGGTCGGTTATGAACGGATCGGGGGACTGCCTTGGACCGAGATCGATTTTATCGAAGACGTAAGAAAAGCGGAATTGGAAGTTTTGCCAAGATTATGAGAAAGTCATCAACATGGTAGGATGTCCGAGAAAACGAAATCTGCGCAAGGGACCACCGGGCCAGCAGACACAGTTGTCGATGGAACCATGAGTAAGAGCGTCCTTCAACGGAAGGCCGAAATCCAAGGACTGGCGACGGCGATTCTGTTGCCGTCTGAAGGGGTCTTCGGCGGTCCGACCGACCAACCCGTAGGCGACGTGGGGCCCCTAACAAGCGTCGTGGGGATCGGGCTCTTTCAACGAACCGTGCTCACGTTGCAACGGGCCGGGATTCGCCAATTAATCGTCCTTTCCGGTTCGGAGGAGGAGCAGCTGAAACAAGCGCTCGGCAAAGGGCCGCGCGTCACGATTCCCGTCCGCTGGATGCCGATCCGTGAATTTCCCCTCGATGATCCTCGGACATGGGAAGCCTTGGCGGCCGAAGTGCATGGCTTTGCGCTGATTACGGGCGTCAATAGCGTGTTCTCTCGAGGGCTGATCGAACAGCTGCGACGCGACGTGCAGGACGGCCAGGCCATCGTGGTCTCCCAAGCCTCACCGGAGCAGGTCGATCGGGTCATGGTGCAAGGCGTGCGATCGAAAGTCCGGTCCGGTCGCCCGGCGGCCCTCGCTCTTCCTTGTTTCGACGATCCGGCCCTGCGTGTCGCTGAGCTGGTCGTCGTGCCGGCAAGCCTGATGAGCAACGCCAGTCAAGCGGCGAGCGAGAAGGGAGGCCCCCCGATCCGCCAGTGGCTGGACCGGGCCGCGGCGGATGGTCGAGTGCGTATTGTCTCGGCTGGAGAAAAGCGGGGGAATTGGTATCACGCAGTCCGGACCAGGGCCGACGTCCAAACGGCCGAAAAGAAGTTGTTCAGTTCGCTCAAAGGTGAATTCGAAGGCTTTGTCGATCGCTATTTCAATCGCAAGGTCTCTCGCTGGTTCACGCGCCTCTTTCTCGTCATGGGGCTCTCCCCCAATTCCATCACGGTCCTCGCCGGATTGATCGGTTTGGTTGCCGCCGCCGGCTTTGGAATGGGTACGTACAGCACCGGTATCATGGCCGCCCTCTTGTTTCAATTGGCGGCTGTCATCGATTGTTGCGACGGAGAAGTCGCGCGGTTGACCTTTACCGAATCGCCCTTCGGTGCCTGGCTCGATATTGTCTTGGACAACATCGTGCACATGGCGATTTTTGGCGGCATTGCCGTGGGACTTTATACGGCCCACATCGGACAGGCAGATGACTGGGTCCCTCTCGCGCTGGGTGTGGCGGCGGTGTTCGGCAACGGCCTCTCATTTTTACTTGTCGAAAGAGCGCAAAAGGTTAAATCGCTGAATGGCTGGAGAAGCCCGGCCCATGCCGCGTGGGCGGACGTCATGTTGAAAAATGTCGCCAGCCGGGATTTCTCAGCGGCCTTACTGGGCTTTGCCCTGTTCGATCAGCTCTATTGGTTTCTACTCTTTGCAGCAGCAGGCTCCTGGCTGTTTGCCGGCGCCATGATATGGGTCATCCGCCCATCTGCCGTCTCATCTCCTCGGCCATAATGGCGCGTCCGCCATTCGACTAACGTGTTGCGCTACATTTTACTGGCCCTTGGCCTCATCGTCCTGAGCCTTCTCGTCTGGCATATCGGTCCCGCCAATATTTACGAGGCCGCGACACGACTCGGTCCTACTGCCTTGCTCGCCGTCCTCATCCCCTCGGTCGTCATGTATTCCGTTGAAGCCTATGGGTGGAAAGTCGTGTTGGGACGAGCCGCCCGTGGAATTCCGTTTTGGCGACTGCTGACGATTCGGACCGCCGGCGAGGTGGTGAATATGACGACTCCGACGGCCTATCTGGGAGGCGAACCGCTGAAAGCCTATCTGCTCAAAAGACACGACGTGCCCATGGCGGAGGGAGCCGCGTCGGTCGTGATTGCGAAGACGACCATGACGATCGCCGAAGTGTTCTATATCCTCACGGGTATCGCCCTAGCTTTTTGGATTTTGGGGGCCGGCAGCTCCGCGGGGCAGACGATCACGGCGGCACTGCTGAGTGTTGGATTGCTCGTGTGTTCAATCGCGGGATTTGTTTTTATCCAACAGCGCGGGCTTTTTGCATCGATTCTGTCATTGGTGAAGAAACTGGGCGTACGAATCCAGTTTCTGGAAACGCAGGAGGAACACCTGCGCTCGATCGACCAGACGATCCGGAATTTCTACAGCCACCATCAAAAAGCCTTTTATGCTTCGATGGGGGTGTACTTTTTGGGTTGGATGGCAGAATCGTTGGAGGTGTTCGGGATCATCTACTTGCTCGGCGGTTCGGTCAGCATCTTGTCCGCCCTCTCCATCGGTGCGCTCGCGGTGTTCATCAAGGGCGGCTCTTTCTTCATCCCCGGCAGTTTGGGCGCTCAGGATGCCGGCAATCTCCTGCTGCTCCAGGCTTTCGGCTACAGTGACGTGACAGGCATCACGTTTGCGCTGCTGCGGCGGTTTCGTGAGCTGGTGTGGATCGGCATCGGGCTGTTGTGCTTGGCAATGGTAGGAAAAGCCCGGATACCGCAGGCTCAAGAAGGGGAAAATTCTTCCTGAGCAATGGTCCGAAGCCGTTCGAGCATGCGATCCCACACAAAGCCGTGGAGCCGAAAATCCGCCGCCCGCTCCACCTTGTGAAACTGAAGTCCCATTCGATTCCCCAGGACCCATCGGACCTCCGCCTCTTCAACCGGGAGTGACTGTGTTTGATCGGGGAGGATCAGCCGTATACGGAGTGTGGTCCGCTGCGGCGCGGCACCGTCACACTCGATCGCACAGCCGAATACCGTGAGATTCATCACCTTCCCTTCCGCGATCGTTTCCGCATCGGAAAACATCACGGGATACTGCACGGCGAGAGGGACTCGGTAGTGATTTCGAAAATAAGGACGTGTGGGTTCCACGGTGGCCCAGTCTAGTCGGCCTCGCGCGGCAGAATGAATCCCCCTTTCGCGGGGACAAGCAGCGTTTCTCGGAGTTGCCCGGAGCCTTACACGATGAAGGGCGCGCCCATTCACGCCGAGTAGTGCTTATTCAGGAGTTCACGTTGGAATTGGATGATATGCCTGATCAGCAGTTCTCGATCTTGATTGGCTATCCTGACGAAGCGTCCGTGGAGGCGGTAGGTGTTGGATGGATAGGTGATGGGATCGACGCGCAGCACCTCAAGAGACGACTTGAAGAGCACTTGGCCGGGAAGGAGCAGGGTGCAGGTGAGGATTGCGCCCACCTCGAAGACTTGGTTTAGGGTGATGCCGATGCCGCCTCCGCTGATGTTGACGGACCGCTGGAGGAGCGTGGCCTCCGCCTCGTCGCCCTCAACCTGAAGACAGATCGGCAAGGGAACGGTGATGCGATAAAACTCTCGACGATCTTTTGGAGACGGCTGCGGAGGCGGGGGATCCGATGGCATGGTGCGGAGGAGTATAGCAAAAAGCAGGATGATTAGAACGGGCCCGTTGATTGAAGGCGTACGCTCGGCTATTCGTCATTATCAGGACCCGGCAAAGTCACAGGAATTGGGCATCTATATCTGCGGCGATCCAGGTGGGCCAGAGTGTGAAGGATTTGTATCTTAAAATTGCTGTAACGGGTATGCAAGTTTCTTGAAGTCGACGCATTCGCATTAATGTTTCGCCACTGATCCACTCTCATCGAGCTGGCATGAAAGGAGTAATCAATGGGTCGTTCTTTATCCTGGGGGCCAAGTCAGACATAGTGGTAAGAAATCCCTTTGACGCGTAGTTGCCCTGAAAAACACCTATCAATGCTCTCACATCATGGGCTGTCACCAAATGGACAGGCTTAAGGCTGTGTTTGATCAATGATTCGGACCCTTCCTAAGCCATAGTTTATAGCGATTATGTCCCGGCCATGTGTTGCTCGCTGTCCTAGGTCCCTCGCGCTCGCCCACCTAACGGGTCCCATGAATCACACGAAAAGATGAATGGTCCGTGGTGAGCCGTGGTGGCTACGGCTGATGCCCCACCCGACGGCCGATGACGTCCATCATGGGTTTGATGAGGGGTAGTTCTTGGAAGAGTTCGTGGGAAATCGGTTCGACGTCCCGCGCCTCCTTGAGCGGCTTCATAAAGAGGACGGTCACGGCGAGGCGCAGAAGACCCGAGGCCAAAAAGATGACCGGGAGGTTCGAAGCGAAATGCACCTCGAAGGATCCGATAATTATTTCGGGCGTGAGCACGGTACTGAGCCATCCGCCAAGCATGGTCCCCATAAACGTGCTCGTCGCAATAACACCATTGCTCAGGGCGACCGCGCCGGCCCGCTCTTCACTCTTCACGAGGTCGTAGACGATGTTCTGAAGCCCGAGACTGAAGCCGGACCAGAGCATGCCCGCCAAGCCATTGATCACGATGAGCCACCACACGTCTTCTGTCGTGAGGTAAAGCAACGGCAGGATCGGCAGTCCGGAACCCGGTCGTCATCAGCAGTTTGCGATTTCCGTACAGATCGCCGATGCGGCCCCAACCGTTAATGGTGAGAAATCCCCCGATGACCGAGGCTGCGGCCCACAGGGAATATTCCATGTACGACAGATGCAAATCGCGAAGCAGGTAGACGGCGAAGTAGGGACCGGCGAGCAGGGCGCTGATATGCATGAAGCCGGAAAACAGCAGAAAGCGCATGAAGGCTTCGTGTCGCCCCGCCACGACAAAGTCTTTGAAGCGAAGGCTCAGGTGCTCAGTGACCGGCCCATCGGATTCATCGAGTCGCTGAAGATAATGGGCTGCAAGGCCACGGGCAACCGCAGCAAGCAGGAACAGGATGGTAAACCCGACCCAGGTCGCTTGCAGGTGTTCGGTCCAGCTCAACAGCAGTCCTCCCCCGATCAAGGCGGTAAAGCTTATGGCCGACGTGATACGGGCGCGCTTGGCGAAATATGTCCCACGGGTGTCGGGATTGAGCAGGTGGGTGATCAAACTGTTCCAGGCTGGAATGGAGAAATGCCCTACGACGACGAGCGGCACGGCGCAGGCGATAACGAGGGTGGCGCCGTATTCCGGAAAGATAAATGGAAGGATGAGCAGCGGCAGCCAGAGGGCGGCCTGTGCCGCGGCTCCGGCGACGACGATCAAGCGCCGGTGATCGAACCAACGCAACCACATGACGGATCCGAATTGAGCAAAGGTGCCGACAAAGGCCGGTAACGCATTCAACATCCCGATCTGGGAGGTGGTGGCATTGAATGTGAGGGAGAAGGCGGTGAAGAAATTTTCCCCGGCTCCCTGCATGACTGCCGTGCAAGCGCCGCCGGACGGCAGCGGCATCCGATTGCGGGATGTCCTGCGGAGTCATCGAGATACTGTCCGAACAATTATCGAAGGTAGACATTGTTGCCACCATACCCAGTGATGCGGTTCTTGGCAACCTTCATGTGGGGAAATGACAGTACAGCCGGGTGATTGTGGTACTATGCCGCCCATGAAGATCGCCTCCATGCTTTGGTTCGTCCTGTCGATATTCGGGGCCTTTGCCCTGGCTCAGGTTGCAGGGTTTATCAACCCACAGGAGAAGGTGAACGGTCTCTGGTTGGTCGTGGCGGCGGCGTGCATCTATGTGCTGGCCTATCGATTCTATGGCAGGTGGATTGCCGGGCGAGTCGTCGAACTGAACAACCAGCACGTGACGCCGGCCGTGCGGTTGAATGACGGCGTGAATTTTCATCCGACCAACAAGGCCGTGCTCTTCGGCCACCACTTTGCGGCCATTGCAGGGGCGGGACCCCTGCTCGGTCCGGTACTGGCCGCGCAGTTCGGATTCATGCCCGGATTTCTCTGGCTGGTGATCGGGGCCGTGC
This sequence comes from Nitrospira sp., assembly GCA_035454625.1. Lineage (GTDB taxonomy): Bacteria > Nitrospirota > Nitrospiria > Nitrospirales > Nitrospiraceae > Nitrospira_D. Next base: position 25,817 of record DATIGP010000098.1, read on the forward strand.
TGGCGGGAGCCGTTCAGGACTTCATCATTCTGGTGGCTTCCATGCGACGCAATGGGCGTTCGCTCCCCGAGATTGCCCATGATGAATTAGGCTCGATCACTGGCACGGCGACGGCGACGGCGGTGCTGTTTATTGTTGTGGTGGCGTTGGCGGGGTTGGGCTTCGCCGTCGTGAACGCGCTCTACCACAACGCTTGGGGTACGTTTACGATCGCCATGACAATTCCGATCGGCCTGCTCATGGGTTTTTATCTCCAGAAATTTCGTCCCGGCGCCGTGGCGGAAGTGTCGGTGCTTGGCGTGGTTCTGCTGATTGCGGCGGTGCTGTTCGGTCGTGTCGTCGCCCAGTCCTCCTATGCCCGGCTCTTCGAGTTCGACAAGCCGTCGCTGGTGTGGCTCCTGGCGGGCTATGGCTTTCTCGCCTCGGTGCTGCCGGGCTGGATGCTGCTGGTGCCGCGCGGCTATCTTTCGACCTTTATGAAACTCGGCGTGGTGTTTCTGCTTGGGTTCGGTGTCATCTTTATGGCGCCCACCATGGAGATGCCTCGCGTGACGACGTTTGCCGGAGGAGGCGGGCCGATTATTCCCGGTACGCTCTTTCCCTTTCTCTTCATCACGATTGCCTGCGGAGCGATCTCGGGCTTTCACTCGCTGGTGTCATCCGGCACGACGCCGAAGATGATCGAGCAAGAGTCGCAGGCGGTGGTGGGGTATGCAGCGATGCTGCTCGAGAGCTTTGTCGGCGTGATGGCGTTGATTGCGGCATCGGTGCTGATTCCCGGAGATTATTTGGCGATCAATACGACATTGGGTTCTGATGCGCTCGCGGCCATGGGGTTCGCGCCGTCGCGGATTACCGAGTTGTCACAACTCGTCGAGGTGGATGTGGCCGGACGTCCCGGTGGAGCGGTGTCGCTGGCGGTCGGCATGGCCTCCATCTTTTCAGCGTTGCCGGGCATGGCCGGTCTCATGGCTTATTGGTATCAGTTTGCACTGGTGTTCGAGGCGCTGTTCATTCTCACGACCATCGATACCGGAACACGCGTAGCGCGGTATCTCATTCAAGAAATGGCCGGACGGGTCTATGCCCCCTTTCGCCGGATGAACTGGGCGCCGGGTGTCATGTTGAGCAGTGGCCTGGTCGTGGGAGCCTGGGGTTATTTGATCGGGACGGGGAGCATCTCGACGATTTGGCCGATGTTCGGCGCTGCGAACCAACTGCTCGGCATGCTGGCACTCTGCATTGGCACTACGGTATTGATCAAGATGTCGAAGTCCTCCTATCTCTGGGTGACGGCGCTGCCGATGCTGTTTGTGGGCGTGATTACATTGACCGGATCGTATGAGATGTTTTGGATGTTCTTGAAAAAAGCCGGAAGCTTGGAGGCGGGACAGGCCTTCGCCCTCTATCTGGACGGGGCGTTGGTGGCGCTGGTGGCGGTGATGGGCGTGATCGTGCTGAGCGACAGTATCAGGCAATGGTACGGCTACGTAGTCTTGAAGAAGCCGTTTACATCAAGCGAAGTCGTCGTGATGGCGGGCGGCGGGACTGCTGGACGGATGCGCACGGTGATTCATTCTGATGAGGGGAAGACGTTTAAGTTGCCGCATGGAACGGGGTGTTGTTGAGGGCGGCATGGTTCATCTCTTGGTCGCGCCCGCATACTGGATCTATTGAATTAAAAAATCACGGCGGTGCTCAGTGCATACGCAGTGAAAGATCATCATACCGCCCTTCCTGGGGGGGACGAGAAAAGAAGGAGGATATTGTGGCGGATCAGTTTTCATTCGACGTGGTGTCAGAAGTCAACATGCAGGAACTGAAGAACGCACTGGATCAGGCGACGAAGGAGATCAAGCAGCGATTCGATTTCAAGGACACGAAGACCGAGATCACGTTGAAGGAGAAAGAAAAAGAGGTAGTGGTCATTTCCGACGACGAGTACAAGCTGAAGGCGGTGCAGGAAATTATCAAGGCCAAGTGTGTGAAACGCGGCGTGTCGCTGAAAGCGTTCACACAAGGCGCGATCGAGCCGGCGTTGAGCGGGACGGTGCGGCAAGTAGCGAAGATTCAAAGCGGCTTGGCATCGGACAAGGCCAAGGAGATCACGAAGGCCGTCAAGGATTCAAAATTGAAAGTGCAGGCGCAGATTCAGGGCGAGCAAGTGAGGGTGTTGGGCAAGAGCAAGGATGAATTGCAGTCCGCGATCACATTCTTGAAGGGCAAGGATTTCGGGATCGATCTACAGTTCACGAACTATCGATAAATAGGGGGTATGTGCATCGGCTTCATGAAGATTCTGCTCCCTCTCCTCTTTCTCGCGACCTCTCTGACCGGCTGTAACCGCAGCGATCCGATCGTTCTCATCCAGCTCCATCCGAAGAATCCGGATATCATCTACGTTGCGACGAACGACTATATCTATAAGAGCCGTGATGCCGGCCGGACATGGACGAACCTTTCTCAAGGAATGAGCTATTCCCGTGTGATCGCCATGGCCATCGATCCTGTGTATCCCGCGACGGTGTATGCCGGGACGAAGGGTGATGCCGTCTACAAGAGCCATGACGGCGGGCAGCGGTGGATATCGATGCGCGCGGGACTTGATGATGCCACTATCACTTCCGTGGTGAATCAGTTCCTCTTCGATCCTGCCGATGCGCAGCATATCTTTCTTGCCACAACGATGGGCGTGTTTGAGACCAAGAATGGGGGCGAACAATGGAGCAAGAGAATGGAGGGCATGAAAGAAGTGCTGATGGTCGTGACGCTAGGGATGGATCCTACGAGACCCTCCGTTCTCTACGCCGGAACCAGTGGTGGTGTGTACAAGTCACTCGATCAGGCCGGTAATTGGGAGAAGGTCAACAACGGATTGGTGCCACCCGGGATGTTGAAAACATCGAGGGCTCTGAACGTCACGTCGGTCCTGGTCGATCCGTATGAACCCGACACCGTGTACGCCGCCACGCTGGCCGGGATGTACAAATCAACGGATGCGGCTCGATCCTGGAATCGAATGGGCGCGTCGCTCCCCGATCAAATGATCGTTGCGATGATTCTTGATCGAACGCGCAAAGGTGTCATCTACATTACCGGGCGAGACGGAGTGCATCGGAGCGAAGATAGCGGCATGACCTGGAAGCCGATCAATCGCGGCCTGGCGACCACCAATATCAGGGCGATTGCTCAAAGCATGACCGATCCGAATTTGTTCTATGCCGGCACAAATGGGAGCGGTCTGTATCGCAGCACAGATGGGGGAGAGACGTGGGAGCCGATGCCGGCGGTTGGGAAGTGATAACGATGGCACTAACGTCTTCGGCTGTTCAGGTCGGAATCTCCGATGGAGGCACCGGCCCCGCGCCGCGTGAGTGTAGAAGTTCCCTCACGGTTTTGAGCATTGTCGACTTCGAACCCCGTGCTGCTGGGCAGGGAAGTGTCTTGTATATCCGTTCCCGGCCGATGGGGAATGTTGCTTTGATGGATGTCTTCACCACGTCGCGGTCGCAGTGATTCACTGACAGTACTGTAGGGCATAAGAAAGTTGATGTCCGCTCCGAAGTGAGAATTCAGCTTGGTGTCTTCGATTTCTCCTCCAATTCGTGATTGCAAAGTCGTGTCTTGAATTTCCATCCCGGTTGGTGCAGATGACGGCGGCCGTTTGGCTTTAAAGTCTTTCCTGATCGCTTCCTCCTCCTCTTGAATCTGCACCTTGGCCCGGCCGCTGGTTTCGTAGTCCACTTCAGCGAGACCTCGCTGCGCCTCGTTCAATTTATCAAGGCGCTCCTTGAGTCGAAACAGGTCCGCACGGGCGTGTGCAACCGTTCGGACAATTTCGCTGAGCGTGAATTGTCGAGCGAACGTCCCGAGCTTCGGACCTTGTGCGGCACCACCGCCCAAGCCTCCATTTCCGGACCCCACACCGAACCCGGCGGAATTGAAGATGCCTTTTTGTTGGACAGCTTTGAGGATGTGGTTGGCTTCATCGATCAAATCAACGATTTCTGTCGGTGCGTCGTTGTCCGTCAAGCAGCATGAGAGAAACTTTCGATAGCGATCTGAAAATTTGGAGGCCACATTCTGCATCTCTACGATCATTATCGGATCGCGCTCGGGGAGATCGAACCCCTGTTTGCGTGCTCGCTCCCTGAAAGATTCCATCGCCTGTTGATCGTAGAGTGGCTCACAATCAGAGCTTTTTTTCGTCGAAATCTGCTGGTCCGGTGTCTTGCTGGAGCACCAATAAACCGGCGCCGGTTGATTGAGATGGTTATCAGGATTGAATTCCTTTGCATAAGCCTGGCCACAGCAAAAGAATGAAACCATGAGGCACAGAGATGGTCTTGTGTGCGGGGAGTTCAAATAGGTTTTGCACATGAAAACATTCTCTAATCGAAATGTTCTTAAGTCAACCAAACTATTCGAGTTAGTAACCGAATGGGTCGGTAGTCATTTCCGATATCCAACCCAAAAGATATTATTGCTGCTACATGTGGAGGACAATCTCTTCTCCGGCGCTTCATGTAGTGGCCCTCTAAGTAACTGAAAAGTCTGTTGACAACCAAAAATGCGAGAGTATACTTCCGTCTGGCGTGGGGAAAAGTGGAGTTAAGTGGGTAGACATATTTTACATGCATATTTCAGTACTTGGTCAGGAAATCTGTTTTTGGCTACTTTATGAGCGACCCATCATTATTTTGGATTGCACGGTGGGGTATGGTGGACATGCGGAAATGCTTCTGGCATCCAGCCAGGCTGAAACCACGGTCATAGGGCTAGACCAGGATTCGCAAGCAATTCATTTCTGTCGGCAACGTCTGAGTCGATTTGGAGATCGTATTGTGTTGCGGCAAGGAAATTATCGGGACTTGAAGTGGCACCTCGCTGAAACAGGTGTCACGACGGTCGATGGCGTGCTTTTCGATTTGGGAATTTCCTCTCCACAGTTGGAGGATGCGTCACGAGGTTTCAGCTTTCAGCAAGAAGGCCCGCTTGATATGCGCATGGACCAAGCGATCGGGCAAACTGCCGCGGATCTGGTGAACTGTAGCCCCGAACACGCGATCGCGGACATCATTTTTCAGTATGGAGAGGAACGATATGCCAGGCGAATTGCTCGAGCCATCGTGCAGGAACGGCAACATCGCGCCATTGAGACCACAGGGACACTTGCTTCCATCATTGCTCGGTCCGTGCCGGCGTCGTATCGCCACGGACGCATTCATTGTGCAACGCGGACATTTCAGGCGCTTCGTATTGCGGTGAATCACGAACTGGAGTTCTTGGAGTCGTCGCTTCGCGATGCAACCGATGTCCTGAACTCGAGAGGAAGGATCTGCGCGATCTCTTTCCATTCTCTCGAAGATCGCATCGTCAAACATACGTTCAGATCCCTCTCGCAAGGGCCTGCAGCCAGCCTTTCGATACTCACCAAGAAACCGGTGCTTCCTTCCGAGTCGGAATGTGAAGCGAATCCCCGATCACGAAGCGCTAAATTACGAGTTGCTGAACGCCAACCGAGGATGGAGCTTTTATGAAGACTCTCGCCGTTTTTGTAGGACTCTGTCTCATATTCGTGTTTGTTTGGGAGCGCGTAGACGTCGTTCGAGTGGGCTACCACATTGAGCGCTTGAAACGCGAGAAGACGGTGCTGGAACGTCAACGGGACGAGTTCCGGGTCAAGCTTTCAGCATTGAGCGCCTCCGATCGGATCGCAAAATTGGCGATCGAAAAACTGGGCATGAGTCCGCCTCAACAAGGACAGATCATCGTGGTTCAATCCAGGCCAGGCGATATCCATCCCCCGAGTGTTGCGTCGGTTGAGCTGAAGGTCGCCAGGAACTATCTTCCCAGCGGGAGGTTCTAATGGCCGACTCGTTTTCGCGCAGTCGTCGGTATGTCTTGCTGCTGCTGTTGTTGAGTGGTTTTGGATTAGTTCTGTTCCGTCTGGTCACGTTGCAAGTGTTCCAGGCGGCTGAACTTTCCGTCAGGGCGGATCGGCAGCATCAGAAGACAGTCTCATTGGAAGGAGCACGCGGCACGATTGTCGACCGACACGGCAAGATTCTGGCCATGAATGTGGAAGTGCCGTCCGTATTCGGAGTCCCGAACTCATTAGAGAGCCCTCTCAAGACCGCGCGTCAGTTGTCGCCGATTCTGCATGTGAGGACCGATGAGTTGGAGCGGAAACTTCGGCAGGATCGGAGTTTCGTGTGGCTGGCTCGAAAGCTCGATCCTGAGCAGGGGCGCCGACTCGATCTCCTGTCGCTGGATGGAATCGGGGTTGTCATGGAAGGGAGGCGATTCTATCCCAAAGGACCGCTTCTGGCTCATGTGTTGGGATTTTCCGGAATGGACGGTGAGGGTTTGGAAGGCCTAGAGCATCGCTACGAATCGTACTTGCGCGGCGAGAAGCGGATGATGGTGCTGCAGCGTGATGCCTTTGGGCGAACGGTGTTCCCCAAGGGAATGACGGAACGGAGCCCGACGCCCGGCCGTAGTCTCGTGCTGACGATCGATGAGGTGATTCAGTATCTCGCTGAGAGAGAGCTGGAGGAAGCGGTCAACCGCGCCCAGGCCAAGTCGGGAACGATGATTGTGCTTGATCCAAAGACCGGAGCGGTGTTGGCTATGGCGGTCAGCCCGCGATTCGACCCCAATACCGTGTCGGCTCTCAGTGCGGATCGTTGGCGAAACAGGGCGCTTACAGATGCGTATGAGCCGGGGTCGACCATGAAGGCGATGATGGCTGCGGCAGCCATTGAGGAACGAGTGGTAAGGCCGAATACGATGGTGTTCGGAGAGCATGGTCATATGACGGTCGCGAACACCGTGATTCATGACCATGAGCGACTGGGATGGGTTTCGTTTGCCCAAGTCATTCAGAAATCAAGCAACATCGGGGCGGCGAAGACTGGCATGGCGCTGGGAGAACAGCGGCTCTATCGATACCTCCAGGCGTTCGGTTTCGGACAGCGAACGGAAATCGATCTTCCGGGAGAGGGAGTCGGCTTGGTTCGAAATACAAAAGATTGGGGACGTCGTTCGGTCGCGTCTATTTCTATGGGGCAAGAGATCGGTGTCACACCGCTTCAAATGGTAGCTGCGATTGCGGCCATCGCAAACGGAGGTGTATTGATGAAACCTCACGTGGTTTCGGAAATACGAGATGCGGACGGCCACATTCTGAAGCAAGTATCTCCTCAAGCCAGGCGACGAGTCGTTTCTCCGGAAACGGCACGCAGCGTCACGAAAATTCTAGAGGGTGTGGTTACGGATGGAACTGGGACGAAGGCCGCCATCCCGGGGTTCCGAGTAGCTGGGAAGACCGGTACGGCTCAAAAGATCGACCCCCGAACCGGTGCCTATTCGACCTCCAGGTTTGTTGCGTCTTTCGCCGGGTATGTGCCTGCCGACAACCCGCAGCTTGCCATGATTGTGATCATCGATGAACCCCAGGGTGATGTGTGGGGCGGGGCTGTCGCCGCTCCTTTGTTCAGTCGTGTCGGAGGACAGGTGTTAAGTTACTTAGGCGTGCCATCGCATGAGCCTGTGACGTTGGCGATGGCTTCGCGGAAATCGTGAGCATACTTCGAGATGTCGATGACCTTGGCTAACCTGCTCCAGGCGTTAGAAGGACAAGTGAAGATTATCGACCGACAGGGGGATTGGGACGTGTCTGTGGACGCGATTACCGATGATTCCCGAGCCGTCTCATCCCATAGTCTCTTTGTCGCGGTGAAAGGCGAGCGGGTCGATGGGCATGATTTTATTCCGGCGGCCGTGAGAGGAGGCATGGTGGCGTTGGTGTCGCAGCAGCCGGTGGAGGGGGTATCCGTTCCATTTGTCCGTGTCGAGGACTCCCGAAAGGCGCTCGGTCTATTGGGAAGCCGCTTTTATGAGGACCCGTCATCGCGTATTCGGATGATCGGTGTGACGGGAACGAACGGTAAAACCACCACGACCTATGTCTGCAAAACCCTGCTGGAAGCCTTGGGGCACCCAGTAGGGATGATCGGGACCGTCGCTTATCAGGTCGGTGAGCGCTCGATGCCGGCAACGCACACGACACCCGGCTCTCTTGAATTGCAACAGCTGCTGGCCACCATCGTCGCCGCCGGGTGCAGGACTGCGGTGATGGAGGTGTCTTCTCATGCCCTGGCGCAGGATCGCACGAGCGGATGCGAATATGACGTGGCGGTTTTTTCGAATCTGACTCAGGATCATCTTGATTATCACAAGACCATGGAGGCGTACTTTCAAGCTAAACTAAGACTTTTTACAGGCTTGAAGAGCAGAGTGAAAGGGAATAAGCGAGCGATCGTCAACATCGATGACCCCTATGGCCATCGTATTATCGAGCAGTGCACGGCCCCGGTTTGGACCTATGCACTAAAGACTAAGGCGGACCTATGCGCTAAATCGGTGCGGTTGTCTCTTCAGGGGACGAACTTTACCGCCGCGACACCGGTCGGGAGCTTCCCCATCGAGAGTCACCTGGTCGGCGAACACAATGTCTACAATTTACTCGCTGCCATCGGGGTGGCGCTTCACGAAGGGGCTACACCCGCTCAGATCCGTGAGGCTGTGACGACACTCAGTAACGTGCCGGGACGCTTCGAACGTCTGATCGCCGGTCAGCCGTTTACGGTGGCCGTAGACTACGCCCATACCGAAGACGCGCTGGTCCGCTTGCTGACGGCGGCGCAAGCGCTGAAGACCGGCCGCATCATCACGGTCTTTGGCTGCGGTGGAGATCGGGACCGGGGGAAAAGGCCGAAAATGGGAGAAGCGGCCGTGCGCTACAGTGACGTCGTGATATTGACCTCGGACAATCCCAGAACGGAGGATCCCATCTCCATTCTGGAACACGTCGAAACCGGCGTGATCGAGGCGATGCGGCAGCGACCGCATGTACTGTACCGGAAAGTGCCTGATCGGCGAGAAGCCATCGAGACGGCGGTGCGGGAGGCCCATAGAGGAGATATCGTTTTGATCGCCGGTAAGGGACACGAAGATTACCAGATCATCGGTACGAAGAAGGTTCATTTCGACGATCGCGAGGTGGCGCGCAACGCCATCGAGCGACTCGGAATCCGTGTTTAGCTCACGGGAACGGGGGCCGTCGGTGCACGGAATCTCCAGATGACGCTGTTTACCGTCGAAGAATTACGCGAGGTAATCAAGGCGACAGTTCTGGCCGGCGAAGGGACCGCTTGGACGCGGCGCCGTATCCGACGAATCAGCCTTGATACTCGGTCTCTTCGGCCGGGTGATCTCTTTCTGGCGCTGCAGGGAGATCGATTCGACGGCCACGACTTTGTGGCCACCGCGCTGGCGCGCGGGGCGGTGGGAGCCATTGTGCGTGATTCCTTTGACATATCGGGGCTTGCTTTCAAGCGTAGACCAAGGCGGGCCCAGCCGTTTGTCCTCAGCGTCAGCGATCCACTCTCTGCTTACCAGCAGCTGGCTGCGTATCACCGAAGCCGATTTCACATTCCTGTCGTTGCCGTTACGGGAAGCAACGGCAAGACCACGACGAAAGAAATGGTCGCCGGGGTCCTGTCTCATCGACGGAAAATTCTCAAGACGGAAGGCAACCTCAACAACCGTGTAGGCGTTCCACAGACCTTGCTCCGCCTCAACGATCACCATAAGGGAGCGGTCGTTGAGATGGGAGTCGATAATCTCGGCCAGACCGCCAAGCTCTGTGAAATAGCCCGACCCACGATCGGAATCATTACGAACATCGGCCCCGACCACTTGGAATTTTTCGGGACGATGGAAGCGTCGGCCCAAGCCAAGGCGGAGTTGCTCGATCTTCTTCCTCACGATGGGACGGCCGTCCTGAACGCAGATGACTCGTATTACCACTATCTTGCCGCGCGAGCCCGTTGTCGTGTGGTATCGTTCGGCCTTTCGACAAAGGCCGACGTGCGTGCGACGGATGTCAAGTCCGACGGGCGCAACGGGACGATCTTTCGTCTTCTGCTCCCGAGAACAGCACGCCACACCGTGGTCCATATTCGGGTCCAAGGCGAGCACAACGTCGCCAATGCCTTGGCCGCAGGCGCGGTCGGGTCTATCCTGGGCTTATCCGGTGGGGCCATCGCTCAAGGGCTGTCCCGATTCCGGCCAGCTGCCATGCGGTCGCAGGTACGGGTCAATCAAGGCGTGAAGCTGATCATCGACTGCTACAATGCCAATCCCGCTTCCATGAAAGCCGCGGTGCAGCTGCTCGCACAAACAGCAACGAAACGAAAGAAAATTGCCGTTCTTGGAGACATGCTGGAATTAGGTCCGAATGCCCCTCAGATGCACGAGGAAGTTGGCGGATTCTTGGCACGCCAAGGCATCGATCACCTCGTAGCTTGCGGCGTACTAGGGCGAAATCTCGCGACGGGGGCGAAGCAGGCCGGGCTTGACCCATCGCGTGTGATCGAAGTGCCAGATGCACGGGCGGCGGCTTCCGCCGTAAAAACGGTCGTGAAACCGGGTGATGCCGTGTTGATCAAAGCGTCGCGCGGTATGAAATTGGAGCTCGTCGCTGACGCACTCCAAAAAGCCAAACGTACGGGAAAGAGGGCCTTGTGACGGTCATCTAGCCGCTATGCTGTATATCTGGCTCTATCCGCTCCATACGGAATTCTCGTTTCTGAATGTGTTTCGATATCAGAGCTTTCGCATCATTTATGCCGCCGTCACGGCGTTTCTGATCGCATTCGTACTTGCGCCGTGGGTGATTCGCAAGCTCCAAGAAATCAAGCTGGGACAACAGATACGTGATGATGGACCCCAACGGCATCTTGCCAAAAGCGGGACGCCCACAATGGGCGGTATCCTCATTATCTTTGCGGTCACGCTGTCCACGCTGCTCTGGGCCGACATCTCTCGTCCCCATATCTGGCTGGTTCTTGCCGCGACGCTCGGATTTTGTGCCATCGGGTTTGCGGACGACTATCTCAAATTCATCAAGGCCCGATCGAAAGGCCTTTCGGCATCGCAGAAGTTTACGGCTCAGATAGTGGTCGCGCTCATCGTTGCGCTGATCTTGTATTCGTTGCCGGGCTACAATACGAGACTCAGTGTGCCGTTTTTCAAGAATTTCATGCCGGACTTAGGATGGTTTTATGTGGTCTTCGCCGTCCTGGTCATCGTCGGAAGTTCCAATGCCGTCAATCTCACCGACGGCCTCGATGGGCTGGCCATCGGCCCGGTGATGATCGCTGCATTGGCGTACACCGTCGTCGCTTATGTCACGGGGCACCGTTTGATGTCGGAATATCTCTTGATCCAGCACATCGACGGAGCGGGTGAGCTGGCGGTCTTTACGGCCGCCATCCTGGGGTCGAGCCTTGGCTTCCTGTGGTTCAATACCTATCCGGCCTCGGTGTTTATGGGTGATGTCGGTTCGCTTCCGCTTGGGGCGGCCCTGGGTACGGTCGCGGTCATCAGCAAGCACGAGCTGTTGTTGCTGATGGTCGGCGGTGTCTTCGTGATCGAGGCCGTGTCGGTCATTTTCCAAGTCGCCTCATATAAATCCCGAGGGAAGCGGATCTTCCTTATGGCTCCGATTCACCATCATTTCGAGATGAAAGGATGGGAAGAGCCGAAAGTCGTCGTGCGCCTGTGGATCATCGCCATTTTGCTGGCGCTGTTGAGCCTGAGTACCCTCAAGTTGAGGTAGTGGGGATGGTAGGACTGGATGCCACGCAGCTGATGGGAGCCCGCGTCACAGTCGTCGGGCTGGCGCGAAGCGGCGTAGCGGCTGCGCGCTTACTGCAGGAAGCAGGCGCATCGGTGACGGTGGCGGACCGGAAGAATCGCGAAGAACTGCTCAGTGTGCTCGGATCTCTGGATCAATCGGCCACCCGACTCGTTCTGGGGCGCGATTACGAGTCGGCTCTCGACCAGGCCGAGCTCGTGGTGATCAGCCCGGGCGTGCCCTATCGGTCGGAAGCCCTTGAACGTGTTCGGCGCCGAGGTGTGAAGGTCATCAGTGAACTGGATCTAGCCTCGCGGTTTGTTTCAGCCCCGATCCTGGCCGTGACCGGCACCAATGGGAAGAGCACGACGGTCACCCTAATAGGACAGATGTTGCAGGCGAGCGGCAAGCGGACATTTGTCGGCGGGAATCTGGGCACGGCGATCAGTGAGGCGGCCGTACAGTCGCTGCAAGCCTTGAAAATGGGCCGTTCATGCCCGTACGACGCCTTGGTGGTGGAAGTATCCAGTTTTCAGCTCGAAACAATCGAACAGTTTCGCCCATGGATTGCCGCGATTCTCAACGTGACGGTGGACCATCAGGATCGCTATGAGTCGATCGACGAATACGTCGCCGCCAAAAACAGAATATTCGAGAACCAAACTCCGTCCGACTACGCCCTCTTCAATCTGGACGATTCGAGGGTGGCGCCTCTGAGACGACACACCAAGGCAAGCGTGCTGGGTTTCACGAGGACCGCGACGTTGCCTACCGATCTGGCAGGAGGAACCTATCTCGATCGCGACCGGATCATGACGACCGTCGGAGGCCGGCCTCAGGAGATCTGTGTGAGAAGTGAGGTCAAAATCATCGGCAACCACAACCTCGAAAACGCCATGGCGGCTGCAACGTACGCGCTCTTGAGCGGGTGCTCTCTGAACATCATTCGTCAAGTCCTCAGAGAATTCCCCGGCTTGGAACATGCGTTGGAGACAGTTCATGAGCGGCGGGGTATACGGTTCATCAACGACTCCAAAGGAACCAATGTCGATGCGACACTGAAGGCATTGGAGAGTATCGATCAACCGATTTGGTTGATCGCCGGTGGACGCGATAAGGGGGGCGATTTCTCTCGGCTGGCCCCCGCTGTTCGTCGGAGAGTGAAGCGGCTCATTTTGATCGGAGAGGCGGCGCCGTTGATGGCGAAGGCGATGGAAGGTTATCGGGAAATTGAACGGGCCGACACATTGAAGCAGGCCGTTGAATGGGCGGCATCGGGAGCGGACGCGGGCGATGTGGTGCTGTTGTCTCCGGCCTGCGCGAGTTTCGACATGTTTACGGATTATCAGGATCGAGGGCGCCAGTTTAAAGCTCTCGTGCGATCTTTGCCGGAGTAATCGACGGCAAGGCCAGAGGAGCATTGACGCTGAAAGATGTCACAGAGAACAGCAGGGACCTTGGCATTGCCGTGGTCTACGGCCAGCCCGCGCACTCCGAAGCCGGTAGGGATGGATCATGTTTTGCTTTGTGTGACGATCACGTTGACGTTGATCGGTCTTGTGATGATATTCAGCGCAAGCGCGGTGGTGGCCGGTCAGAAACACCACGATTCCTGGTATTTCGTGAAGCGGCAATTGGCATGGTTGACGTCCGGTTTGATGCTCCTACATGTGATGTCCCGCGTAGACTATGTGTGGTGGAAACGATTGGTACTCCCTCTTCTTGGCCTCGTCTTGGCACTCTTGGTGATGGTCTTGGTCCCCTCGGTCGGTGTAATGAGGCACGGAGCTCGACGCTGGCTGGATCTGAAGCTGATTTCCATTCAACCGGCCGAAATAGCGAAGTTGCTCGCGGTGATCTATCTCGCCGCGTATCTCGCGAAAAAGGAAGACAGGCTCCAGCACTTTTCCACCGGGCTGCTGCCTCCGCTGCTGGTCATCGGTCTCCTCAGCGGGTTGATCCTCTTGGAGCCGGATCTGGGTACCGTGGTGGTATTGGGGCTGGTGACCGGAGGACTTCTGTTTGTCGGCGGTGCGCGCCTGTCGCATCTCTCAACCCTGGCGTTATCTGCTGTGCCGATCGGACTTGCACTCGTTCTGTCGTCCGGCTACCGGCGCCAGCGGCTGATGGCGTTTCTAGAGCCATGGCGGGATGCGTCGGATACGGGATTTCAAATCACGCAATCGTTCTTGGCATTCGGCAGCGGGGGACTCTTCGGGGTCGGATTGGGAGGAGGAAAGCAGAAACTGTTCTTTCTGCCGGAAGCGCATACCGACTTTGTGTTGGCACTCGTCGGCGAAGAGCTTGGTTTCGTCGGAACGGGAATCATCGTTCTTTTCTTTGCGCTTTTCGTGATCCGGGGATTTCAGATCTCTACTCGAGCACGAATGCCGTTTGGCCGCTACCTGGGAATCGGTATCACGACGCTCATCGGTATCCAGGCGCTGATCAATGCTTGCGTCGTGACGGGTTTGTTGCCGACCAAAGGTCTCACATTGCCGTTCGTCAGTTATGGCGGATCTTCCCTGGTGATGAGCCTGACCGGAGTAGGAATTTTGCTGAACATCTCGCGGGATCGGCAGGCGGGACGAGAAGGTACGAGACAGCAGAGCGAACGAGGATGGGCGAGTCGACGATGACGATTGTCATTGCCGCAGGAGGGACGGGTGGGCATCTCTATCCGGCTGTCGCGCTGGCCCGAGAGTTTCTGTGCCGCGATCCTTCCACGAACATTGTCTTCGTCGGCACGGTGCGCGGGGTCGAGTCCAGGGTGCTCGCCCATGAGGGATTCGAGCTGACATTGATTACCGCGAAGCCCGTCATGGGAAAGGGACTGCTGGAAGTCGTAATGGGAGTACTTTCTGTGCCTATTGGGATCCGGCAATCACTGAACATTCTCAATCGGCGGCAGGCTGATTTAGTGATCGGCGTAGGGGGCTATACGAGTCCGGCCGTGTTGGTCGCTGCTGCCTTGAAAGGAATTGCCCGGGTGATTCTGGAGCCGAATGCCTATCCCGGATTGGCCAACAAGGTGGTCGCTCCGTTTGCGCAGCGGATCTTTTTGGCCTTTGAGTCGGCCGGGACCTCCTTTAACCGGCGAAAGGTGCGTGTTGTGGGGACGCCGATTCGACGGGAGTTCTTAGTGCGACCGGACGACAGCGTGTCGACCAAGCAGGATGGCCGGCACCTGCTGATTTTCGGTGGAAGCCAGGGCGCCAGGGCCATCAACAGCGCGGTGTTAGAAGGATTACCCCTACTGACCCAACGACTCCCCGGCCTGACCATCACGCATCAGACCGGGGAGGGAGATTTTGAACGAGTCAGTGCGGTGTACCGAACATCAGGCATTCAAGCCAAGATCGTTCCCTTTCTCTACGATATGCCTGCCGTGCTTCGCACGGCCGATCTGGTGGTGGCTCGTGCCGGTGCGATGACCATCGCCGAACTGACGGCCTGCGGGAAAGCCGCGATTCTGATTCCGCTGCCGACGGCCATCTATGATCACCAGATGAAGAATGCGCGAGCGATGGAAGCGGCGGGAGGCGCCATTGTTCTTCCACAAGCGGACCTCACCGGCGTGAAACTGGCTGAGATGATCGAAACGACGTTATCGGACCCGCAGCGGTTGGGGAGGATGCAACAAAAAAGTTTCGAGATGAGACGAGTTGATGCCGGCGAGGTGATCGTCGGCGAATGTTACGCGCTCATGGGAGTGACATATGACATCAACCAATCTACTGGAGCGACCGGAGGGTGGTGTTGAGGAACGGCGAATTCGATCCCAGACTACCGTAGGGCGACAAAGGCTCGGCCGTATGACGCATTTTCGCAAGATACAGCAGATTCATCTCGTCGGGATCGGCGGAGCCGGTATGAGCGGCATTGCGGAAGTCCTCCTCACGATGGGATACAAAGTGACCGGTTCAGATCTGCATGCTTCGGAAACGACGAAGCGACTGGAAGAGCTCGGTGGGAAAGTTTTTATCGGTCATCAGGAGTCCAATGTGGGAGAGGCGCAGGTAGTGGTCATTTCTTCCGCTGTGGCGACGAGCAACCCCGAAGTCGCGGAGGCAAAGTCCAAGCAAATTCCCGTGATTCCTCGGGCGGAGATGTTGGCGGAACTGATGCGTCTAAAGTTTGGGGTGGCCATCGCCGGCGCTCACGGGAAAACCACCACCACGTCGATGGTCGCGAACGTCTTGGCCCAGGGTGGCCTCGACCCCACGATGGTGATCGGGGGCAAAGTGAACGCGTTAGGCAGCCATGCCCGGCTCGGACGAGGGGACTTGCTCGTGGCGGAGGCGGACGAAAGTGATGGATCGTTTCTTCGCCTCTCCCCGACCATCGTTGCGGTGACGAATCTGGACCGCGAGCACCTGGACCATTACGGATCGATGGAGCGTATCAGCGAAAGCTTCCTGGAGTTCATCAACAAAATCCCGTTTTATGGGTTGGCGGTCTTGTGCGCCGATGACGATCAATTGGCCGCACTGTTCCCTCGCCTGGTCAAACGGTATCACACCTATGGCCTTCGGGATCGGGCCGGGATGGCGCCTGATTTTAAGGCGACCGACATCAGTCTGAGACAATGGGGTGCCGAGTTCCGAGCGTATTTCCGCGGAAAGAACCTTGGCCCCTTCCGATTGGCCGTGCCGGGCATTCACAACGTCTCCAATGCGTTGGCGGCCGTGGCCATCGGCGTCGAGCTGGAGATTCCCGTAGATCTGATCCGCAAAGGGTTGGCGGCTTTCACGGGAGTCGAACGGCGATTCCATTTGCGGGGCGAAGCCGGCGGCATCATGGTGGTCGACGACTATGGCCACCATCCCACCGAAGTGAAAGCGACCCTCGCCGCCGCCAAACAGGGTTGGGATCGTCGATTGGTGGTCCTTTTCCAGCCGCATCGATACAGCCGGACAAGGGATTGCATCGGAGACTTCGCGCATGCCTTTGATCACGCGGACGTGCTGTTCACGACGGAAATCTATCCGGCCGGTGAATTGCCCATTCCAGGAGTGTCCGGATCCGCCCTCGCTGAAACGGTCAAGGCGACAGGCCATCCGTCGGTGACCTTCATCGAGCACAAAGAAACGCTTCCTGACCAAGTACTGCCTCATTTGAGACCGGGTGACCTCGTGATCACGTTGGGGGCCGGTGATATCTGGAAGGCGGGAACGGGGATTCTTGCACGGCTTGAGTCTGCGTGATGGCGCATGACGCATCGAGGGCAAAGGATGGAACGAAGGGACGAGCAATGCGGGCACAGGGCAGATTGGAATCGGCTGTGGCCGGCGTTCGTGGGGCGGTTCGTTTCGATGCCCCGCTCAAAGAGTACACGTCCTTCCACATCGGTGGTCCGGCCGATGTGTTGGTGGAACCGGCAGACGTGGAGGACGTCGTCCGCCTTGCCACGCAGACGCATGAACAGAAACTGCCGATCTTCGTCTTGGGAGGCACCAACCTCCTCGTTCGGGACAAAGGCATTCGAGGTGTGGTGGTCAGTTTGGCAAGATTACGCGCGATCAAGGAAGAGCCGGGATCCGTTTTGTATGCCGAAGGAGGCGTCGGTATGCCGACGCTGATCGCCCATGCTATCCGCAGGTCTTTGGCGGGACTGGAGTGGGCGGCCGGTATTCCCGGTACTGTGGCCGGTTGTGTCGTGATGAACGCGGGGACACGACTCGGTGAGATGAAGGACTCGGTGAAAGCCGTACGGATCGTATCGCCCAAAGGCGTGCTCATGGACTGTCGAGCAGAAGTAATCGAATTTGGATATCGGCGGGCGACATTGCCTCCGGGTATCGTGGTCGGTGTATGGCTGCAGCTGCGACGGGGAGTGCGGGCGGACATTGAAAAGGTCGTGAAAACCTATCTCCATTACCGCCGTGATACGCAGCCGCTTACGCTACCGAGCGCCGGCTGTGTATTCAAGAACCCGCTCAACGATTCGGCGGGACGAGTCGTCGAAGCGGCAGGACTCAAAGGAACATCAGTCGGTGACGCACAGGTTTCGACTAAGCATGCCAATTTTATCGTGAATCAAGGGCAGGCCAGTGCCGCCGACGTGCTTGCGCTGATCAAGAAGCTGCGCACGCAAATCGCGCGAAAGACGGGGATTAAATTGGAATTGGAATTGAAAGTCGTGGGCGAAGCATAGCGAAAGGGAATAGGCAGAACAATGGGTCGACTGACCAGTGCCCGGATCGGCGTGCTCATGGGAGGACGTTCCTCAGAGCGGGATATTTCTCTGAAGACCGGTCAGGCTGTCCATCAGGCGCTGATCCGTCGAGGATACGATGCGGTGACTATCGACGTCACCGATCATCTGTCTCGAGATTTGAAGGATCACAAAGTCGCCATCGCCTTTCTCTCGCTGCATGGACCGGGCGGCGAAGATGGAACCGTACAGGGATTTCTCGAGACAGTGGGAATTCCTTACACAGGATCCGGTGTGCGTGCGAGTGCCGTGGGGATGCATAAGGCGACTACAAAAGCGCTCTTAGCCGCACATGGTATTCCGCTGCCTGCAGGAACCGTCGTGCGGGGGTGCGACAGACCGTCATTGGGAGGGATCCTGAGACAGACAAAGCTCAAGTTGCCGATTATCGTCAAGCCGGTTTCACAGGGGTCAACGATCGGAGTCACCATCGTGCGTCGACCCGGCCAATGGAAAGAGGCTCTGGACCTGGCTCATCGCTATGATTCCGAGGTGATGGTGGAGACGTACATTCCCGGACACGAAGCTGCTGTGTCCATTCTGGGGTCAACAGCGGAGGGAACAAAGGTACTTCCAGCTATCGAGATCGTGGCACCCGATGGGTTTTATGACTTCTCGGCAAAATATCAGAAGGGCAAGACCCGGTATCTCTGTCCCGCTCCGCTCCCACCCAAGGTGGTTTACCGGATCAGTGAGCTGGCGAGGCGAACCTATGAGGTGTTGGGGTGCGAAGGAGCCGCTCGCGTCGATTTTCGTATCACGCCGAGGGGGCGCCCGTATGTCCTGGAAATAAATACAGTCCCCGGCATGACGGAGACGAGTCTTCTACCTATGGCCGCAGCGCAAGCAGGAATTGCGTATGACGACTTAGTTGAACAAATTTTAAAGTCTGCGCTCGATCGTGTGAGTCGCGTTGCAGGGGGAGCTCCGAAGGAGTCAGTGTGATGGGATTCTTGGGAAGAAAGCGGCAACTCCCTCCAGTGCAGCCACGAAAGAATCAGTGGAAGGACCCACAAGGAGAACGGGCTGCGAAAGAACTCAGCCTGGTGAAAACAGCCAGGCTGAAGCCTCTTTCTCGATGGGTCGGATTGGCGACCGGTACGGGGCTGGTGGCCTGGTTCGCGGCGATGGGCGCGCAGTATTCAGGCCCTGCTCTCGAAACGTTACTGGAAATTAAGACCATCACAGTCGAAGGGGATCACTACATCGACAAACAAAAGGTGCTCGAGCTTGCCAAAGTGAAACCCGGTACCGGGCTCCATCATATTGTCACGGAAGCCATCAAGGAACATCTGGAATCTCATCCGTGGGTCAAAGAGGCCGAAGTGACCCGCGTTCCGCTTCATGAGCTGCGCATATCTCTGGTTGAACGAATACCAGCCGCCGTCATCCGTGCCGACTCACAAAACTTTCTGACTGATGCGGAGGGGCATGTGCTAACTAGGCTGGGTCAGGCCGATAATGACGCGTTGCCGCTCGTGACGGGAATCGATTCCAAAGGTCTGTTGGAGGGGGCCGAATCGGTGAGACGGGTTATTGCGTCGGGCATCAAGCTTGCCAAATTGGTCGGGCAAACATTCGATGGCCGGCTGCAAGTGAGCGCCGAAAATCCGTCTAACCTTGTCGCCCTCGTACAGGGAGTGCGATTTCAGTTCGGGGAAGAAGCGGTAGGAGAGCAGTGGACACGCTTCCGACGCGTCAAACCGACTCTGAAAACTCTGAACTTTGGCGGTCACGGCCTCGGAGTCAACGAAGTAGATCTCCGGTACGAGAATCGGATCGTCGTACGGGAAGGGGGGTGATTGCGGTGCCGAAACGGGATCAAATTCTGGTCGGGCTCGACATTGGAACCACGAAGATTTGTGCGATCGTGGCGGAGATGACCGACGCCGGGGGGCTCAGCATTATCGGCGTCGGATCGAGTCCCTCCCGCGGTCTGCGCAAAGGAGTCGTCGTTGATATCGAAAGCACCGTAGAATCCATCAAGAAAGCGGTCGAAGAAGCGGAATTAATGGCTGCCGTCCAGATCAACTCGGTTTACACCGGCATTGCGGGCAGCCACATCTCGGCTGAAAACTGCAAGGGGGTCGTGGCGCTGAAACGGGCCGAGGTGACACGCGAAGATATCCAACGGGCTATTGAAAGCGCGCGTACGCTCGCCGTGATCCCCCATGAACGCAGAATTCTTCACGTGTTGCCACGGGAATTTATGGTGGATGGGCAGGAAGGTGTGCGGGAGCCGTTGGGTCTCTCGGGTAATCGTTTGGAAGTCAACGTGCACGTCATCACCGGCGCCGTGACCTCCGCCCAGAACATCGTGAAGAGTGTGAATCGGGCCGGACTCGACGTCGTCGACATTATTCTCCAGCCGCTGGCGTCCAGCGAGGCGGTGTTGAGCCAGGAGGAACGGGACCTCGGTGTGGCGATGGTTGACCTAGGAGGAGGGACGACGGACCTGGCTATCTTTCTGGACGGCAGTATCCGTCACTCCGCGGTCCTTCCCATCGGTGGCCAAAATTTGACGAAGGATTTGGCGATCGGCCTCCTTACCTCGCAGACCGAGGCGGAGAAAATCAAGACGCAATATGGCGTCGCGCGGACCGAGCTGGTAACCGGACATCAGATCGTCGAAGTGCCCTCGGTCGGGGATCGGCCCGCTCGTACCTTTTCCAGGCGGGATATTGCGGAGATTTTGGAGCCGCGTGTCGATGAGATGTTTGAGCTCGTGCGAAGGGAAATTGTGCGTGCCGGCTATGAAGGGATGCTGGGTGCCGGGGTCGTCATCACCGGCGGCACGTCCTTACTGGACGGCATGCCCGATGCCGCTGAGACGGTCTTGAACCTACCGGCACGCCGGGGCCTGCCTTCCGGTGTCGGAGGGTTGCGCGATATTGTCGGCCATCCCAGTCATTCGACCGGGGTCGGTCTGTTGTTGCATGCCCGGCGACATGTCGATGAACTGGAGACAGCCGGGCTTCGCAACGGGGGAACGTGGGCCAAAATGCGTGGATGGACGAAGCGGGTGTTGGAGGTCTTTTAACCTTTAAAACCCTTGCGGACGGCAGATGGGTCGTCGTGCGGGGTGATCTGAGGAGGTGCCCCAATGTTCTCATTTCAAGACGATATACTGTCTCCGGTCCGTATCAAGGTGATCGGGATCGGCGGCGCCGGGTGCAACGCCATCAACACAATGATCACCTCCGGACTCGCGCGGGTCGATTTTATTGCGAGTAACACCGACCTCCAGGCGCTTGATCGGTCGTTGGCACCCTATAAGATCCAACTCGGGCCGGAACGAACCCGCGGATTGGGTGCGGGTGCAAAGCCGGAGATCGGGCGAGATGCCGCGCTTGAGAGTAAGGAACACATTCGAGAATGTCTGGAAGGGGCGGACATGGTCTTCGTCACGGCCGGGATGGGAGGCGGGACCGGCACCGGAGCCGCCCCGATTGTGGCTAGCATCGCTCGCGAAATGGGCATCCTCACGGTAGGCGTGGTCACAAAACCGTTTCAGTATGAGGGCCAACGGCGACACAAGCACGCAGAAGAAGGAATCCGAGACTTGCGTCGGCACGTCGATACATTGCTCGTCATTCCGAACCAGCGGTTGCTGGGGATCGTCGATAAATCGACCCCGCTTCTCGAAGCATTCAAAGTGGCGGATGACGTGCTTCGGCAAGCGATCCAAGGAATCGCCGACGTCATTACGACCACAGGACATGTGAACGTCGATTTTGCCGATGTCCGTACCGTGATGTCACACACCGGACGTGCGGTCATGGGCATGGGCGTTTCTTATGGACCCAACCGGGCGATCGAAGCGGCTCAAAAGGCCATGTGCAGTCCTCTCCTCGAGGAAGGGAGCGTAGAGGGGGCCCGTGGCGTCCTTCTGAACATTACGGGAGGCCCCAGCATGTCGCTACACGAGATCGAAGAAGCCGCCTCGATCATCCAACAGACGGCAGATCCAGAAGCCAACATCATTGTCGGCCAAGTTATCAACCCGGACATGGGCGAAGAACTTATCATTACGGTGATCGCAACGGGGTTTGAACGAGAAGAGGACTCGGCGGCAGCCATGATCGGATCTGATAGAGGAGCGAGTCGACCGGGCAAACCCGCCGCATCAGTGTTGGCCGGTATGGGGGCGTCACTGGGGGTCGATCGCCCGATGAAGGATCTCGATCGCCCAGCCTTTTTGAGGAGAATGAACGATGTGCGAGAGTCGATGGACCGGGCGGTGTTGACCGCCGAGGATGAATGGGACGTCCCGACGTTTCTTCGCAAGCAAACAGATTGATCTCGTGCATATCTTTACGTGATGCGGTATTACACTGAACTATGACCAGCGCATCGATCATTACCGTGCCGGAGTTTGCACATGCGGGGAGTCAGGTCCGACATTTTTTCGGGACTCGTCGGCATGCCATGGGTCTTGGTCTTGAAGCCGGGATTCCGCGAAGGGGTATGGTAGGCGTGGTGGGGTCATCATGGATACTCTCCGTGACACAAGTTCATGGAACAGAAGCGCTGGTGGTGGACCGTACCTTGATCCCGACGGACCGGTTCGTGGGTGGCTGGGATGCTTTGGTCACTGATCAACCCGGGATCATGGTGGCGGTGCGTACGGCAGATTGTGTGCCAATCTTGATGCATGATCCTCAGTGTCGTGTAGTAGCCGCTGTCCATGCGGGCTGGCGAGGGGCTCTTGCCGGCATTGTCCCCAAAACGCTGGCACTATTGGAGTCTCGCTTCGGCTCGCATCCTGAGCACATACGGGTCAGTATCGGCCCATCGGCCGGAGCCTGCTGCTATGAGGTCGATGAGCCGGTTCTCGACCGTCTGCGCCGGGGATTCCCAGATTGGAACAAAGTGGTACGAGAGAGAAGAAACGGAAAAGCCCACCTAGATTTGAAGGCGCTCGTCAAAGAACAGGCACAGGCGCACGGGGTAGACCCGAAATCCATCTCGACCGTCAACCTGTGCACCATTTGCCGCAGCGAACTCTTTTTCTCCTATCGGCGAGAGGGGAAAGTGATCGGGACTATGGTGAGCGCCGTCGGGTTGCGGATGAGGCGAAGATGAATCAGACTCTGCCAATTCAGCGGTTCTTCCGCTAGAATATAGGGGACGGTTCGCTGCGGGGGCGGCCGCAACTCAGTGAGGACGATGGAGCCGCTCATTCAAGAAGCAATAGCGAACCGCGTTCAATGGGTTCTGAGGAAAATCCGGTCGGCGGAAGAAAAAGCCGGACGTCCTTCCGGTACCGTGCGGCTCGTGGCGGCGACGAAGACGGTGACGGTCGAACGCATTGCGGAAGGTGTGCGTGCCGGTTTGTCCATCTTGGGAGAAAATCGGGTCCAGGAAGCGCTTCCCAAGATAGCCGCCTTTACCCAGACACCGGTTCACTGGCATTTTATTGGACAACTGCAACGAAGGAAGGTTCGGTCGGTGATCGGTCTATTCGACATGATTCATTCAGTGGATAGTCTTGAACTGGCCCAAGAAATCAATCGCCGTGCCGGTGAAGCCGGACTTCGGCAGAATATTTTGTTGGAACTGAATATCGGCAGAGAGCCGACAAAGGCCGGGTTTCTACCCGAAGACGTGGTGCGATCGGTACCCATGATGGCTCAACTCCCCCATACGTGTATTAAAGGCTTAATGGCGATTCCTCCGCGGACCGTTGATCCAGATTCGGCCAGGCCGTATTTCCGCAAACTTTACGATCTGGCCAGGCAGATCGTGACACTGGACTTGCCGACCGTGAAGATGGATGAACTGTCGATGGGAATGTCACAGGATTATGAAGTAGCCATTGAGGAGGGGGCGACACTGGTCCGTGTGGGTACCGCGATCTTTGGTACACGCCATGTCTAGTTTAACGTATACACGAAAGCTTTCGTTTGTTGGTGGTGGCCGGATAGCAGAAGCTTTGATCAGCGGGGTGCTTTCTTCGGGACTTTACAAAGCCGAGCAGATCCATGTTGCCGATCCGAATACAGCTAGGCTGGATCATCTCAAGAGACAGTACGGCGTTCAGGTTGATGCCAACAATCATGATGCCGTGGTTTCCGGAGATGTCGCCGTGCTGGCTGTGAAACCCCAGGTCGCGGCCGAAGTCCTCAATGAAATCGGTCATGTGTTGGCGCAGCAGCTCGTGATTTCGGTGATTGCAGGAGTGCAACTCAGTAAAATCAGTGAAGCATGTGCGCCGCAGACCCGTGTTATTCGAGCCATGCCGAACACACCGGCGATGGTCGGCGAAGGAATGACCGCCTTGGCGATCGGTGCCGGGGTAGGGGACAATGAAGTGGCATGTGCGCGGCAGATTTTCCAATCAGTCGGACGAGTGGTGTCCGTGGACGAGCGGTTCATGGATGCGGTAACCGGGTTGAGCGGAAGCGGGCCGGCCTACGTCTTCCTCATGATAGAAGCGATGGCCGATGGTGGCGTCAAGATGGGTTTATCGCGCGAGACGGCCGGTCTGCTGGCGGCGCAGACCGTGTTGGGTGCGGCACGGATGGTGTTAGAAACCGGACAGCATCCGGCGAGTCTCAAGGATCAGGTGGCGTCTCCCGGGGGAACCACGATGGCGGGTCTGCATCGGCTGGAACAAGGAGGCCTTCGCGGTGTGTTGATGGAGGCCGTTGAGGCTGCGACGAGGCGTTCTCAGGAGCTGAGAGGCTGATGTTTGTGGTGGGGAACACTTTGTTAGGATTCGCTACGGTACTGGACTATGCGCTGACCTTCTATACTTGGATCGTCATCGCTCGGGCTCTGATTTCATGGGTGAACCCGGATCCGTGGAATCCAATCGTTCAATTCCTCACTCGTGCCACTGAGCCAGTCTTGGTCCCAATCCGGCGGCGGTTGGGCTTGAGCATGGGCGTGGATTTGTCGCCGTTGGTCGTTATCGTGGCAATCTGGTTCTTGCAGATCGCGGTCGTGCAGTCGATTAAGGATCTCGCGATACGGATGAATTGACTCAACCAATGGGGGATGCCATGAAAATCACACCGCTCGACATTCAGCAGACGGTCTTTCAGGTCAAGCTTCGCGGCTATGATCGTGAAGAGGTCAACCGCTTTTTGGAAGAAATTGCACAAACCGTCGAACTGTTGAACCGTGACAATGCCTTGTTGCGAGACCGAACTATGTCGCTGGAACAGCAGGTATCGGAGTTGAAGCGGACTGAAGCGACCTTGTCTGCCACATTGGTCTCGGCGCAATCCTTGGCCGAGGATGTCAAGCGAAGCGCGCAACGCGATGCCGAACTGATCGTGAAAGAAGCGGAATTAAAAGCCGGTGAACTGATCAGACAGGCGCGGGTCGAGCTGGGAAATACACAGCGGGACTTGGCTGTGCTGCAGAAGCAGCGAATGCTCATGGTAGAGCGGATGCGGGCGACGCTCCATACTTTCGAGCGGATGTTGGATGTGGAAGCAAGTGAAGCGTACCAAGATCACGGCGTCCTGGAGGTAGAAAAACTGGAAGGGGAATCCAGTCCTACCCGATGACCTTTCCGATCCATGCACCGTCGCTCCGTAGTGCTCGATCGTTCTTCTGAGCATCTTCCTTCGATCAATCGTCCTCATGCCCGATTTCAGTGTCATCCAATCAGCGCTCGATCGAGCCGTAACCGAGGGGGTCTTCCCAGGAGCGGTATTGGCGGTGCGGTGCGGAGATAAACCGATTTCTCGCTTTCATGCAGGCCTGCTTTCCACAATCCCGCCCGGACCTCCGGTCAGCAGCTCTACGATTTATGACCTTGCTTCGTTGACGAAACCGTTGGCGACGGTTACGGCTCTCGTTCTATTGATGCAGAAAGGCCGTTGTCGGCTTAATGACCGCGTGGCCGATCACCTATCGGAGTGTGCCGATACCGCCATCGGTTCTGCGACAATTCGTCACCTGCTGACGCATTCCTCCGGATTGCCTGGTTGGCGTGGATTCTACGAACGCCTCAGTCCGGATGGGGTAATCCCTTCGTCGGCTGAAGGGAGAGCGCGGGCCAAACTGGCTATGCTCCACCTCATCCGGTCTGAGGCGCCGGTGTATGAACGAGGTACACGCAGTCTCTACAGCGATCTTGGGTTCATGTTGCTCGGTCTTATTATTGAACGAAGCAGCCAGCAAACGATGCACGACTACTTTCTTGATCACATTGCGCGCCCGCTAGGAGTGCGACGAATAGGGTTTGTCTTGCCGGATCGGCACTCTGTACTTTCCGACGGTGGAATCGACGATACCGGCGATGTGGCACCGACTGAGACGGATCGATGGCGAGGACGTCTCCTGTGTGGAGAAGTGCACGATCAGAATGCTGCTGCGTTGGGGGGTGAAGCGGGCCACGCCGGGCTCTTTGGGACGGCCGACTCGGTTTTGGCGATTTCAGGGGAGTGGTTGCGGGCCTATCAGGGGCGATCGACGATCATTGATCGGGCAATGGCTCAGGAATTTACAGAACGACAGAATCCGGAACGATCATCAAGTTGGGCGCTTGGATGGGATACACCTTCAGAGCCGTCCTCCGCAGGACGCTACTTCAAGGCCCGGTCCTTCGGTCACCTAGGCTATACGGGAACTTCGATCTGGGTTGAGCCGGTTCAAGAATTGGAGGTGGTACTTCTTTCGAATCGCGTGCATCCCTCGAGTAGGAATGAAGCGATCCGAAAATTCCGTCCCGTGATTCATGATTTGGTGTACCAGGAATTCCTCGGCACGACTTAAGATCGATCGGGGTAATCGAGCCATGTTTCCTTTTCGGCAAGATACCGTGTCCCTTTGAAATTGGCCCGCGTTCTCATGCGAGTGAACCCCGATTCTTGTAATTTATCTACTAATTCCTTCACCGCCGCGGCAATGGTAGAGTGCGACCGGCTCTCAACGACGAACGCTTCATACGTAATTTTGGCGGTGTATCCGGATGGGATCCGATTGACCAGGATAGTGCGATTGAAATATCGATCGCTCGGATCGACCCCTTCAAGCTGATGTTTCTCCACCAATCCTTCTTTCTTGAATATCAGTGGCAACGTACTCATGCTCTCTCCATCCTCCAAAACTACAATGAGCAACAGGTTCGCTCGATTATAAAAGGTCATCTGTACAGCGTGCAACTCGTTGACAAGCGTGGCTGCCGTTACTATGATGCCTCCCTTCATTCAGTCAGAGGCCTGTCCAGCTCCATCCCATGAACATTCCCAATAGCCTCACGATTCTTCGTATTCTCTTGGTCCCGGTCTACATAGGATTCATGACGTATGGCTCCTATGGCTTCGCACTCCTGACACTACTCGTCGCAGGACTGACGGATGCCATCGACGGTCATCTCGCACGGAAACTGAATCAGCGGACACGATTGGGAACCTTACTCGATCCCCTTGCGGACAAGCTTCTATTGACGTCGAGCTTTATCTCATTGGCGATGCTGCATCTGGTGCCGTCCTGGCTGGTCATCTTGGTCGTGAGCCGGGACATTATACTCTTACTGGGAACGGTGGTGGCTCACGTCACCAGTACGCCAATCAATGTAACTCCGACGCTTTTGGGAAAAGGCACGACCCTCCTTCAATTGAGCTATGTCCTTTTGATTGTCTTCTTGACATGGCGAGGACTCGACCGCTCCCTACTGGCTCCATTCGTCGTCGTCATGGTGGGATTCACCCTTGCCTCAGGATTACATTATCTCTATAGAGGGTATCGAGACACGAATGCGGCTCCTCCCCTGGCTTAGCGACTCCGTAGCGCCTGCGAAGTCCGACATCTTCGCAGCTCGGCAAATATTTCAATTGTTTTGACAGCTTCTCGACCCGCCAGTAGACTCGCTTCGTAGTCCTAGCTTCATCGCTAGGCTCAGGAAGCCAAAACAGGACGAGAAGTATGGCCACATTTGCATATGTCGGGCGCACCAGATCTGGAGCGGTGAAAAAAGGGGAACTCGTCGCGAAGTCACGCGATGAAGCCGTGGAGCAACTACGGAAACAAAGCGTGGTGGTGACCAGTCTCGAAGAGAGGGCCGCCAGAGAGGGATTCCGCTTTAAGCTTGGAACCGGGGTGAGCGAAAAGGACTTGGTCGTATTTACCAGGCAATTTGGGACCATGATCAATGCCGGCTTGCCGTTGATTCAATGCCTGGAAATCTTATCGACGCAATCGGAAAATGCGACCCTCAGGAAATCCGTAGGCGAGATTAAAGTCCAGGTCGAGGGAGGCTCGACCTTTTCCGATGCGCTCCGGAAACATCCCAAAATCTTTGATGACTTGTACGTCAATATGGTTCATGCCGGTGAAGTGGGGGGGTTGCTCGATACCATTCTTGGCCGTCTCTCGAAACATATCGAGAAAGCCATGAAGCTAAAGGGACAGATCAAAAGCGCATTGGTCTATCCTGCCGCCATCGTCGGTATTGCCGCCATCGTGATCACCGTCCTTATGATCTGGGTTATACCCGTGTTTGAAAAAATGTTTAAAGAGATGTCCGGCGGCAAGATGGCGCTTCCAGGGCCGACACAACTGGTCATCGACATGAGTAATTTTGCACAAGGATATTGGTACGTCATTCTTGGAGTGATCGTAGCCACAGTAGTCGGTGTCAAAAAATACTACGCGACCCCCCAAGGCAGGCTGGCTATTGACAAGATTCTGCTGAAACTCCCGGTATTCGGAGATCTCATCAGGAAGGCCTCGGTGGCCAAATTCACACGGACGCTTGGAACGTTGCTGGCCAGCGGTGTTCCGCTGCTTGAAGCTTTGACTATTTGCGCGAAGACTTCCGGAAATAAGGTCGTAGAAGGGGCGCTTCTCGATGCGAAGGTCAGCATCAGCGGCGGCAAGACAATCTCAGAGCCGTTGGCCAAGAGCGGCACGTTCCCGAAGATGGTCACGCATATGATTTCCGTCGGAGAGTCGACTGGCGCACTGGACAGTATGCTCGGAAAAATCGCGGATTTCTACGAAGACGAAGTCGACCAGGCTGTGACGAACCTCACGGCTCTTTTGGAGCCGATGATGATGGTGTTTTTGGGGGTAACAGTCGGCTTTATCGTCGTCGCGATGTATTTGCCTATTTTTACGATGGCGTCCGCAATCGGTTAGGCCAATTAACGACTGAATTGAGCAGCGGTTTCCTTCCTCCGGATAGTTGGGCGTGAAGCCGTTGTCTTCCGGCGAACTTCTTCGTCGTTACGATCACCATCGACCCACTCCCAAGACACGCCGGTGAGATGGAACCCTCACGAAGTTAAATTGGACGTGATGGTGGAATCTCCTCTAGGCGAGCTTCAGTTTGTGGAAGATATCAAAGCCAGAATCTACTGGTTGATGGGGTGGCGAGTCGTTATCGTCACCTTGCTACTTGGGCTTTCCCTCGCATTTCAGGTCACGAAGGGCGAACGAGTTGAAACGTTCTATGCTCTGATCATCTTCACTTATGCGGTCACCATCCTTTACGTGTTCGTTTTGAGGTCGCTCACCACCCCGCGCGTTCTCGCGCAATTCGCGTGGACACAGATCGGGGTCGACTTCCTGCTCGAGACCGTCCTCATCGCGAGAACGGGGGGAATCGAAAGTCCGTTTGCTGTGCTGTATGTAATCAGTGTGACCGTCGCAAGTTTGGTTCCGCGTCGCCGTGTAGGACTCTTGACGGCCAGCCTCTGCATCATTTTGTTTGGCATTCTGACCAATGTGCAACTCTACGGCCTTGCAGAAGTATGGGGATGGTTGCCCCGTGCTCATCTCAGCGCCGCTGAAACACTCCATGCGTTCGGTGTCTACGGACTGGCGTTTCTGGTCGTCGGGTTTCTGAGCGGTGCCCTGGCGGATCAGCTTCGACTGGCCGATCAATCGATTCGTGAAAAAGAGCAGGGACTGAGTCGGCTTCAGGCGTTCCATGAGAATATCCTCCACAGCATCAGTAGCGGCGTGTTTGCCACCGATGAGAATGGACGAATTACGTCTTTCAATCCTGCCGCCCAGGAAGCCACGGGCTACAGCTTTGAGCAAGTACAGGGGCGTCCTTGGCGGGAAGTGTTTAACTGGCGACCAGTTCAGCAAGACGAGGATTGCATGCACGATGCGTCCGCCAACATTCGGTTCGAAGTGGAGTGCAAGCGGTCCGATGGTAATCGGCTGATTCTCGGTATGACGCTTGCGCCTTTACACGAGCGAGGAGAAAGAACGGGGCTGGTTGGAGTGTTCAAAGATCTTACCCAGATCCGTGATCTCGAAGAAGAAATGCGACGCAAGGAGTGGTTGGCCAGCCTCGGAGAGATGTCGGCGGGGATGGCGCACGAAATCAGGAATCCTTTGGGCGCACTGGCCGGCGCGATGCAAATGCTTCGGAAAGATCTTCAAGGCGATGATACCAGCCAACGCTTGATGGACATCGCGGTTCGGGAAGCGACCCGGTTGGACGCCATCATCACGGAATTTCTCCAGTACGCCAGACCGCCTGCACTGAATTTGGCTGAGTGCGATTTAAACAAAGTCCTTGCTGAGACTCTTGATCTGGTACAACATGAAGCACGAAGCCGAACGAACATCACCATCGTGGCTGCTCCCTGCATCGGGGTTTTGCCTGCGCAAGTGGATCAGGATCAAATGAAACAAGTGTTCTGGAATCTGGCGACGAACGCCTTCGATGCCATGCCCAACGGCGGACAACTGACGATTGCAACCGGGTGTCGGAAGGTCGACGTCGCCGGGCGAAAGGCGGAGGTGGTAGAGGTCTCATTTCAGGATACCGGGGAAGGCATTCCCAAGGACCATCTCGGGAAAGTTTTTCTTCCGTTTTTTACCACCAAAAAACACGGCTCTGGATTGGGGTTGGCCGCAGTTCATCGCATCGTCGATCTTCACGGGGGGTGGATCAAAGTGGACAGCCAGCAAGGTCATGGGACACGATTTGGAGTGTGCTTGCCTCGTACGACACATTCAGGCGTGCGACTTTGGCATGAAGGTAGAGAACCGTGGAAAAGATCCTAGTCGTTGATGACGAACAAAGTTTGCGCGACGTACTGACCATCATGCTCAAACGAGCCGGATATGCCGTGACCAGCGCCATAGACGGCGAAGAAGCCATCGAGTTGCTGAACAGGGAAATCTTTGATCTGGTCATCACCGATTTGAGGATGCCGAAGATCGATGGAATGGAGGTCCTCAAGGCCGTAAAGTCTGCCTCGCCGGAAACCGTCGTACTGATCATCACGGCCTTTGCGACCGCGGATTCCGCCGTCGAAGCCATGAAACAGGGCGCGTACGACTATCTGACGAAACCGTTTCAAGTCGATGAAGTCCAGCTGATCATCCGAAACGCACTAGAAAAGCGGCGCCTTACGACCGAAAACATGCTTCTCAAGCGGGAGATGGCCAGCCAGTCGTCATTCGCACAGCTGGTCGGTCAAAGCGAGGCGATGCAGAAGGTGTTTGACGTCGTGAGGAAAGTCGCTGACTCGAAAAGCAATGTCCTCATCTGCGGCGAAAGTGGAACGGGGAAAGAGCTGGTGGCGCGAGCGATTCATTACAACAGCACCAGAAGCGCTCTTCCGTTTGTGGCCGTGAACTGCAGTGCAGTGCCAGAAACGTTGCTGGAGAGTGAGCTGTTCGGCCACATGAAGGGATCGTTCACCGGAGCGATCTCGAACAAAGCGGGGTTGTTCGAGATCGCCGACGGAGGCACCATTTTTCTCGATGAGATCGGCGATACGACCCCGACGATTCAAGTGAAACTGTTGCGCGTCATTCAAGAGCGGGAATTCCGACGGGTGGGCGGGCATCAAGACATCAAGGTCGACGTACGTGTGGTGGCCGCCACGAATAAGGAACTCGAGAAGGCGGTCGCGGAAGGCTCGTTTCGAGAAGATCTCTACTATCGTTTGGATGTGATTCCCATACGGCTTCCACCTTTGCGTATGCGTACAGGGGATATTCCTTTGTTGGTCAATCATTTTCTGGAGCGCTTTTCGAAGGAGAGCGGAAGGCCAAAACCCGTGATCAGCCCGGAGGCCATGCAGGTCTTGCTGGGGCATGAATGGCGCGGCAATGTCCGTGAGTTGGAAAATCTCATCGAACGGGTCGTCGCCTTTTCGACGGAAGGGCCGGTGACCGACGTCGAGGTGCACGGATGGCTTCATCGACCCGCGACGCATCCGTCACAACCGGCGATGCCGCTGGATCTGACGGAGGAAGGGGTGGATCTCGAGGGGCTTATCAACGGAATCGAGAAGGATCTATTGCTGAAGGCTCTTGAACGATCGAAGTGGGTCAAGAAAAAGGCGGCGCGGATGCTCCGTCTCAACACCAGATCGTTTCGGTATCGCTTGGAGAAGTATGCTATAAAAGGGGGTCGTGACTAACTCCGCTTCCCGAGCGACCCTCTTGCCTGCTTCGCTTACCGTTTTCGCACCCGCCAAAATCAACCTAGTTCTTCGTATTCTCGACCGTCGGTCCGACGGTTATCACAACCTCTGGTCTCTGATGCATACCGTGCAGTTGGAGGACGAGCTCTCGCTTTCCTTTAGCGAAAGCCATTCGACCATCACTTTGCGATGCGATGAACCTTCCTTGAAGACGGATCCTTCCAACCTGGTGTGTCGTGCGGCGGAGGCGGTTCTCGGTGCCTGTCGCCGAACCGTCGGATTGGACATGGTCCTCGCAAAGCGAATTCCAATCGGCGCGGGATTGGGAGGGGGTAGCAGCGATGCCGCAGCCACTATTATCGGATTGAACCGGCTGTTGAATTTAGGATGGTCAAGAGAAAAGATGGCCCAGGTCGGTCAAACACTCGGAAGCGATGTCCCGTTCTTTTTTTTCGCTCCTTCCGCAATCGTGGAAGGGCGTGGCGAAAAGGTGGCACCTGTGCGAATTACGGGCACCCGATGGATCGTTCTCGTCAATCCTGGATTTTCAGTCGAAACAAAGTCGGCGTATCAACAACTTTCTGTAAGCCGGACAGGGATACAGCCGCTGTCAGCTGTCCATTCGAGGCTGGGGATGGCATCTGAGCTGTCATGGCCCGAGGTGCTCCAGGCGGCCGAGAATGATTTTGAAGCTACGGTGTTCAAGACTCACCCCGTCCTTCACGGGATCAAACACAAACTTCTTGCTGAAAGAGCAGAGACGGCTCTGCTTTCAGGGAGCGGCGCAACGGTCTTTGGTGTATTTCGTGACGAGCCATCAGCACGGCAGGCCCATTCACACTTACAGACTGATCCTCATCTCAGGGTGCATACCGTTTCAACTCTCCCTGTCCTCGGGTGGTAACGCACGATACGCGATGGTGTTTCTTGACAGAGCCCCGTGATTTCCGATACAGTTTCATCTCTTGATCGGCTTCACCAGTGGTGTGTGCAACGAACGAGAGGATCTTCCTACAGAAGGCCACGCCACTCACCGGATAAGAACCACGCGAAAATCCAACACGTTATAGATAAAGACGACGGTTCAGGAAAGTTTGATGAACAGGGAACTGAAAATTTTCTCTGGCAACGCCAATCTTGCGCTTGCGCATGAGATCTGCGCTTATCTTGGGCAGAAATTGGGTGAAGCCACGGTTTCATCCTTCAGCGACGGAGAGATCCGGGTCAAGATCGACGAAAATGTGCGTGGCGCCGATGTGTTCGTGGTGCAGTCCTGCTGTCAACCGGTCAACGATTCCTTGATGGAATTGCTGATCATCATCGATGCCTTGAAACGTTCTTCGGCCAACCGTATCACGGCCGTCATCCCTTATTTCGGATATGCTCGTCAGGATCGCAAGGATCAACCGCGCGTCCCCATCACCGCAAAGCTGGTCGCAGATTTGATGACCACTGCCGGAGCCGATCGTGTGTTATCGATGGATCTTCACGCAGGACAGATCCAGGGGTTTTTCAACGTGCCGGTCGATCACTTGTATGCTCTCCCGGTTCTGCTGGATTATATCGTGAAAAAGCAAATTCCCGACTTGGTCGTGGTCTCTCCAGATGCCGGCGGCGTGGAACGAGCCAGGGCCTTTGCCAAGCGGCTTCAGGCGAACCTGGCCATCATCGACAAGCGACGCGAAGGTCCGAACCAAGCGCAAATTATGAACATCATCGGGGATGTGAAAGGGAAAAGCGTGTTGCTCCTCGATGACATGATCGATACGGCAGGCACCATTGTACAAGGGGCTCAGGCCTGTCTCGATCACGGGGCTCGAGAGGTGATCACGGCCTGCACGCACGCAGTGTTGTCAGGGCCGGCTTTGGAACGATTACAGGGGTCCTGTCTCTCCCAAGTGGTGGTAACCAATACGATCCCATTGCGAGGGAAAGAGTTGGCCTGTCCGAAGTTGCATCAATTGTCGGTTGCGCCTCTGCTGGGCGAAGCTATCAGACGGATCCATGAAGACGAGTCAGTGAGTTCACTATTCGCTTAAGCGTATCGAGCGGACTCTGCGTAAGCAGAGGAGACGGAGGAGGATCATGAAATTCGATTTGGCAGTGGCAGTAAGAGAGCGAGCGGGGAAAGGGGCCGCACGGTCTATGCGGCGGGCGGGAAAGATTCCGGCCGTGCTCTACGGCCAAGGGGAGTGTCTCTTGCTGACCGTCAATCCGGACGAACTAGTCAAGATTCTCAAGTCTCACGCGGGGAGCACCGCATTGATTTCGCTCACCGTGGACGGAGCACAGTCCAAGCAGAACCGCACGGCTCTGTTACGCGACTATCAGGTTGACCCGGTGACCGGCGCTGTTCTGCACGCGGATCTCTTTGAAATTTCCATGAGCAAGCCAATTCGGGTGAAAGTTCCGATTAAGGTTATCGGGGGTGTTCCAGCCGGTGTGAAGGAAGGTGGCGTGCTGCACCATAACATGCGCGATGTGCACGTAGAATGCCTTCCGGCTGCATTGCCGGATCATATCGAAGTCGATGCGTCGGTATTGACCATCGGCAGCGGCATTCATGTGAAAGAACTCGGAACACGCGAAGGAGTTCGATTTTTGGATGATGCCGACCAGATGGTTGTCAGCGTCGCGGCACCGATGTCGGACGCCAAACTCGAAGCCTTGCTCACCAGTACCGCGGGAGCGCCGGGAGAGCCGGAAGTCCTGGCCAAGGGCAAGGAAGTAGCCGGGGCTGAGGGGGCGGGCGTCGAGCCGGCCAAAGCCGGTGCAGCTGCGCCGGCGGGTGATGCGAAGGGCGGCGAAAAGAAAGAGGCTGCTGCAGCGCCGAAAGCTGAAAAGAAAGAAGCTGAAAAGAAGAAGTAACGTTGCATCTGCTCGTTGGACTGGGCAATCCCGGAAAAACCTACGCCCGGACCCGTCACAATGTCGGCATGTGGGTCATCGAGCGGGCCGCCGCTCGATGGTCGATCCGACTCTCACCGCGCGATACAGCTCAACGAGGTTCCGGACGGCTGGGAGGGAAGTTAATAGAGCTGGCCGGCCTGCTCGATTGGATGAATGTTTCCGGCCCTCCGCTGAAGGGACTCTTGCGGGAATTCGGTCTCACCGCCAGCGAACTCATCGTTGTGCACGACGATCTCGACTTGGAGCCCGGGAGACTCCGGATCAAGCTTACCGGTGGTCCCGGGGGACATAACGGGATCAAATCCATCATCGAGGCGCTCGGAACTCCACACTTCGTGAGATTGAAAATAGGGATTGGTCGTCCAGCCCCAGGCCAAGATTCTGCCGAGTATGTTTTGGAGCCGGTGACCAAAGAGGAGTTGACTGTTTTTGAGCCGTGCCTGGAGCAAGCCGTCGACGCGCTGGAATGTCTGATTCATCGCGGACCGGAAGCGGCGATGAACCGATTTCATGTAAGACAAAAGGTCGCCGACCAAGGAGAGGGTGAAAGCTAGATGGGGCTCTGCTGCGGAATGATCGGTCTCCCGAACGTCGGCAAAACGACGGTCTTCAATGCGCTTACCGGCGGTGGCGCCCTGGCGGCGAACTATCCGTTCGCGACCGTCGATCCGAACACCGGCATTGCTTTGGTACCGGACCCGCGCCTCGTCAAACTGACCGACATCTTCAGCTCGAAGAAAACCACCTACAGCACGTTGGAAGTGCGGGACATCGCCGGACTTGTTGAAGGAGCCAGCAAAGGCGAGGGGCTCGGCAATCAATTTCTTGGTCACATTCGAGAAGTGGACGCCCTCCTTCACGTGGTGCGCTGTTTTCAAGGTACCGATGTGGTTCATGTCAGCGGCGGAATTGATCCGCTCCGTGACATCGGCGTGATTGAAACCGAACTCATGCTGTCCGATCTCGAGACACTCGACCGACGGAAACAGAAGACGGAAAAGAAGATTCGGGCTGGCGATAAGAAAGCCGCGTTTGAAGCGGAGTTTCTAACTAAGCTCATCGGATTCCTCGACAAGGGCGAATGGTTGGGCAATCGAGAATATACTCCTGAAGAACGGGTGATCCTCAACGAGTGTCAGCTGCTCTCCGCCAAGCCGGTCCTGTTCGTGGCGAACGTGTCGGAGGGAAAGAATGCCGACGAAGCCATGGTCCAGACCGTGCGGGAGTTTGCCGCCAAGCGCGGAGCCCGCGTCGTGACCATCTGCGGGCAGCTCGAGGCCGAGCTGGCATCATTGCCTGAGAGCGAACGGGCGGACTTCCTGAACGAAATGGGACTGACCGAATCGGGACTCGTCCGATTGACGCGCGAGGCCTATACCTTGCTGGATCTGATTACTTTCTTCACCGCCGGCGAGACCGAATCTCGCGCCTGGCCGATTCCGAGAGGCACCAAGGCGCCGCAAGCAGCGGGTAAAATCCACTCCGACATGGAGCGGGGTTTCATCCGTGCCGAGGTCTACCACTACGACGATCTACTTGTCTGTGGGTCGGAGGCCAAGGTAAAGGAGAAGGGGCTGTTTCGCCTCGAAGGCAAGGACTACGTCATTAAAGAAGCGGATATCATGTATTTTAGGTTTAACGTTTAGTCTTCCTCAATAACCGCGGGGACACATCAGCCTCTTAGCAATGGGTCGGAGACCGGAGTACCATGCTGCCTTGACGGGAGCGTTCACGATGAGCGATCCTCTCGCTGAGTCCTCAGTCTAAGGCATGTGGCCCAAGTCACACCAATGCTCGACTCGCTCGCGAATGCGTTTGCGTGGAAAGGGATCGCCGTCTATTGGGGAATCGGCCTGCTTTTTTTCGCGGCAGAGTATTGGTGGCCCACACGTCTGATCCCCTATAGTCAAGTATTCCTGCAGGATCTGGGGGCACTCACCACGTATCAGGTCTTCTTTGTCTTTGCGGCACAACTGGCCGATCGAATCCCTTCTCCTTATTACTCCTACTGGCGGTGGCAAGCACTTCCATTCGCTTTCAAGCTGGTGGTATTTCTGTTGGTCATTGACGGACTCGCATATTGGATGCATCGGCTTTGGCATACGTCGGGGGGCTGGCCGATCCATCGATGGCACCATGCGCCCACCGAACTTTACTGGCTGGCAGGTGTCCGGGCGAGCTTTCCACAAATCGTCCTTGCGAATATCCCTTATCTGTTGGCCTTCCCACTCCTCAAACCGGTGCCGGCACTTTTCTTTCCGATCTATGGCTATATGCTGGTCCTCACCAATAACTGGATGCACATGAACGTGACCTGGCAATCGCGAAAACTGGAATGGCTCTTCGTCACGCCTCGCTACCATCGCGTGCATCACCTAAGAGAGATCGGGAGGGCTGGGGCGAACTTCGGGGTCCTCTTTACCGTGTGGGATCGGTTGTTCGGAACATATGTCGATCCTGAGCTGGTGGATTTGAAAGGGCCGTACGGGATTCAGGAAACGGTCCATCCAGTCCGCATGGCAGTCGGGGTCTGAATCGGAGAAGTGATTCTTGATCAACCGAGACCCGCGATCTCTGCGTTTTTCCCTCTATCCGATGTGAAGCCCGCAAAGCTGTTAGCTCTGCCGTTTGTCCAACCGCGACCAATGCCACCCGGTCATCGATCGCAGCATCCGGCCGAGGATCTCGTGAGACAGGGTCCAAGATATCGCCCTACCTCAGGCAGATACCATATGAACGGACTTGCCGAGAGTGCCAGCGCCTGCTATTGTCTATACAATTGCCATACAGGTGGAGAGACATGAGTTCAACTAATCTGCTCAGAAATGCTAAGCCGGTTACTGTGCGAGAGGCTCAAGCCCAACTTTCTAAGTTGATTCGCTCAAAATCGCCTTCCATGGTGCTCTCCCATGGCAAGCCGGTCTCTTTTCTGGTCCCCTATGACGATATGCTCGATCTGGTCGAAGCCCTCGATGAGCTGAAAGATCAGCAGTTGCTCAAAGAAATCGAGCGAGCACGGACCGAATATGTGCGAGGTGGAGCAGTTCCCGCCGAACGACTCTTTAAAAAAATGGGACTCTAGTTGGGGTACGGGGTCGTCTTTCCCAGCGAACGAGTCGAGCGGTCATTCCAGAAAGCGCTATCCAAGATTCCGGCCGACTATCAAGCTGCCATCGTTGCGGCGATCAGGGCTTTGGGCGCCAACCCACGGCCTGAAGGGAAACGGACAAATAGGCTCACGGGCCAGATCATCATCTCACGGTTCACGGCAGAGTATCGTTTGAGAATCGGTCCATATCGTGTGCTCTATGATGTCGATGACCAGAATAAGAAAGTGGTGTTGCTCAAACTAGCGAAGCGAGACGAGCAGACCTACCGGTGATGGTATATCAGGAGATGGCGAGCTTCCGTTGTAGTCGGTGTGCGGGTAGTTCAGGCCATGCACGATTCAAGGCCCGCCCGCATTAATCGAGAGCCTTGCGGCGCTTATTCCTCAAATAGGAATCATCCCTGATGAATGAGCGCTACTACAAACTAAAGAAAACGGTTCTCTTGACTGGTGCGGGGTTTTCAAAACCTTTTGGAGGATTCTTGGCTAGCGAAATGTGGTCTATCTTCTTTAACCGCCTCAGCTCCCCGGATCATTTGGGAATGCGGCATATCCTTCGTGGAAACTTGAACTACGAGCTTGCTTATGCAGAGGTCATCGCGGGTGAATATGCTCAAAGCGAGAAAGAATATTTCACCAAATGTCTAATGGAAGCCTATGCTGATCTGGATCGTTCCTTATGTGAGATAACCTATAACAAGCGAGCATTTATTCAGCCGCTCCGCACGTTTATCGATTTGTTTGCTGGAGAGGATAGAGAAAGAGGATTTATCTTCACTCTTAATCAGAATCTTCTCATTGAAAGATTTTATAGCAATCACAACTTTCTGCTTCAAATTCCCTCACTACATCATACAGATTGGTTTCGGGGCACGATGGACCGGGCTGATCTTCCCCAAGTCGATATGCCACCGAATCAACAACTTGATAGAGATAAAGGGGAATTCTGGGCAAAAGGAAAGAGCACGTGACTTCATAACCCGACTCCTGGTTATTGCTCTTCCAAAATTTGAGATCCATCGTCTTCGTTACTTCGCCATTGATGGAATTATGCCCCTTTGCCGGTCAGCGGACGGGGTCTCCGTCGAAATGCCGGTTTCTTTGAGACGCTGCGGTCGTTCGCGATTGTGTGAGCTACGCGATATATGAGCTTCCTATGCGGCGAGTTTGTCGAGGATGGTCTTTGAGAGAGCCGTATCGGCCTTCAGGGTCTCGCGCATGTGTTCGAGTGCGGAGCGGTTGGCATGGGGATCGATGGATACGGTGCAGTCGGCCGGGACTGCCACGTGGAAGTTCCGCATGTAGGCATCGGCCGCGGTGAAGAGCACACAGTTGTCGCCCGCAACCCCGGTGAGGATGACTTGCTGGACGTTAAGATAACGGAGCAACAGCTCCAACGGGGTCGCAAAAAATCCTGAGTGCTTGGGTTTCAAAACGAAGTAGTCGTCTTCCTCCGGCGTCAAGACCTCCGCGATGCGTCTCCCTCGGCAGTCGCCCTCCAAACACCGGTCCACAAGCGTGCGGAAATCCGACCGCCACTTGCCGAAGTTGTCGTTCACATACAAGACCGGCCACCCTGCGGCCTTGACGCGTTGTTTGAGCGTCGCGATGTTCCGGGCGGTCTGTTCGATGGCTGGAAAGAATTTCTCGGCACCGTCGAACGTGAACTCATTAATCATGTCGATGATGAGTAAACATGCCTGAGTGTGATCCGGTTGGCGAGGCATTATGAAGCCGCCTGTGTCTGGAGAAATTGCTTGATTCGTTTCAGATCATCGATGAAGCGGCGATATTCTTCTTCACGCTGCGCCGCTTCCAGATGTCGAAGAATGGCCGATGGGTGGACGGTCACAAAGACGTTCGAGGCGATGGATGTGTCCCAAGGTCGTCCTCGCAGTTCATTCAAACGAACCGCCTTCCTAAACACGGATTGGGCGGCCGTCACGCCCAGGCATACGACGACACGCGGTTTCACGACCTGCACCTCGGCCTCAAGCCAAGGGCGACAGGCGGCGATTTCGGAAGCAGAAGGTTTCTTGTGTTTGCGGCGCTTGCCGAGCGGTTCCCATTTGAAATGCTTCACGGCATTCGTGACATACAGGCTCTCCCGCACCATTCCCACATCTGCCAATGCCTGGTCCAAGATCTTGCCGGCCGGTCCGACAAAAGGATGGCCCACCTGATCTTCCTGATCGCCCGGTTGCTCCCCGACCAACATAATCGCCGTGTGAGCCGCGCCCTCTCCAAACACAGTTTGTGTGGCTCGTTTATACAAATCGCAACCGGTACAAGCCGAGGCGGCTTGTTGCAGGTGTGGGATGGTCAGTTTGATGGGAATGAATTGGGCGGCTGATCTGGCAAGGCGTCGCATGATTGACCATACCGCGTTTCTTGCATAAGGGGCAGCGGGTGATTTCCCTCGTCCGTCGATTCCAGCAGGTGCAGATCCGACACAGTCAGGGTAACGACTCCGAACGTTTCTTCCACCAGCCCGCGGACCACATAGGGCCGGTTGGGTGAGAGCAGATGGCAGCAGCGGCGATAGACGTCGGGAAACAGGGTGGCATCGTAGAGGGCTGTGACATCTTCGAGGGTAATGAATTCCATGGCGTGGCCGTGCTTGGTCTCCGCTGACTTCTCTGTGATCAGTAACCCGACCATGATGATGCGCTGATCGACGAATCGATGCATCTGGGAGGCCGGCACCGGCCGTAGCCGTTCGATCTGTTTACGGTAGAGGGCCAGCGGATGGCAGGTGGCCAGGAAGCCGAACGACTCAACCTCATGGGCTCGCTTCTGAACGGCTGAATAGTCGTCCGGAATCGGTAAGGAACGTGAAGTGACATCGTTTCCCGCATACACCCGCCACATCAAGGCCGGTCTGGTCAGCTCGCCGGCGATGGAATCACAGCAGCCGGCGCGGATTAATGCTTGGGCAAGAGACGGCTCCGGCTTCACACGCCGCAGAAAGTCCTGAAACGACCGGTACGGACCATTCTGTGCACGTTCTTCGACGATCCTCTTGCCGAGTTCTTCCGGGATTGTCTTCACTTGCATCAAGCCCATCCTCAGCCGCTCGCCTTCGCCTCGGTAGGCCCAATCGCTTTCATTGATGTCCGGAAGGAGAACGGCCAATCCCATGCGCCTGGCTTCCGAGACGTACGCGAAGGTCGAATAAAAGCCGCCTCGATTGCTGATGACGGCGCCAATGAATTCCGCTGGGTAGTGAGTGCGGAGATACGCGGACTTGAACGACACCTGCGCATAGCTTGCCGAATGGGGCTTGCAAAAGCTGTAACCGGCAAAACTCATAATCATCTCCCAAATTCTACGGATTACTTCCGGTGATGCATGATTCTTTTCTGCTCCGCGGCAAAACTGATGATAATAGTCCCGCAGTTGCCGTTGCTTGTGCTTTTTACTGATGATCTTGCGCAGCTGATCTGCATCCTCGACGGAAAAATCCGCCAACGCCATCGCCACCTTCGAAACGTCTTCCTGGTAGGTCATGATGCCGTGTGTTTCATCCAAAACTCCCTTCAGCTTAGGATGCCAAGATGCGCAGGAACCTGCTTGCGCTAGACGAATAAATTTTTCGACGAAGGGATTGGTGGCGGGCCTGACTAACGATGAGACCATGACGAGATAGTTGAAGACATCAGCCTCCGCGCGGCGACGCGGCGGCATGCCGGTCCACAGTTTTCTTAATAAAAGACGGGTGGCGGGTGATTCGATGTAGAAGCAGCCGATCGTGTCACCGCGTCGGATCGCGTCTTGCGTGGCGGCATCGTTCAGCGGGTCCCAGGTGGCATAGTCGATCTGCCGGCCCGTATGTTTGGCGATGGCCGCGAGAGCATCTCGAATCACGGCAAGCGATCGGTTGCCCAAGATGTCGATCTTCACGAGCCCGGCATCTTCCGTCTGGTCCTTTTCCCATTGGATAACGGGCAGCCCTTTCGCCGTGATCTCGATCGGCACGTAGCGCCGGATCTCATCCGGTACGATAACGACTCCACCGCAGTGCATGGAAAGATGGCAGAAATGATTTTGGGCCTTCAATGCCGAGGCAAGGATCTCAGGCCAGGGCTCTTTCAATTTCAGCACCTGCGAGAGACGACAGAGCCATTGTGCGTTGGTCGGTGGACTAGAAAATCCGAGGAGAGTTTTTTGACGTACAACAAGTGAAGACATCTTTCCGATCTCTTCAGCCGGCATACCGTACACCTTGGCGACTTCGCGAATGGCCGCCCTGAAGCCGAGGCTGTTCTGGTTCGCCACCATGGCGGCCTGGCGCTCGCCGTATTGGCCGAACACCCAGCTCAAAATGTCGTCGCGCTCGTCCCAGGCAAAATCGATGTCGATGTCCGGCGGATCTTTCCGGCCGGGATTGAGAAATCGCTCGAAGAAGAGGTTGTGTTTGATCGGATCGACATGGGTGATGTTCAGGCAGTATGAAACGATCGAGGCTGCAACCGAACCGCGTCCGCAGGTGGTTCGTTTTAATGCCGTGACTATTTCCTCCACGACGAGAAAATAGTGAGCGAAGCGTTTTCCTCGGATGATCGCCAGTTCTTTTTCAATCCGGTCACGAACTCCTCGCGTGATGACGC
The DNA here is from genome assembly GCA_035454625.1 of Nitrospira sp. Taxonomy (GTDB): domain Bacteria; phylum Nitrospirota; class Nitrospiria; order Nitrospirales; family Nitrospiraceae; genus Nitrospira_D. The sequence goes on from DATIGP010000098.1 coordinate 68,730, forward strand.
CGTATCGATTCTGTGCGCCGGCATAGGTTTTTCCTTTGAGCGTCATGAAGGCTTCTTCGTCGGTCAGTCGGCGAAAGGCAGGAAAGATTGTCTCGCCAAAACGCCAGTCGCTGTGACAGGCCTCGGCAATGCGGATGCTGTTTTCCAAGGCATCCGGAACGTGGGGGAACCGGGAGGCCATGAGCGCGGACGGCATGAGCCATTGGCTGGGTGTACAACACGCCTCTTCCCGCAGCCGTGACAGAGTCGTGTTCAGAGCAATCGCGCGCAGGAGACGATGCGTGGCAAAGTCGTCCGCACGAGAAAAGTACACCCGATTGGTGGCGACAGGCGGGAGATCGATTCGGCGGCTGAAGCAAAGTGTATCGTGCATAGCCGGCCCTGGTGTCAACTCAACATAAAGATCTTGCCGCGAGTCTTTGGCCCAAGCGATGAGTGCCGGTTCATCGTCCGTGAAGACGATCAGTCCGTCGCGATAGCGGGAGACTGACGAGAGGAAGTCGAATGAGGGATTACAGTGGCGTTCCGACAGAAGGCGACAAAGGTTCGCATAGCCGTCCGGTGTTTTGGCCAGCAAGACGGTGCGATGGTCCTCGGTCGTCAACTCGGCGCCGAGAATCGGCCGGAGACCCTGTTGCTTGGCCTGCTCGACAAATCGGATCGCTCCGTACAATCCGTTCGTATCGGTCAATGCTATGGACGGCGATCCTTGTCGCTGGGCCGTGAGGCAAAGTTCTTCCAGTGGCGATACGCCGCGCATCGGCGAGTAATCCGAATGGACATGGAGGTGGACGAACTGGGCCGTCTTCATTTTACGCGTATTATTCATGAGCGGTTCTGCTGCAATCGTGGATTCGCGGCTGCGACAAGCTGGCATGCGGCTCCACGGCATGTCAGCAGGCGGGCTCGCCGCTCGGTCGGTCAACATACTGTTTCGAGTATGTCTCCTTCCCTCCCGGATTCACGCGCCTGTCTCGCCTGGCGACTTCGCGATTTCGCGACGAACCGTCATGAATAGTGCGGGTTAACGTCCTTCCCCAGGACAGGGCCTGTTCGCCGAATTTTGCGCGAACCTGATCCAGTGCCAGCGAGAGGCGGTGAGAGCGGGAAAGCACGACGGATTCAGACTGGTCGAAGAGCGAAAGCTGCCGGGCCGGTAATTCCAGCCGACTGACCTGAAGCGTCAACCGTGTAAGGCGCACCCGTCTGCGAAAACATCGGTAGAACAGGTCTGTCAGCACAGGCTGGAGATCGATCTCCCAGTAGGTGCCGTGAAGCAGTGTCTCATGAACGGTCTGCTCGACATGGTCGCTATGACGAACGGTCAGCGAGATATGGCGACACATCCGCTGCCGTTGTCGAAGCGTGGCGCAAATCTGCTCCGATAATCGGTAGAGCCGACCGAACAAGAGCCGATCATCCACTTCATCCGGGTCGAGATGAATGGAGCATTCGATCATCGGTTGCGCGATCGGTGGGTGTACCGGGGAGGGATCGATCCCCAGGGCCCAGTCGTGCAGCAGGTTGGCAGGAGTGCCGAGGACGACCCGGAGATGTGCCAACGAGACCGAGGCAATCGCGCCGAGAGTAAGGAGGTTTAAATCCTCCAACCGCTGCAAAATCCGTGGGGTGTGAGCACGGTGAAGGCCGGGAAGCAACATGGTCGGCAACGGGGCGAGGAAAGGTTGCTCGCATCCGGAGTGGATCGACAACACTTGCAGTGGTTTCATGAGTGTCGTTGCGGCCAATTGCGAGACCAGCTTGTTTCCCGCCAATCCGATCGTACTCGGCCATCCTTGCCGATGTGCCAGCTCTCGACTGATACGGGTTGCCGTATCGAGGGGAGGACCAAACAGTCGAGTTGTGCCGGTGAGGTCCAAGAAGAGCGAACCGGGCCTGATCGATTCCCAAGCCGGTGCAAAAGATGAGATATGGTGTTGCAGCTCGCGATGGGCGGCTTGAGAGAGTGATGAATCCGGAGGGATTATCCGTAGACCGGGGCAGATCAGACGCGCCAGATCCGTCGGCATCCCCGGGTGTAGGCCCTCGTGAAACGCTTCCATAGAAATCTCTCGAATGACCGCACGCGGCGTATGCATGGGTGCCACGGCCACCGGTCTGTTCCGCAGCCTGCTATCAGCGGCACGGGCCAATACGATGCTAAAAGCAGGAATCTGTAGACAGACAATATGGCGATCCATCTCAATTAAGGTAACCAATGGTTACAGTAAAATTGGCCTCCGTCAAGTACGTAGAAAAACGGAGCCGGAGGCTGGCGTCAGCCTGCCTTGATTGACAGCCATTTCAGCCCTGTGCTACCGTCCACCGTTCTCTACGCCACATAGGCACCTACACCTCGCTCCCGACCCGTTCGGGGGCCTTTGTCCAGGAGGATCGCTGCATGGAACTCTACGAGTCTCTGTTTATCATTCGTCCGTCCGTTTCCGACGAGGAGACCAAGGCGCTCATCGATAAGATGAAAAATGTCGCCGACAAGACCGGCGCGCAATTCATCAAAGCCGAAAATTTGGGAAAGAAAAAACTCGCCTATGAGGTGCGCCGCGAGCGGAAGGGGACCTACGCCTATTTCTACTTTAAGGCGCCGAACAACACGGTGGGTGAGCTCGAACGGGCGTATCGCTTGGAAGACAACATCATCAAATTTTTGACGGTTCACCACGAGAAGCCTTTGGTGGAGCGACGCCCGGTGGAAGCCTCGACACAGGAGTCAGACGGTGGCCGGATTTAACAAAGTCATACTGATGGGAAACCTCACTCGTAATCCTGAGCTTCGGTATACGCCGAGCGGGACGCCAGTGGCGAGTTTCGGCCTGGCGGTGAGCCGTCGGTTTAAGCAGGGCGATGATCTGAAGGAAGAGGTGTGTTTCGTCGATATCGTAGTGTTCGGCAGACAGGCGGAACATTGCGGACAGTATCTCAGCAAAGGGAACGGGGCCATCGTCGAAGGTCGGTTGCAACAGCGTCGTTGGGAGACTGAGGACGGTCAAAAGCGCAGTAAACATGAAGTGGTCGCGCAGACCGTGACGTTCATGCCCAAGCGTCAAGACGGTGGGGGGGCAGAACCTCCGATGCCCGACGAGCCCGGCTATGAAATTGGGGAAGAGGGTTAACGGCACAGTATTATGAGGAGGCAGTCATGGACCGAAGCGATAACGAACGGGGCGGGGGGCGGTTATTCCAGCGAAGACGTCCCTGCAGATTCTGCCTGGAAAAGGCGCCGATCGATTTTAAAGACGCCGGGCTTCTTCGGAATTTTTTGACGGAGCGGGGGAGGATTGTTCCCCGCCGTATCTCCGGAAACTGCATGCGCCATCAGCGTGAACTGACGGTGGCCGTGAAGCGGGCTCGGCACATCGCCATCATCAGCTTTGCCGAGGAGCGATAACGAACGTGATCGGTGATCTCGATGCCGCCGGGGTGGGGCAGCGGTACGCTGCTGAGGATGACCATGGATGTATTGACACCGAAAATCGCGGACATCACGGCAGAGGGTGTTTCGTTGTCGGGGGACCTGACTCGAGACGAGTTGGGACTGACGGATACGGATGTATCCATTCGCGGAACCCTGTCGGTGGGACTGGATATCCGCGCGATCGAACGTACCATCTATGTGACCGGCGTCGTGGAAGGGACAGCGGTCAGGCAGTGTGTGCGGTGCCTCAAAGACTTTGACGATCCGCTGGCGTTTTCATTGCGAGTGGCCTATGAACGAGAAGCAAAAGCGGCGAATCCCGCAAAGCGAACCGATCCACGGAATAAAAGATCGACGACTCCGGTCGAGGTAGAGCCGGAAGAGCAGAACGATGATCTCTATTACTTTACGGGCGATCATCTTGAGCTGGCGCCGATGCTCAGAGAACAATTGATTCTTGCTTCTCCCATGCACCCTCTGTGTTCAGACGACTGTCTCGGTCTCTGCGCCCGATGTGGAAAAAATTTGAATGAAGGTCCCTGTCGTTGCGGAGAAGAGCCCACGGGAAGCCCATTTCAGGTGTTACGGACCATGAAGGACAGACTGAAGAACCCCGGTGAGCGCTGAACGGCGGTGCCCATTGAACAGGAAAAGGAGTCATCATGCCCAATCCCAAACATAAACATTCACGGGCGAGACGCGATAAGCGCCGTACCCAAAAACTGCGCATGACCCCTCCGGGGATGGCGGTGTGTCCACAGTGCCATGAGTTCAAGCTGCCGCACTACACCTGCTTGAACTGTGGCACCTATAAGGGCAAGGCAGTCATTCAGGTCGAAGAGGCGTGAGCGGCTTGTCCGAATCGGTCCATTGCGCGGGTTTCCCGGCACGTCGGACGTAAGCCCAGGGGGCGACGCGTGTTCAGCCAGTCTTTCCAACGCCATCCGTGAGTACACCGTCTCGCATGAGGATCGCACTCGATGCCGTGGGGGGGGATCATGGCCCCGCGCCATGTGTCGAGGGCGCGCTTCAGGCGGTGAAAGCGTTTGACGTCGAGGTGATTCTCGTCGGTGACGAGTCCACCTTGAAACAGGAATGTGAGCGCCAGTCGAGTCACGATTCCCGCCTCACCATCCGGCATGCTTCGCAGGTCGTCGAAATGCATGAGTCGCCTGCCGCTGTGGCTCGGAAGAAGCGGGACTCGTCAATTTGGGTTGCCACAGAATTGGTCAAGAACGGCCATGCCGACGCGGTCGTGAGCCCGGGTAACACGGGGGCGAGCATGGTGGCGTCGTTTTTCGTGTTAGGGCTGATAAAGGGAGTGGAGCGGCCGGCAATTGCCACCAGCTTGCCGACATTGAGCGGTGAAGCGATCATGCTCGACGTGGGGGCCAACGTCGACTGCTCCGCCGAACATCTCGAGCAATTTGCTTTGATGGGCCATGAATACGGGAAGCATTTGCTCGGAAAGCCGAATCCCCGTGTCGGACTTCTGAGCATCGGCGAGGAAGACAGCAAGGGCAATGAAGTCACCAAGGAGGCGTTCAAGCTCCTCAAAGGCAGTTCGATGAACTTTGTCGGGAATGTCGAAGGCCGCGATGTGTACAGCGGCATTGCCGATATCGTCGTATGCGACGGGTTCATCGGAAACGTGGCGCTGAAGATTTCCGAAGGTGTAGCCGAGATGATCAAGCGACTTCTGCTGAAGGAAATCTCGGGCCATTTCCTCGGCCGGCTCGCCTATCCCTTGATTGCCGGGCCTCTCATGAATCTGAAGCGAAAAATCGACTATGCCGAATTCGGCGGGGCCCCGCTGTTGGGTGTCAACGGGATCACGATGATCTGCCATGGTCGATCGTCGGCCAAGGCCATTAAGAACGCGATCCGGCGAGCGAAAGGCATGGCGGAGGGCGGCGTGCGGGACTCGATCCAACGTGATATTGAACAGAGCCGTTCCCGTCCACCGATGGAACTGGAGACATGAAGGCTTGTATTATCGGTACCGGCTCCTACGCGCCTGCCCGGATCTTGACGAATGAGGATCTTGAACGGATGGTCGCCACCTCCGACGAATGGATTCGAGAACGGACGGGCATTCGCGAGCGGCGCATCGCAGCCGCCGGGGAAGCCTGTTCGGATTTGGCGGTTCAGGCGGGGAGACGGGCGCTGGCTGCGGCCGGTCTGGCGGCAACCGATCTCGACCTGATTCTGGTCGCCACCTGCACCGGGGATTATCCTCTTCCTGCAACCGCCTGCCTCGTCCAGCATCAGCTCGGCGCGACTAAAGCCGCAGCGTGCGATCTTTCGGCCGCCTGCTGCGGATTTGTGTACGCGCTTTCTGTGGCTGATGCCTATGTGAAAAGCGGGATGCGCCATGTCCTGGTGATTGGATCAGAAGTGATGTCCGCCCTTACCGATTGGACCGACCGGAATACCTGCGTGCTGTTCGGGGATGGGGCTGGTGCGGTCGTCGTCGGTGCAAGCGGTGGAGAGCGAGGGATTTTGTCTACTCATCTTGGTTCCGACGGTACGCTCTGCGAACTGATCATGGTACCGGGAGGAGGGTCGCGGACGCCACCGTCTGAAAAGGTGATCACCGAACGACTGCAGTATATCAAGATGAAGGGGAACGAGACATTTAAGGTCGCGGTGCGCACTTTGGAAGAGATAGCTCGCGCCGCTCTTTCCGCGAATGATCTCCGTGTGGAGGATGTGGATCTGTATGTGCCGCATCAAGCCAATGTGCGAATCCTGAAGGCGGTGATCGAGCGGCTGGGCCTCCCGGTCGAAAAGGTGCTCTTGAACCTCGATCGGTACGGGAATACTTCCGCCGCCTCCATCCCGATTGCTTTGGATGAAGCGGTTCGCGAAGGGCGTATCAAGGATGGTTCGTTGGTGATGCTCGGGGCATTTGGGGCTGGATTGACCTGGGCTTCCGCGGTCATTCGATGGTAGAGACCCAGCGGACCGGGAGCCAAGCCCATTCCGATGGGGTCCTTCCCGCGGGCACCGATTACAGGAACTAAACTTTTTCCGTTGACTTTACACAGGGTTTCGAAGATATCTAACGCCCCATGACGCAAGGAATCGGGCTTGTTTTCCCAGGGCAGGGGTCTCAGTCAATCGGGATGGGGAAGGCGCTCTATGACGCCCATCCCTCGTTGAAATCCTTCTATGATGAGGCCTCTGCGGTCTTGGGTTATGATGTCGCGGAATTATGCTTCACCGGGCCGGCTGAGCGACTCAATCGAACGGAATTCACGCAGCCGGCCTTACTCGTGAGTAGTGTGGCAGCGTTGAAACTGTTTGAGCCGGTCGGGATCAAGCCGGTCGCAGTGGCGGGCCATAGTTTGGGTGAGTATTCGGCGCTGGTTGCGGCAGGCGGCGTATCGTTTGGTGATGCCGTCGGTCTGGTTCAGAAACGGGGACGATACATGTCCGAAGCAGTGGCTCCGGGAACAGGTCTTGTCGCGGCTCTGCTGGGCATGACGACGGAGGCTGTCAAAGAAGTCTGCCGCATGGCGTCGCCCGTCGGGGTGGTCGCGGCGGCGAACTTTAACTCGCCAGGGCAGGTGGTGATTGCCGGTGAAAAGGCGGCGGTGGAGCGGGCGATCGAATTGGCCAAAGCGCAAGGCTGTAAAAAGGCCATCCCCTTACCGGTCAGTGTGCCGGTTCATACTCCTTTGATGCAGCCGGCAGCGGATCGATTGGCCAAAGACCTTGCCGTCGTTCGATGGTCGGACCTGAGCGCCCCTCTCGTGAATAATGCCGAGGCAAGAGCAATCAGCCGGGCAGGCGAGATCCAGGCGTCATTGGTTCGTCAACTGCCCTCCTCCGTGCTATGGGAGGATACCGTGCATACCATGAATCGAATGGGGGCTACGACGTTTGTAGAAATCGGCCCCGGTACGGTATTGACCGGCTTGATCAAACGTATTTTGCCCGGGGCGACACTGTTGAATGTGAATGATCCGAAGTCGCTGGACATGACACTCAAGGCGGTGAGCTGAGGCGAGACGGTCCGCGAAGAAAACCAGATGACGAACTCCCTGTCAGCCTGTTAACGTATTGTTCGAAAGGTCTGAAATGTCACTACAAGGAAAAACAGCCATAGTGACCGGCGCGGCACAGGGAATCGGTCGAGCCATTGCCGAATGTCTTGCGCAAGCGGGGGCCGACATCGCCGTGGCCGATCTCGACCCCGGCCGTTCTACGGAAACGGTCGACTCCGTCGAAAAGCTGGGGCGGAAGGCACTGAACATAAAAGTCAACGTCGCTGATGCCAATGACACCAAGGCGATGGTCGAGCACGTACTGAAGGCCTGGGGGAAAGTGGATATCCTCGTCAACAATGCCGGCATCACGCGCGACGGCTTGTTGCTGCGGATGAAGGAAGAAGATTGGAATTTGGTGCTTCAGATCAACCTGAACGGGACGTTTAATTGCACGAAGGCGGTCTTGCAGCCGATGACCAAGCAGCGGTACGGTCGCGTCGTGAACATTGCCTCCATCGTGGGAGTCATAGGAAACGCGGGTCAGGCCAATTACTCGGCTTCGAAGGCGGCGGTCATCGGGTTCACGAAAACTGTCGGCCGGGAATATGCCAGCCGCAATGTCACGGTCAATGCGGTGGCGCCCGGTTTTATCGATACGGCTATGACCCATGGGCTACCGGCTGAGGTGAAAGACACGTTACTGAAACAAATCCCGTTGGGGCGGTTGGGTA
>DATIGP010000099.1:0-16071 GCA_035454625.1 Nitrospira sp.
GCCTTCGCCTCACCGATGGCTGCTCTTACCGCTGCCCGCCGTATTTGGAAGCGAGGAGTTGAGCAGTCTGTCACCGGCCATCGCTGAGCGAATGGAACAACCGTTCATTTCATTGCATCCATCGGATGGAGCCAAACTTCATCTGGAAGATGAAATGGCGATTGAACTGGCGTTGCAGGGTGCCACATACCGTTTGGCCGTTCGCCTCGACTCGTCCACGCCGCCCGGCACCGCCGGCCTGTCCATGGTGCACGATACTGTCCGGATGAGACTGCCGGTTTGGGCGGACCTTACCGAATCAATTAAATTCGAACGGAGGGTGGCGTGATCGACTGGGGGAGGACCGCATACATCACCGTCACCATGCTCGGCGGCCTGCTTACGCTCGCCGCTCTCCTGATCTGGGTCGAACGTCGGCTGCTCGGAATTTGGCAGGAGCGTTATGGACCGAACCGCGTGGGACCCGGCGGGATTCTGCAGTCACTCGCCGATATGATCAAGATTTTCACCAAAGAAGATTGGATTCCCCCGTTCGCCGACAAGGTCGTCTTCGTGCTCACGCCGGCGATCGTCGTCGTCACGACGCTGATGTCGTTTGCCGTGATCCCGATCGTACCTGGATTTGTCGTGGCCGACCTCAACATAGGGATATTGTTTTTTTTAGCCATGTCCAGCCTTGCCGCTTACAGCGTGATCATCGGCGGCTGGGCGTCGAACAGCAAGTTCGCATTTCTCGGCAGCCTCCGCGCCACCGCTCAACTCTTGAGTTACGAGGTCTTCATGGGACTGTCGCTGATGGGAACGGTGCTCCTCGCCGGCTCATTTAATTTGAGCGACATCGTCGACGCTCAACGTCATCTTTGGTTCATCGTGCCGCAGTTCCTGGGGTTCGCGGGATTCTTCATCGCAGGGCTCGCCGAAGCTCATCGCACACCCTTCGACGTGCCGGAAGCCGAGACGGAATTGGTCGCCGGCTACCACGCGGAGTACAGCGGAATGAAGTTCGGCATGTTCTTCGTCGGCGAATACTTGAGTGTCACTCTGCTCTCGGCGATGATCGTCATCTTGTTCTTCGGCGGGTGGCATGGACCTCTCTTGCCGCCGGTTCTGTGGTTCCTCCTCAAAACTTCCGTCTTCATCGGGTTGATCATCCTCGTTCGAGCGACGTTGCCGCGGTTGCGCTCCGATCAGTTTTTGTCGTTCGGCTGGAAGGTCGTGATGCCGCTCGCATTGGTCAATCTGTTGGTCACCGGAGGAATCGTGCTTTGGAGGGATACCTGAGGCACCATGATGCTCCTTCGCTACATCCGAGACCTGTTGCTCGGCCTGTGGATCGTCTTCAAGCGCACGTTCACCAAGCCCGTTACGGTCCAGTATCCGGAGGAACGGCCCTACCTGCCGCCGCGTTGGCGGGGACGGATCGTGCTTACACGGGACCCCGACGGGGAAGAACGTTGCGTCGCCTGCTATCTCTGCGCGGTGGCCTGCCCTGTCGATTGCATCGCGCTGCAGGCGACCGAAGACCCCACCTCGCATGATCGCCGGTATCCGGACTTCTTCAGGATCAATTTCTCGCGCTGCATCTACTGCGGATACTGCGAAGAAGCCTGTCCGACGTACGCCATTCAGCTGGTACCGGATTTCGAACAGAGTGAGTATGCCCGCCGCAATATGGTGTACGAGAAAGAAGACTTGTTGATCAGCGGTACCGGCAAGTATCCCCATTACAATTTTTATCGGGTGGCGGGCGTCAAGATCCGAGATAAAGACAAGGGCGAGGGCGAACATGAATCGCCACCGGTGGATGTCAAGAGTTTGATGCCGTAGTAACCGAGACGTCAGGCATGGAAATCCTGTTCTACATCGCCGCCGCGGTCACTGTCTTGGCCACGCTCCGCGTGATCACGCACCTGCACGCCGTACATGCTTTGCTCAATCTCATTGTCGCGTTGATTGCATTGGCCGTCATTTTCTATCTGCTGGGTGCGCCGTTCGCCGCCGCATTGGAAATCATCGTCTATGCCGGCGCAATCATGGTGCTCTTCGTTTTTGTGGTGATGCTCCTGAACCAAGGTCCTTTGACCGTGGAGCAGGAGCGCCGTTGGCTCGCGCCCGGCATATGGATCGGCCCGAGTCTGCTGGCTCTAGTATTGTTGGGGGAGGTGTTCTACATCATCATGGCGAATCCCGCGCCCTCGCAGGATCTCGTCGGCGTTCAGCCCAAGGAAGTGGCGATCGCTCTCTACGGCCCATATGTGATCGCCGTCGAACTGGCCTCGATGCTGCTCCTACCGGGGTTAATCGGCGCGTATCACATGGGACGGCGACTTGGAAAGGAGCGCCGCTGATGCTGACGACTCACGCCTTGATCCTGGCGATGGTCCTCTTCTGTTTGGGACTCGTCGGTTTGCTGATGCGGCGCAATATCATCTACATGTTGCTTTCCGTCGAGATCATGCTCAACGCCGCGAGTTTGGCGTTCATCGCAGCCGGCGCCCGGTGGAACCAGGCCGATGGACAGATCATGTACTTGCTCATCCTGACGTTGGCGGCAGCCGAAGTGTCGGTGGCTCTGGGAATTGTGCTCCAGATCTCATCCCGATTCCAAACCCTGGATGCGGATGCATTGAGCGAGATGAAGGGCTAATAAAAGGTTCGTCTGGTTGATTTGGTTCATTGGTTGATCTTGTTAACCAGATAAACCAGACAAACGGTCCACAAAATGAACACTCTTCAGTTGCTGTGGCTCATCCCCGCACTTCCCCTTGCGGGATATCTGGTGCTCCTGATACTGGGCAAGCGTCTGTCCCATCGGCAGATCTCCTGGATCGGGACGGGATCCGTCGGCGCAGCGGCCGTAGTCACCGGACTCGTCGCATCCGACTTCATACCGCAGCTTTCACACAGAACATCGTACCGTCAAGTCTTGTGGACGTGGATAAACACTTCAGGTCTGACCGCGGAAGTCGCATGGCATCTTGATGCCCTTTCCTTACTGATGCTGCTGGTCGTGACGGGCATCGGCTTTCTCATTCATCTCTATTCCACCGGCTATATGAGTGGTGACGATGGGTACCGCCGGTTCTTTGCGTACATGAACCTATTCGTGGCGGCGATGGTAACCTTGGTCCTCGCCGACAACTTGCTCCTTTTCTACGTGGGGTGGGAAGGCGTCGGCCTCTGCAGTTACCTGCTCATTGGATTCTGGTATCGGAACCCTGAGAACGGGGCTGCGGCACAGAAGGCGTTCATCGTGACGCGCATCGGAGATACGGCCTTGGCTATCGGCCTGTTCGTCATTTATTCCTATCTAGGAACGTTGTCGATGCACGAGGCATCCCTACGCGCCGCCGATACGTGGCCTGTCGGATCGACGCTCGTCACGGCTGTGGCCGCGCTCTTGTTGTTTGGAGCGCTCGGCAAATCGGCACAGCTTCCTTTGCATGTGTGGCTCCCGGATGCCATGGCCGGTCCGACTCCGGTCAGCGCCTTGATCCATGCGGCGACCATGGTGACCGCGGGCGTCTACCTCATCGCCCGCATGCACGGCATCTTCGCGCTCGCACCGGCAGTGCAGTTCGCCGTGGCGGTCATTGGCGTCCTGACGCTCCTCCTTGCCGCCGTCAATGCCCTCATGCAACGGGATATCAAACGGGTATTGGCCTACTCTACGATCAGCCAAATCGGCTACATGTTCCTGGCACTCGGAGTCGGAGCCTGGTCCGCAGCCTTGTTTCATTTCCTCACTCACGCCTGCTTTAAGGCTCTCCTGTTCCTCGCAGCCGGTTCGGTGATCTTGAGCCTCCATCACGAACAGGACATGCTCCGAATGGGAGGATTACGGCGGAGCCTGCCGCTGACCTTCTGGACGTTCCTTATCGGAGCAGCCGCCCTATCGGGGGTACCGTTCATCACCTCCGGCTTCTACAGCAAGGACTGGATTCTCTGGTCGGTTTGGTCTTCGCCGTTCAGCCATCACTGGCTTTGGATCGGGGGGCTCATCGGGACCATGCTGACAGGCCTCTACAGTTTTCGGATGGTGTTTATGGTCTTCTTCGGCGAACAACGGATCAAGCCCGGCCCGGAGGCCGGGCCGGCGGTCTCCATTCCGTTGGTTCTGCTGGCCTTGCTCGCCATGACGGTCGGGTTTTTAGAGTTGCCGCGGACGCTCGGAGACGTGCCGCTCTTCAGCCATTATCTCACCCACACCTTGCCGAACCAGGCTTCGGCCCCGGAGATGGACGCTGGAGAAGAAGTCCGCACACAAGTGACGGCGGGGTTCATGGCGGTACTCGGGATCGGCTTGGCCTTCGTGTCGTTTTTTCCAGGGACAGTCCGGTCGGGCCGGAGCGCTCTTCTCTCGTGGCACTATAATGTCGCCGAGCTGTGGTTGAGAGAATGGGGGTTCGATCAAGCATATGATCGTTTATTCGTGCGGCCCTGGCTCTCGTTCACGAGCACCACCGGCGACGCGATCGATCGCGTCTACCAAGGATTTGTCGAGGCGATCAGCATGGCGCACGAGCACATCGTTCGTACGCAGACGGGCCTGGTTCGGTGGTATGCCGCCACCTTGGCGGTAGGAGCCCTCGTCCTCCTCGGATTTGTCATTGGATGGCAACCGCGATGATCCTGTGGCTGCTCATCATCATTCCGTTCCTCGCCGCTCCCCTCGCCTGGTGGACGGCGCGCCGGTCGCAACTTCTCACGGTGTGGATCGCCCTCTGTGCATTCATCATCGATGGTCTGCTGTCCGTGATCGTCTGGCTCTGGTATCGAGTCCCGTCGGACCCGACTCCACAACAGTGGATTTTGGACAGCCATACCCCTTGGATCCCTCAATGGGGCATCGACCTGCATCTCGGCTTGGACGGTATCAGTTTCGTTCTTATCGTCTTAACCAATGTGCTCGGCCTCGTGGCGGTCGTATCCTCCTGGAAGGAAATCCGAGAGCGGCAAGGATTTTATTATTTCAATCTGCTGCTGGTCATGAGCGGTGTCATCGGAGTATTCCTCGCCCTGGATCTGTTCCTCTTTTTTCTTTTCTGGGAAGTCATGCTTCTGCCGATGTATCTCATCGTCGCCGTCTGGGGACATGAGAATCGGCGCTACGCTTCCTTCAAGTTTTTCCTGTTCACGCAAGCGGGCAGCCTCGTGCTGCTCGTAGCGATCGCGACGTTGGCTCTGCTCCATCAAGATGCCACAGGAACGCCCAGCTTCGATTACCACGACCTGCTGGAACTCTCCATCTCACCGTCCTCCGCATGGTGGCTCATGTTGGCCTTTTTTGTAGGCTTCGGGGTCAAGCTCCCCGTCGTCCCCCTGCATACGTGGCTTCCCGATACTCACACGGAAGCGCCGACCGGAGGCAGTGTGATCCTGGCTGGGCTCTTGTTGAAAACCGGCGCCTACGGACTCTTACGTTTTGCCATTCCATTGTTTCCCGAAGCCGCGCAGGCATTCGCCCCTGTTGCCATGGCGCTGGGGGTAATTGGGGTGCTGTATGGGGCGGCCCTGGCATTTGCTCAGACGGATTACAAAAGGCTCGTCGCCTACAGCAGCATCAGTCATCTTGGATTCGCGCTGATCGGCATCTTTGCGATGAATAAGCTGGCGCTTCAAGGCGCCGTCATGCAACTCATCGCGCATGGGGTAAGCTCAGCCGCTTTATTCATGCTGGCCGGTGTGCTCCAGGACCGACTTCACACGCGGGATATGCGACGAATGGGCGGACTCTGGGCGTCGGTGCCGCGGCTTGCATCCATCACACTCTTCTTCGCCGTCGCCTCGCTCGGTCTTCCGGGACTGGCCAATTTCATCGGCGAATTTCTGGTGCTCTTCGGATCGTTCGGTGCGCATCCATGGCTGACGGCGTCGGCCGCCACAGGCATGATCGCCGCAGCGATCTATTCGCTGGCGTTGATTCAGCGTACGTTTCATGGACCTCTGGCAGTCGACCGGCAATTGCCCGATCTCTCGGGGACTCCTTTGGCCGTACTGATTTCCATGATGATCATTCTGGTCTGGCTGGGGTGGTATCCCATGGTCTTGTTTTCGGCGACTGAGCCGACGCTGGAATTCCTCCATCACCTTGAACCATCTATGCCGAATATGCCGAACGGCGATCTTTCGGCTTTGACGTTGCAGCCTCCTCCGCATGCGAGTGCGCAATGACGACGACGGACCTACTGGCTCTTTCTCCCATCTTGGCGATATTAGCTCTCTGCGTCCTGACCATGCTGGGGATCGCCGTTCGGAGACATCACGGGACCATCGCAATGCTGGCCGCCGCCGGTACGTTGGTGACCCTCGGCACATTGCCTCTGGCGGCATCCGCCGCCCCTCGGACCGTGACAACGCTGCTGAGAATCGACGGCTATGCCCTGCTGTACATGGGTCTTCTCTTGGCCGCAACACTGATCATCATTGCGCTGTCCTACCGGTATTGGAACCTGCACGTGGAAGAGCACGAGGAGTGCGAGGAATTCTATCTTCTCGTATTGCTCGCCACGCTCGGCGCCATTGTCCTCACGGCATCCGTGCATTTCGTTCCATTTTTCCTCGGATTGGAACTGATCAGCGTTTCGTCGTACGGCCTGATTGGCTATCTGAGGACTCGTCGTGCTCCGCTGGAAGCCTCGCTCAAGTATCTGTTGCTTTCGTCCACCGCCTCGGCGTTTCTTCTGTTCGGCATGGCGCTGTTGTACTTTCAAACCGGCACCATGGTTTTTTCCGAGATAGGCGCCGCCACGATACCCTCCGAACCAAAGCCGCTCCTTTGGCTTGGAGGGTTCACCCTCGTGATGGTTGCGATCGGGTTCAAGCTCGGACTTGTACCGTTTCATCTCTGGATCCCGGACGTCTACCAAGGCGCGCCGGCCCCCATCACCGCGTATATCGCAACCGTTTCCAAGGTAGCCGTTGCAGCCCTCTTGCTTCGGTTTGTGACCGATCTTCGGATTCTCGAAATGCATACTGTCAGTCTGTTGTTCGGCACCCTGGCAGCCGCCTCCATGCTGGCGGGCAATTTCCTGGCGCTGTTGCAACAGAACGTCAAACGATTGCTCGCCTATTCGTCCATCGCGCACTTCGGGTATCTGCTTGTGGCGCTGCTCGCGGGAGGACCATTCGCAGCCGAAGCCGTGACGTTCTATCTCGCCGCCTATGTCACGATGACGTTGGGAGCCTTCGGTGTGGTGACGGCTCGATCTACACCCCTTCGTGACGCCGATGCCTTTGAGGACTATCGCGGGCTATTTTGGTCACGACCATGGTTGTCGGTCACGTTTATGTTGACGCTCTTGTCGTTGGCCGGCATTCCAATCACGGCGGGATTTTTAGGAAAATTTTACGCGATCGCGGCGGGAGTCCATGCCGATCTGTGGCTGTTGGTCTTGCTTCTGATCGCCAACAGCGCCCTCGGCGTCTATTACTATTTGCGTTTGATTGTGACCATGTTCGATCGTTCGGCGGCGGACATCACGATTGCGGACGAATCGGCCCAGCATGATGCTCAGGGTCATTGGGCCACGGCCCTGTCGTTGGGCGCGATCGCCTCGATGCTCCTCTGGTTGGGAAGTTACCCTGGGCCGGTGATCGAATTCATCCGATCAATCGTGGCGGACCTGGGTGCCACCATGCTGAATGCACGTTACTAGACATTCGGTGCTTCGTGGGCACCATCGCCATGCACCATGTTACCTCTGGACGATCCTACGAGTATGCGAAGGACTACCCATCCCAGCAGAGCCGCCATGAGCCATCGGTCTCCGCCGGGATTGCCCGCACTCACGCTCTGTCCTAGAGGGGACGCCGCATTGCTCGCGGTATTGGTCCAGGGCACTGAAGCTTGTGAAACCTGATTCGATGGGTCGTGATCATCTTGAGCTTTGTTAGGATCGGCCACTGTTGCATCTTCTGCGGGAGCAATCTGACGCCCTTCCGCCTTGGCATAGACCTGAGTAAACTCCGCGCCGAATAGAAAAATCTGGGCGGAATAGTATACCCATACTAACAGGATCACTAGAGATCCGGCCGCCCCATAAGCCGACCCAATATCGCTCTTCCCCAGATAGAGACCTAAAGCGAATTTTCCGACGGTGAACAGCAACGCCGTGATCCCGGCGCCGATCCACACATCGTTCCAGGCTACGCGGGCATCCGGCAGCAGCTTGAACATCATGGCGAACAGACCGGTGATCAGCGCGTAGGACAGCAAAAACTCCAGGAGATGCAGCAGGACTTCCGGACCGGGCAGCCATCCCCCAAACCACTCACCCAGGGCAGCCAATCCGGCGCTGATCACCAATGATATGAGCAACAAGAAGGCCGTACCAAGCAAAGCGGTCATGGAAATGAACCGGTCTTTGATCATGCCCCAAAAGCCTCGTCCCTCTTTGGGTTGCACCCCCCAAATGCTGTTGAGCGAGTCTTGGAGCTGGCCAAAGACACCTGAAGCTCCCAAGAGCAACGTCGCGGTCGCCGTCACGGTGGCGACGATGCCGGTGCTCGGCTCAGTTGCCCGGTGGAGCATTTCCTTGAGCGCCTCGGCACTTTTCGGCCCGATCACGTCGGCGATTTGATCGAGGATATAGCCCTCCGTCGCCTCCCGCCCGAAAATCAGCCCGATGATCGCAATGATCACGACCAACAACGGCACGATGGAAAACACCGTATAGTAGGCCAATGCTGCTCCGTGGCGGGGGACCTTGTCATTGGACCAGGCACGTACCGTATCCTTCAACAAAGCCCACCAGCGCCGCTGAGCAAACTGCTGAAACCATCCGAATGCCATACATCACTCCTCCCTAATTACCGGATGTAAAAGAAGGCCACAAATTTTTCTGCCGCCACTATAGGACTTTCGCGGAAACTTGCGCAATAGGCGGTACCCGATACGCCGACATCTTTTAAAAAAGAACAGAGCTTTCTTGATACTCCACCCAGCCACCCGTCCATCCTTCACTCCCGGATTTGAACGATTCGAGGGAAGCGTTACGGGCGGGATCCTGCGATCGGGATTCCGGTGAACGTGTGATAGGCCTGCTGCAGGGAATCGACCGGACTCACCCGCATGAGAAACGGGGTCTCCCACTCGGGCTCATCCGGATCATATTCATCCGGCACGATGACGTGCCGGATATGCGCTTCGCTGGCTGCGGCAAGTTTCAGTGAAAGGCCGCCGGCTTTGCTGATGTGTCCGTCGGGGGCAACACCACCGGTGATAATGACGTCGCCCCTGATAGGATCTCGTTTGGCAAGAGCCACGACCGTAAGACCGACCATGGCTGATAGGCTGTCGCCGTGAATGGTGACGGCGCTGGGAACCGATATCGTGATGGTCCAGGAATCCGTCGAAAGATTCGCGGCCCGTGCGGCGCGATAGATGGCTTGCTGAATGGAGGTCTGTGCTCTTGGCGAGAGTCTTCCGGGACCCCGTAGAAAGACGAGCATCAACCCCGCCGCATCCTGTCGCTCTTGAAATGTGACCGCCAAGCTCGTCACGGTCCCGATCGGCAGACCGTAAGACAATGTGACCCCTAATATCGGTATCGTCCGTTCTTGTGGAGGAAGATCCTCACTTGCCGAGGTAAGCGCCTCTCCGCCTGATGCGGCGATGACACCCGCGATGACCATACGGGCGATAGAGAAGTGTCCACCCACAGCAAAGTTCACGGCACCCCTATGCCCAGCGTGATCACATGTTTCTCTCTTCATCAGGCGCCGAGGTCCGAAGAGGCCTGGGAAGAAATCTTGTCCATCGACCATTCGAATATCATGCCGCTTTCGGCTCTTGACTCCGTTGGTCCCTGGCTGTAGCTGCCTTTTCGATCTCGGCATTGATCTCGCCGCCGAGCAAGAGAACCATGCCGCTCCAATAGAGCCATAACATGAGCACGATGACGCCCGCGATTGACCCATAGACCTTATTGTAGTCGCCGAAATTATCGACATACATTTTGAACCCGAGCGACATGATCAGCCACATCAGGACGGCAAATGCCGAACCGGGGGAGACCCATCGCCAATCCTGTTCGATGTCGGGGCAGACGTAATAGAGTACTCCCATCACGAACAACATGAGCGCCACCACCACCGGCCACTGCAGCACGTTCCAAGCGAAGACAAACAGCGGGCCCAATCCCACAAAGCCGGCGATCCATGCCCCGATCCCGGGCCCGTACAGAACGAGCGCCAATGAGAGCAGAACGAACCCGGCCAAGGCCAATGTCAACGCAATTCCGACTAATCTTACCTTCCAGAACGGGCGTGAATCCTCCTTCACATCGTAGACGACGTTCAATCCCTCCATGACCGCGACGACTCCGCTTGACGACCACCATAGGGCGGCCAATACGCCCAACGAAAGGATGTTGGTCCCGGCACCCTGCGCCACCTGAGTCAGGAAACGTTCCACCATTGATAAGGCGTCTTCCGGAAGGACATTCTTCGCATAACCCATCAACTGAGGCATGAACTCTCCGACCGAAAACACCCCCATCAGCGACGTAAGGAATATCAACGCGGGAAACAAGGCCAGGAGAATGTAGTAAGACAGCTGTGCAGCGCGGGCGAGCAAATCGTCTTTGAGGGTTTCATGCCAGAGTCGTTTGCTCAGCTCCCAGATGGACAAGCCGCCGAGCTTCCAGGGATTGTGCGCTGGCGATCGGCTGGTGAGCGACGCTTCTGCCGAAGTCGGACTCATACCTTGCCTTCAAAGCCTGGAAGAATTGCGTTGAAGAACGCATTCTGTACGAGCTTTCCGATAATCTGCCAGGTATCAGCCTGCGGGTTCTCGATGCGTCCTGATACCTCGCTGGTAGTCGCGACTTCGTCTCGCGGCCTGTTCTCCAGGAGAGACAACACCCCTCCGACTACCGCCTGATACACTTTTTGTGAGAGAGCCTTGTCCTGATCTTTCTCCGGATCGTACACATCGACGTCGCGCATCAGCGGTTTCACATATCCTTCAATTCGATTGTTCTTCACCACCAGCTCGCTGAACAGCGCAAACTTCCCGCTGTGGGCATCGACATCACCGTATGCGCGCAGGATATTATTGAGCGAGGCCGCTTCCGTTTTTATGATCTTTACCGCCAAGTCGAAATCGGGGCGCGGTTTTTCCGGACGAAACGTCCCGGTCACCACCGTCGGACCACTGCCCATGAATTTTCCGGTGACCTTTACGACACCGGTCCCTTCTTCCAGCCGATTGCTGAAATTGTCCATGTCGGCATTGAGGTCCGCCATAAACACACGATAATCCGGTTTGGTCGTTCGGTTTATGAACCCGACCTCCGCGGCCAAAATCTTCCCATGACCTACCCGGAACACAAAAGACGGGTCTGGGTCTCGTTGGGCCTTTGCGGCCTCGTTGATGCTACGCTTGACTTGACGACGTTGCCGCTCTTTGGACTGCGGCTTATACACGTAGTCCACTTTCGCCTGTTCCAGCAGAAACGACTCCAGATCCACGACGGTCCGCCTGTCATGTTTGATCTGGCCCTTCATTCCGAGCAGTCCATCGCGTAAGCGTACATGGTAGGCGTTGGCGATCGGTTCGACGTCCATCAATCGCAGATGGTTGAGCCCGACTTGCGCCTCACCTGCAGGTGTCGGCTGGGCAAAGAGATCGCCCCGACCGTCGATCTCCACGGTCCCCTCTTCACCGACACGGGCCCTGACTTGTATGCGCGAGGGATAATTGCCCGTTTCCGACCTGATGTTTCGAATGTCGCGCAATGACACCATGAGATTTTTTAGCTGAACGGGATCGGCTTTAGAAGTAGGGCGATAGGTGACCGTTCCGTCGTTGACCGACACTTCTCGAATGTCGATGGAGAAGAGCTCGAGTACGCGCTCCTGCCAGGCAGCTGCCTTCGTCGCTGCACCAGGGTCCGTTGCGGCGGATGCCGAAGCCGTCGATTGCGGAACATAGTCGATGTTCGGACGAATGACGTTGAGACTGTCGATCGTCACGGCGCGCTTGTCGGGCCCGTATTCGACATGCCCAGCGAGCGCGACGGCTCCCGACTTTATCGGCAGGTCCGCCCGATCGATCATCGCCAAGATTTTGCCGAGGTCCAGCTCGCCGACTCTGACGGCCAATTGCACGGCCGGAGAAGGCTTGGCAAGCGGGTCGGCGCGCCCGTTCACGTCCACCTCGGCATGGTCCAAAATTTTTGCGGCAATCCGCAGCTCCGCCGGGTAGGCGGGGCCCTGATCGGGCCTATTCGTCACATTGCGGACCACCACATCAAGCGCGGTTACACGAACCGGCTCGACGGCCGGCGGCCCCGTATAGCTGACCTCGCCGTTCTTGACGAAGAGATTGGTTTCAAACGGCGTCATCTCCCGGATCCGATCCTGCCATGCGATGCGCTCGGTCTGCGCAGTCCCCTCGTCCGTCTTCGCGGACGCGGCTTTCAGCAGCTGCTGCGTCACGGACACGACGGGATCGTTGAGAGACACCTCGGCCACGGCTTTCCCGACCAGCAGCGGAAGAAACTCCGCATCGAGCACCAGGTTCGGCAGGCGGGCCAGCGGAGACTCCGGATCGGCCTTTTGCCGCACGACGACGTCATGCAGTTCGACGGACAGGGTGAGCGGATGCAAATCCAGGGCGCCGATGCGAATGCTGTACCCGTCCGCTGCTTCATTGGCCGATCGCTCCGCATAAGCGCGAAGCGGTTCATCTGCAAAGAAGGCGGCTATGACCACGGCCATGATCAGCACCGCGACGCTGACGGCGACCCATTTGAGCCAACGAGGTATCATGTAATTTCTACCCCATCACTACATATCGAACGTTATTCACACGGTTACAGGACTCGTTGTTCTGGACGCGTGGGGCGCTGAACAGGCCCGGCCTGCCGGTGGTACGGGAGGACATGCCGCCGCAAGCTTTCGTCGAAGAGATCCCGGTTGATGGCCTGACCGGCGATCGCTCCCTGGCCCGCTGCGATGATCATCTGGCAGTTCGCAGACGTGACGCATCCCGCCGCGTACAGTCCCGGCACGGACGTTCTCATGCGATTATCGACGACGACTTGGCCTTCTTCATCCAACTGCGCGCCCGCTTGCTCGGCCAGATCATGATGAAAGACGTCCCCGCGCGTCGTGAAGACCGCTTGCGTCGCCAGAGACTCACCGCCGTCGAAATTCAGGGCGTAGACGCGACCGGCGTCGTGAGAAACCGACCGAACCGATCGTTGCATGACCGGAACGGAATATTCCGCCAGCCACCCGGAATGGGCCGGATCCCAGAGCGGAGTCCTCCCGTCGGTGCAAATCGATACTTTCGAGGAAAACGCCAGCATACCGAGCGCGTATTCCGCGGCCTCATTGTTCCGTCCGATAACGGCGATGCTCCTTCCCTGGACACGATAGGCATCGCAGTCCTTGCAGAAAAACAAGCTTTCTCCGAGACATTCCCGCAATCCCGGGATGTCCGGGGGCACATGGGTAAGCCCGGTGGACAACAACACCCGACGGGCGACGTAGCGCGTTGCGGCTCCGGTCAGCTCGAACATGTCCTGATCGTGGCGTTTCAAAGCGTGGATGGCATCATCCTTGATTTCAACTTTGAATCGCCGCACTTGCGCAAAGCCTCGGGTCAGCAGGTCGTTCCCGCTGATTCCCTCGGGAAACCCGAGATAGTTCTGCACGTCCTTTTCCCACTTGGCCATGGAGTGTCCCGAATGGATCAACAGGGCGTCGCGTCGGCTCCTGCCTAAATAGACGGCCGCGGACAACCCGGCAAACCCGCCCCCCACGATGACGGCGTCGTACACGTGATGCTCTGTCGACTCGCCTATTGTTGAATCACCTCTTGGACTATCGGCTGACGGAGCCATGGCATCATCGACGCTGATCCGAGACGGCTTGTTGCTTTTCTCGCCCAATACCTCACCATTTGCGACAGACTCGCGCGACGGCGTTTGCGTCCAAGCCTCGCAAGGCTTCTTCCCCGTCAGCTAGGGTCACAGCCGCCGGCGACATGCTCGGTTCGACGATCCGTCCCTCTGTTCGCTCGAATCCACAGGGCATGGTTCTGTTTGTCCACGGAGGCCGAAATGTGATCTCCTTTCTGGATGGGAGATTTCTCCGTCCTTTCATCGGTCTGTAACTTCACTTCCTTTCCTTTCTCATCCTTGACGACATAGGTCATGCCGTCCACGCGGGTTACTTCACCAAAAATGATATGGCTTGCCCGGTCCGCGTCTTTCCCGGCCTGCGAGACATTTCGCCCCTCTGACACATCACAAGGGAGGCCTTGCTCTTGGGTTCCTCGGGTATCTTGAATCCCTTGAGTCCCTTTCGTGCCTTGAGACTCTTGGGCGCCTTGGGAGCCTTTTTTCTGATCTGCTGCGGACGCCACATCACCGATCGGCAACAAAGTCACAAGCCCCAGAAACAATAACCCTCCATGTGAAGACAGAACTTTTGCCGTGGATATCATACAAACCTCCTTGTTAGATGAGTGCCCCCCGCCGGCCGCCCGGTTGAAGGTCTCGTAGTTTGTCGTTCAAGACTTCCAATCTCGGCTCTTTCGCTGATTATGCGTTTCGAATCTTCAATTGCTCACTGTCTGCCTTGTAATGCTCCATCATCTTCCTCTCATGTCTGTCATCTACCAACTGGTGATGTCCCTCGTACTCCCTTGGACTTTGAGAATGGAATCGGTCGATGCAATGCTTCTCTAAGCACGTGTCTTGCTCGGTTTGAACCATAGTGAAAGAGTAAACGTTCTAACAAGCAAGGAAGACATACAAGGGAGGACAGAATGGACAATGACAAATACTCAGAGAAGCTGGGAGAAAAGCTGGAAGAAGCCGCGAACATTGTAGTCAGCGAGGTAGTCAGCGAGGGCCTTCAAACGGTCGAGGCTGCGATGAACCGCAATAGACATAAAAGAGGTCGTGCATGAAATGCAGAACGATGCCATGGAGGTCGTCAATCAGGCGGTCAGCCGGGGTGTAGGAAACGTGAAAGAGTATTGGGATGAACAGCAGCCGCGTTTCGAGCGATACATCACCGCGCATCCATGGATGACGCTCGGAATCTTCTTGATTCTGGGGCACCTATTTGCCGGGAACCCAAATAAAGATCTGCACACCACAAGGGGCCTTTAGCCGCGGCTCTTTCGAAACAAGCTTACAGATTCACTCATATACTAGCAGAGCCCAAATGGTTGGGCATTTAGGAGATTCGAACGCCGGCCACATGGCTTCCACAGCGTGACTGCTTGTCCTGGATGATTGATTCACGCCGTCTTGCTCTTCTATGGGTCGCTGTTTCTACGCGCCTTTACCGTTTTATGGCGAGACAGTTCGTCCAAGTATAGGACGCTTAGTTGACCGGGGGAGCGGCTTCATTAAGTCACGACTAGGTGTTTTACCTGCTCCGGCAACAGCCTTAAATCCATTATGTCTGCCTCCAGCACACTCACAACAGCGACAGATCCCCAAACGGCTTCACCGATGCTTACATGGTCGTAGCAGGCTCTTGTCTTGCATGAATATCATCGGAGTGCGTTTCGGTCACCACCGCAAAGGAGGTTTTCATGAAATCATCATTGATTCTCCTCATCACCATCACCGTCTGTGTCGCCCTATCCGGCTGCTCACTGGCCCAACGAATGATGCCCGGTTCGACCATGTCGAATCAGGAAATTCTCGGTGTGCTGAACGCCATCAACCGCAGCGAGATCGATGCCGGCCAGCTTGCCAAGCAGAGGGGCTCAACTCCGGAAGTACGTTCGTTTGCGTCCCGCATGCTGAATGAGCACCAGATGATGATGCAGAATATGAATCAGTGGGCCCAGCGCATGGACATGCAACCGCAAAAGCCGGCCTTGGCTTCAACCCTGGAAAAGGCCCATCAGGAAACGATGGAAGAGCTTCGCAACAAATCCGGCTCGGACTTCGACAAGGCGTACATGGAGTATCAGGTGAAGATGCACAAACAGTCCGTCAGCCTCGTCAAAGACGCGGCCGACTCGGTCGACAACCCCAATCTCAAGCTGCAACTGCGCCAGGCGATGCCGGATTTGCAAAACCACTTGGCTTC
>DATIGP010000100.1:0-2804 GCA_035454625.1 Nitrospira sp.
TTCTGTGAGTCAAACGACATGGTGGCGATTGTACCGCACCTATCCGTAAACAAGCGAGCTTGGAGCGAAACCGTTGCAAGCAGGAGCGATTGAACGAAGCCTACTCGCATGTGCGATTACAAGACCTGACCCTCAACAACTTTTTTAACTATTAACCTGAGATGCCTGTGCGCTCAACGCACTAGGCCGTCGAGTGCGTGCAATGTTCGGTTTGACATCTCGTCCCATGGCGGCATTCTACACGCATGCTCGAGAGGAGGAATTACCTTAAGGGCAACAAGATTGGAGGGCATTACTGAGGGAAAGAGGATTCCCGCGGGACGTACGAAGGATTGAGCCTCGAAAGAGTTTCATTGATAAAGAGATGACGATGCGCTTGCAGCCCTTGATGGACAATATCGGCCGGCAACGTATCCCGATGGTACTGACACAATCCCGAAAGAGTCGGAAGTGCCTGAAATAATTCCTCCAGCCGCCATTCATATTCAAGCAGCCGAGAAAAGTTTCTCTCCGGACCAAATTCCCAGGTCATGTCACCCGTCGCCCAGAGACCGAGATAGCCATCATGTCGTGCCTGGCTCACGGCACCGCTCAATAGATTTAGCATTCGATCCATATCGAAAGATCCATTCTCCAAATGCGGGTTTTCTGACGTCAGCACCAGGCTTCCTTTCTTTTCCTCTTCAGGAACATCGACACCCGCCGCGTACAGATAGGAGCGCAGACCGGCCACCATGGGCGGACTGTTGAGATACAGGCATCGATGATGGTTCTGGAGCTTCTGCCGGATCAGGGCTGCAAGCGCCGGTAGGTGCGATGCCGGAGACCCTTCATAAATCAAGCATTGATGGCGTACGCCTTGCGTCATAGCCACATCCTTCGCAGTTCTTGCTTGACCAGTATGTAATGGATCGTTCGCGGTGACTTGAAGGCCATAATACTATAAATGCCCCGAGCGCCCAAGGGGGGGCTTTGTCCTCGGCATGGCGGTCGATCAGTGTCCACGTGAGGCGTCGGAGTTTAATGCGCGCTTCTTCGCGAAATGAAGGAGAGAGATCAAGGATGGTGAAATGCCGATCAAATCACAGAAACGGATGTCAGGCGAAAAGGAGGATGCCGAGCATCAACAGAGCGATTCCGCCGATCGCGATCAACAAGGTGAGGAAGAGATCACCAAGATACTGAAGGACAGTCGCAGGATAGCTGGCACGATGAACCCAGGGTGTCATAAATGGTCCTCCCTTGAGGCAGGAGTCTGCCCGAGTGGTCCACCATTATATATCCAGCTCTAGGGTTACGGGTGAATGCATAGATCCCACTCTTTGGCCCTCGCTCAAGTGGTCCTCTGTTGGGCAGGACCCAGGGCGACGGCGAGATGGCTCAAGCCTCGCACCATTGCCAAGTCGGCCGCTGTCTTGCCGGCAAAGCCAGGCGCGCCTGTGCCACGCAGCGTGAGATCCGCGCCGGCGCGAGCCAAAGCCAGCGCGATCTCCTCGTGGCCGGCCACCACCGCGAGCATCACCGCGCTCAGCCCATACTTGGCGGTGACGTTGAGATTGGCGCCGTGATCGATCAACAGTTGGACCGTGGCCGCATGGCCAGCATGGGCAGCGATCATCACAGCCGTTTGCCCATGTCGATCGCGTGCATTGGGATCGGCTCCGCGGGCAAGCAGGTCGCGCACGATCTCGGTATCACCTCGCCGCACTGCATCTTCCCAACAGACATCCATTCACACTTCCTTCAAGAGGGAGAAATTAAAGGGGTCGGGAGTCTTTTCTTGACCGGGGAGAAATTAAAGGGGTCGGGAGTCTTTTCTTGACCGTAATACTTGTTTCTTGACCGGCTAATGCTTGTTTCGATACAAGCCCCGCCATGCCACGCCGGCCTCGCCTCGCTGCTGGGGATCTCGCCTATCATGTCCTGAATCGGCGTGTCGGCCGACTCGGATTGTTCCAAAAGCCGACGGACTACGCCGCGTTTGAGAACATTCTCTCTGAGGCCTACACTCAGACCAAGATTCGCATCGCCGCCTATTGCCTGATGCCCAACCACTGGCATCTTCTTCTGTGGCCTCGGCATGATGGCGAGCTCTCCGAGGTACTCCGCTGGATCACGGTCACGCATACGCAACGCTGGCATGCTCACCATCATAGCGCCGGCACGGGGCCAGTCTACCAAGGGCGATTTAAGTCGTTTCCCGTGCAGACCGATGACCATTTTTTGACGGTCGCGCGGTATGTCGAACGCAATGCCTTACGCGCTCAGCTGGCCGATCGGGCGGAAGACTGGCAATGGTCAAGCTTATGGCGGCGCGTGCAAACGGATTCCATGTTCGCCTCCTGGCTGAGCGACTGGCCCATGGACCGGCCGGCGGACTGGACGACCAGAGTCAATCACCCGCACCCTGCGTCGGAGTTAGAGGCACTCCGCGTCAGCGTACAACGTGGACGCCCCTTTGGCCACGAAGGTTGGGTTCGACGGATGGCAAAGCGTTTTGGGATGGAATCGACTTTGCGGCCTCGGGGACGGCCTAAAAACGGATCGTGAGAAAAGACTCCCGACCCCTTTTTTCGACGCATTTCTTTACAACCCCTCGCCATTTGCTACAGTTCAACACAGCCGGCACAACAGCCATATGCAATGCCCAATGTGTCAGAAGAACCTGGTTGAGATTCCCACGTTCGAGGGGCCGCAACTCGACGTCTGTCCCGGCCAACACGGCCTGTGGTTGGATGCGGGAGAGATGAACTTGTTCGTGGAAAATTACCGTGCACTCAAGGAGACATCACCACGGGCTGTTT
>DATIGP010000101.1:0-14765 GCA_035454625.1 Nitrospira sp.
GCAAGGTACCTGGCACCAGCCAGGCAACGATCGCGAAGGCGGATTTGAGGTGCTTCTCTCGGAAGACGGCACACAAGCAAAGGGAATTTGGTGGTACACGCGAGTCGATACGAGAAAAAACATTCCGCCGAAGGAACACGGCGGCACCTACCACTGGAAGAAGGTGACATCATCGCCAGCCAGCGCCCAATGATTCAGTTCAACCCTCTTCGTCATCCCATCCAAATCGGAGTCCGGTCCAGCATCACTACTTGTATCTTCACTTTCCTGCGGGAGGTTCTATGAGCAAATCCCTCGTTCTTCTGATCGTTTCTTTTTTCCTCGCCTCGTCAGCCTATGCCGACGGAGGCCATGATCACCATGCGGTTCCTACGCTGAAAAAACACGTAGGCTCAACGATCACCTATGGAGAGAACACCGCGACTCTCACCTTCGGTCCCATCGATCTCCCGACCGGCCATGGTGAAGGCGATATGGGAGATTCGATGCCTCGGTTCAACTTCCAGCTGCCCGAAGATAAATACTTGATCGGCTTCAAGTCAGCTCTTACTACGGTCGATGGGAAGGAATTACCGAGAAACTATTTGCACCATATTTTGATGATCAACAACACCAAACCCAGCGTGTCGTGCCCAGGTGAGCCGCTCTTCTTCGGTGGGGCGGGACTTGAAATGTCGGAGACACAATTCCCCGATGGATACGGCGTCAAACTTGAGAAGAACGATAAGTTAATGACGGTCGTCGCATTCTATCACGGCGCTCCTCCGACCAAAAACGTCATCGCCACGTTCACGATGCACTTTGCCCCGAAGTCCAAACCCATCAAGGCGATGGATATCTACCAGGTCGGTGTCAACATCGTCTGTTTCACCAAGTTCGGTGATCGACCTGCGGATCAGACGGATGAAGGGATCGAAATCGGGCCTGGGGTCCAAGTCCGTACGGCTCCACTGAAGTTTAGTATGGATGGCTGTGTCAAATACGCTTATCCTCACGGCCACGATGAACTGCTCCTGATCGCCTTGGAGAATAAGACCAAGAAACAGACCCTTCTCCGGACTGTGCCGGATGTGGAGCGGGATGGAACGCTTCGGGAATTCCTCCCCCATCAAGTCTATAAAGACGGCCAGGGATTCCCTATCTCCAAAGACGAAGACTATGAGATGGTGATGGTTTACCATCACTCTCTACAGAACACTGAACCCCAACATGGTATGGGCAATTATCTGCTGTATATGACGCCTGGAGCCTGCCCGGAGCAAGGAAAGACCGCCGCTTCTTACTGATCATCTCTCACCTCGTAGGCCTGTCGGGCGTGAACCGACTCGACAGGCTTACGAGCGGTCAAAATTGTTCGTTCGAAGAGCTCTTCAACCACCGTCCCCTACGAAAGAATCCGCCTCTAGTCTGGGTTTCTCGCCGCCACTTGTGGTATCAAGTCACACGGTCTGCGCTGAAGCACCACGCATGTTGTGAGCATAGTTGGTTGATTGACACGCGGCAATAGACTGCAGCCGTGTTGGTCGGCCTCCTGACAGCAGGCTTGCCCAGAAACACGGGAATCGTGCCATGCCGGAGAGTGAGCCTGTTACCATCCTTCTTGTCAACTCCATCGCCGAAGAAATCAAACTCGTTACGCTGACCTTCCGAAGATTCTTTCCAGGCTGCCACGTTGAAGCCGTCTACACGGCGGAGGAAGCGCTTCAGTGGGGACATCAAGCTTCGTGGCAGCTTATCCTCATCGATGAAGGCTTGCTCACACCCTCTCCCTCGTCTGTTTTCTTAGAGTTGCGTCGGCTTGCCCCCTATGCCATGCTCGTGCTGCAAACCGATCAAAGCGACCTCCCTGCCGCCGTGAAAGCGCTTCAAACCGGTGCCGATTTTCTCCTCTACAAGAAATCGCCGGGTTTCCTCAGCGAATTGGTGTCGTACACAAAAGGTGCACTCGAAACCCGTGCCATCCGTATGTCACTGAAACGGACGCAGGATCGCCACGACCGTCTTATCGAGATACTCGGCGATGGATTATACGAACTCGACGCCGAAGGACGATTCGTGCATTTGAGCATGCCCGCCGCTGAAATGCTGGGCTACTCACGTGACGAACTTGTCGGCACACCATATTCCACCATCGTACCTCCGGATCAGCAGGATCGCGCACGTTATCGTTTCAACGACCGCAGGACAGGGACTCGAGCCACCCGGCGAATAGAGATCGATCTCATCAGGAAGCCGTCCTCTGATAAGTCGATCTCCACTCGAATCAGAGCCGAGATCAGTGCGCGAGGACTATACGACTTTAGTCACCGGTATCTCGGAACGATCGGCTTGTTGCACGATACCTCACAACATCGCCGGCAAACGAAAACCATTGACCAACTTGTGTATCAACTTCGTGAATCCGATCGGCTGCTTGCCATTGCACGGCGCCTATCGACTTTGTCTAAGGATCTACACACTCCTCACAACGCGATTTACGCCCAATCTCAACTCCTGCTCAAAACCATCCGCGATGCTCATCTGGTCGAACAAGCAGACGCGCTGGCGACATACGCCGCTGAAGCCGCCCATCTGGGAAAAGAACTCGTCCAAACCACGACAGACATCGGCATCCGTCGGGATACCATCAACCACGTTATCGATACCGTGCTGGCCGACGAGTCATCTTCCCATGCGTACAACGATTGGATTGAGCGGGAGTATGGGCCGGATTTTCCGCCTTTCACCGGAAGCTCCGATGTCCTGATGAATCTTCTGCGCATTCTCCTCTCACATGCCCGGCGCTATATGGCCGCTATCGGAACCACGCATCGAATAAGAATCACTACCGGTATAACCGGCCAGGACACGGCCGCCGCAGGGACATCATCGTTAATCCCGCGAACGTCCGCCGCCGAGTTCGTCATCCACATCCAAGAAACGGAGGTGATCGCCGCAGTGGAGGAGCCGCCCCCGCAGACCTCCGGCGACCTCTTTGAGGCCTACGCCTTAATCAAACGACTCGGAGGGCGTTGGGACTTTCTGGCGCCGGTCGGCGGATTCTTATCGATCAAGGTGTGGATTCCCGTAGAACAAGCTTCATTACAGAACAGTTTCTCGACACCCGCGAGCCCTTTGGTTTCTTCAGCAGGCGGTGTGGGGGAACACCCGACCGAGGAGATTCATCATGCTTCGGGTGACACCTTGCCAGCGATCCACTCCCCCTCCATTGACCAGCCAGCTGGGCATCTACCCGAACGCCGCAAACGCGTTCGGACCAATGTGGACCTACCGGCTGGCGTTACGATCGGCAATGCGCTGCACGAAGGGGTCATGACTTATCTCAGTCCGGGCGGAGCATCATTGGAGGTGGAGGGTGTGCTCCCGTCATTCGAGCAACAGCCCGTGTACCTGCTCATAAAGACAGCCGTCAGTATCTTAGAGCTGGATGCCGTTGCGTATGACCGTGGACAAATTCTCCGGCAAGCGCGCGCCGAGCGGCGGATGTCCCGACTTGCGCTCGAATTCACCGCACTTGACGAGAGCCGACAGAGGATTCTTACCTCATTTATTGAGGCGGCACGAGTTCAGGCCTTCGCTATATCGGTGGAAGCTCAATTTCCACCGATCGATAGGACAGAAGATTTTGTGACAGCTTTCACCGAAAATGACCTAAGAGGCAGAGACCATCGGGAGACCTTGAGAGTTCGAGTCGCGTTACCGGTCCGAATTGAAACGACTGACTTCGCTGTAAAAGGTTTGTCGGGGATAGCGGTCGACTTCAGCCGAGGCGGTGCATGCGTGCAAACGGCCCCGTTACCGAAAATGACGGATGAAGTGCTGACGCTTCATTTTTCCTCGACCGATGTCCGTGATCAGCGAAGGATACAGAAGCCGGAGGCGCCTGAAGTGGTACTATCTGGCCGAATCATTCATCGCGCATTGGATCCCACGGTCCCATCCGAACTCCCATCCGGTCCGACACAGTTGAAACAGCGAACCGGGATCCGATTTTCACAATTGACGCCGGCCAGCGAACGAGAAGTCAACCGCGTGCTTGCCCAACACATCGGTTCATCCATAGAGTCTGCAAATCAAGACGGCCGGCCATTGATCATGAGCGACCGATGGGAATGCCGGAATATGTACCACCAAACCATTGCGGTGAGTGTCGATCATGCGCGCCATCAGATTTCATCCGACAATCCGATCATTATCGTTATTCCCGGATTCGGATCGACCCAAACCGACTATATCCCACTTTCGTTTTACCTCACTGCCAACCGTTTACGTGTGCTTCGCTATGACCACTCAAATCATGTCGGCCAAAGCGAGGGCAACGTGGTACACGCCACATTGAGCAACATGCTCACTGATCTCCAGAGTGTTTTGGCATTTGTCCGTGCTACCTGG
The DNA here is from genome assembly GCA_035454625.1 of Nitrospira sp. GTDB lineage: Bacteria > Nitrospirota > Nitrospiria > Nitrospirales > Nitrospiraceae > Nitrospira_D. The sequence goes on from DATIGP010000101.1 coordinate 4,393, forward strand.
CCTACCGCTCCGGTGGCTCTCCTTGCCGAGGACGTTGCTGCGCGTGTGGCAGTGAAGGCCGCGGCGCGGAACACATCAGCCGATCGGCTTTTCTTATTGAATCCCGTGCTCGACATTGAAACCGCCGTTTCCACCGTCGATCGTCCCAATGCCATTGACATTCACCGGCAAGGTCACCGACGGGGCGTCGCGAATCTGTGGGGCCTCAATGTCAACTTCGACAAGTTTGTCGGCGATGCCATTACGGGAGACTATGTCGAGTTGGCATCATCTCAAGCCGACTTGGCTCAACTGGTCACTCCACCGGTCATCCTGATCTCTCCCAGAAAATCCCGTCCCATCGATCAAATCTTTGGTCCTCAATATCGCTCGCTCGCCGCCATGGGAATCGCCACACCCATTGTGTCACTGCCGGCCGACGTGTCCGGAACATTCGGCGCCAACGACGACCGCCGGACTACAGCCTTCAAGACGATCTTGGAACTGATCTCAACTTCCCCGAACAATGCGCTTTCATCGGCTCAGACGGGGGAACCTAACCTACGCGATGTTCATCGCCAACGGCAGTTGGAGCATGAGCGCATCCGCATTCGCCATCACGTTTCACAGGCCAAACGTAGCGCGTTATGGGGAACTCACTTGGCCCATCTGCCTCAACTCGAAAACTTGCCGGCTTATTCAGCCTTGACGGAGGAACTGTACCGCAGGCTCCTTCCTCTCGAGCCCGGCATGACCGTACTCGATATCGGCTGCGGCCAAAGGAACTTCGTCCGTCTCATGCTTACCAATCAGGCCTATCGGTTGGTGCATCAATCAGGACGGACGGCTGTCCCGCTCCGTTATATCGGATTGGACCAGTCGCATGAATCGCTTAGACTCTCGGAAGAGCAGAGTCATACATTCGCCAGGGAACTGCCCGGCACATTGGCGGCCCTCGTCCCAATCGACCGATTGGTAGTGACAAGCTGGATGCTGACAGACTGGAATGTGCCTCTTCCTTTCTCGGACGGGTCGATTGAGCGCATTGTCTTCCACCTCTCCCTGTCCTTTACTCCCTCCCCGCTTCATTGTCTCAGAGAGGTGCTCCGGGTCTTGCATCCGGATGGGACGGCCGTGTTGACATGTTTTCAGCCGCACACCGATCTCTCGACGCTGTTTCGCCGCCACCTGCGCGCAGCGGCTCAAGATGAATTCGGTGCCCCCGCCCAAACCACCTTCCACTATCTCGGTCGCTTACATGAAGCCATCCGGCATGGCTTACTGCATAACTATGAGTACGATGAGTTGGCTCGTCTGCTGGGCCACGCAGGCGCCGGCTCCATCCGGCTTTTCTCCATCCTGAACGACCAGCTGCTCCTCGCTGTTGTCCGGAAGACCAAATACGCTGGATGAAACAGATCCTCGGGTGTATACTTTCAACCTAGTGATGATACGTAGACCACTTTTTCACCACTGCGCGGGCGCATAGGATCTCGCTTAATCACTTCCATGATGAATCGTATGGGTCCGCACTCAGACCCTTTTGAATCGGGCACGGCATCATTGCAACGACTCACGAGGTTCGCACGGGACTTGGGAAACCAGACGAGTCTGACCGCCGTCGCGGAGTGCATCCTTTCCGGCCTTTCTGAAGTGTCCCGCCATTCGGAGGGGATTCTTTATCTGCTGGATCTCGAGCGGGAACGTTTTTGTCTGGTAGCGTCACCTACTCGGACCTTTTCGGAAGCAATATCACCTGTCGTTTCTCTCACTCATCCTCTTGTTCAACAGCTGGCTCATCACCGAGACATCCTCGATTCGTCCGCGTTAACTGATGCCCTACATGGGGTTTCGTCGGACAATGCGACGGGCGCCCTGCTCACCACGTCTCCTATCGCCCTGGCCATTCCGCTGCTCAATCGCGGAAGGTTGATCGCCTTCGTACTGCTCCAAGCCAAGAGCGATACGACCGCCATTTCCGCCCACACTATGGAACTCTTGGCTGCCATGGCGCAGAATGCCGCAAACGCGCTCGACTCTTTTCTGCTGTACGAGGATCTCCGGCAGTCCCAAGCGCTCATGCGACGAACCGACCGATTGCGTTCTTTGGAAACCATTGCCGGAGGTTTCGCTCATGAAATTCGAAACCCTTTAACATCGATCAAGACCTTCATTCAGCTGGCTCCCGACCGTAGGGATGACAGTCAATTTATCGGTGAATTCAGCCGCATTGTACTCGAGGACGTCAATCGCATCGAACGATTGATTCAGGAGATTCTGGACTACGCTCGGTACATGGAACCCCAGTTGACCGATGAAGATCTGAATGAGATTGTCTCCTCATGTCTGTATTTCATCCAAGTCAAGGCCGACAGCCGCGGGATCAGGATTGAAAAAGATTTGTCGCCTGAAGTTCCTCGTGGCATGTTAGATCGGCAACAAATCAAACAGGTCCTTTTAAACCTTCTCCTGAATGCGATGGATGCCATCGGCGAAAACAACGGAATCCTGCGAGTACGGACCGCTAGGATTCAACGAGGGGACGGGAACGTTTGGACTCAGATAGACATAGAAGACACGGGACACGGCATCCCACCCGAAAACCTTGACCACATCTTCGACCCGTTCTTTACCACCAAACATACGAGCGCCGTAAACGAAGGAACCGGACTGGGACTGACTATCGTTCATCAGATCATTAAGGAGCATCGAGGAGAAATTCACGTTCACAGTACGGAAGGAATCGGGACAATCTTTCGCCTCAATCTTCCGTCCCACCAGGGTTAGAACAAGGAGCGCTGCGTGGAAAGCTCTATCATGAGGAAACGAGTCCTGCTGATCGATGACGACCCCAGAGTCCGCGCCTCTCTCAAGATGGTGCTCGAACCTCTCTATGACATTCTCCAAGCCGGTGATGGGCATGAAGGGCTCGATGTATTCCGGAAGGATGAGCCCGATCTCATCCTCCTCGACGTTATTCTTCCTGGAACCGATGGCCTCGCAGTGCTTCAAACGCTTCGCATGGAAAGCAAAAGCACTCCCGTCATTATGCTGACAGGCACAAAATCTGTGAAAACCGCCGTCGACGCCATGAAATTCGGCGCCGTCGACTATCTCTCAAAACCGTTCGACGTGGATGAACTCCGTATCGTCATCGACAGAGCACTGAACTCTTCCGAACTGGAACGAGAGGTCAAGCAGTTGCGCGCGCAAGTCGTCCAGCGCTATGCGTTCCATAACCTGATCGGCAAGAGCCAAGGCATGCAGGAGATCTACTCAAAAATCGAGCAAGTCGCCGACAGCCGCACCACCGTGCTCATTACGGGAGAAAGCGGCACGGGAAAGGAATTGGTAGCGAGAGCGTTGCACTACAACAGTTCCCGACGGGAGCGCCCCTTCATCGCACTGAACTGCGCAGCGTTGCCCGAAACACTCATTGAAAGCGAACTCTTCGGCCATGAGAAGGGGTCCTTTACGGATGCCACAGCTCGACGCGTAGGACAGTTCGAATTGGCAAACACCGGAACCCTGTTTCTGGACGAAATCGGCGACCTCAGCCCGGTCACGCAGGCTAAACTCCTGCGTGTCATTCAAGAGCGAGAATTTACGAGAATCGGCGGTGTTCAGCCGATCAAGGTCGATGTGCGCATCGTGGCCGCGACGAACAAGAATCTTGACGACCTGGTACGAAAAGGGCAGTTTCGAGAAGACCTCTACTACCGCATCAACGTCATCGCGCTCTTTCTTCCCCCACTCCGTGAACGCAGTGATGATATTCCCCTCCTGGCCAAACATTTCCTCCAGAAACGGCTGGAAGAAGATCGACGTCCCCACATTGAGTTCGGGAAAGACGCATTGGAGCTTTTAACTCGTTATTCTTGGCCGGGAAATGTTCGCGAGCTCGAAAATTTCGTCGAGCAAGCGTTCATCTGGTCTCAACATGCGGCGCAAATCACTCCGGAACACTTGCCGACGCTGATCAAGAATGACTCTCGTTCAACATCGCTCCGAGACGATACCCTGGCCGGTCGCATGTCGCTCGAAAAAGCCGTAATGGAATTTGAACGGGAGATCATCCTTGATGCGTTGAAGCGGAACAATTACGTGCAGACACACGCAGCGAATCTACTGGGAATCAGTCGCCGGATGCTGAAATACCGAATGGACTCTCTCGGCATCGGTCGCCCTGACAATTCCAGCATCAAAGAGTCTGACGAACCGCTGCAAGAATGACACAGTTAAGGACGAGAATGTCACATTTATTCATGCATTATCTTCTCGCTCCTCAAAAATATAGGTAACCTAATCATTATGTAAACTACGTATAGTTGCTCATCCATCCTAACACTACTTTATATTGAATCTCATCGTAACCACTTGAAATGGAATAAAAATTGCTTTATAAAAGCGCGGACTGGAGTAAGCAATCAGCATGGTGACGGGTCCACATCACGTAGGAACACAACCCACCGTACTCGTAATCGATGATGAAGCGGGGCCACGTGATGCCCTTAAAGTGATACTTCGCAGCCTTTACAATGTTTGCTCAGCAGAAAACGCCAAAACTGCCCTCGACATCATCAATCAGGAATCCATTGACCTCATCACTCTCGATCAAAGGCTCCCGGATCGTCACGGACTCGATCTCCTCAGAGACATAAAGCACCATCGACCCGACGTGGAAATCATTATCGTGACAGGATACGGAAGCCTGAAGTCTGCCATGGAGGGTATCCGCCACGGGGCTGCGGGCTACCTGCTTAAGCCTTTTAACGTGAACGAACTGACCACCCTCATTCAGCAAACGCTGGATAAGAAGCGCCGACTGGACTTTCTTCGTCACTGTCTTCGGACACTTCCGGAGCTTTGGGGTCCGGAGGAACAGAGTGCACGAGCGTGGGACAGGATTAAGACGGGGTATGCTTCATTCTCCGGCAACACACAAGATGCGGTCGCGTTGCAGGAAGATGACATGCGTCTGTTGCCACTCTTGTCCGACATTTTGGAGGCTACAGACCGGCAACTGTTACATCATTCGAGCCGGGTAAGTTTCTATGCCACCTTGACGGCAAGTCGACTTCATCTGACCGTCTCAGAGCAAAAATCGTTGGCGCTGGGGGCCTTTTTGCATGACATAGGGAAAGCCGGTCTATCCTCGTATAGGTTTTCAGAAGATCAGACCCTCCCGTCCGGCGAAGCTTCTCTTTGTCAGGAGCACGCCGACAAAGGAACACGGATGATTGCACCGTTGGGTTTGCCGATTGAGGTGACGCAAATCGTCGCATCACACCACGAGCGTTGGGATGGACAAGGCTACCCTCATGGACTCCGAGGCACCGATATCCCGCTGCTGGCCCGTATTGTCGGCATCGCACAAACGTTTGATCACTTGACCGCGGACGTGCCTGGACGCGTAGCTCTCCCGCTGGATGCCGCAACGCGTCAGATCTCGCTGCAATCTCATACGCATTTCGACCCTCTGTTGCTTGACTCCTTCACGCAAGTTGTGAAGGACTCGCCCGTCTCCCCCCCGGCCATGAACGTTGCTCCGGCTGCCTGATCTATTCATGCCCACCGGCGATCAACTCCGCGGCGGCAGATCTCGTTGTTTGCGTGATGCGCTCCCCACCCAGCATGCGCGCGATTTCGCCCTCGCGATTGAGGCCGGCCAACGAACGCACCGTGACTGCCGTTCGCCCCTTCACTTCTGATTTTTGAACAGAGAAGTGATGCTGGGCCTGTGAGGCGACTTGCGGAAGATGCGTGATGCACAACACTTGATGGTTTCGGCCCAACTCCCTTAGCCGTTTCCCGATCGTGGCAGCGACCGCTCCCCCTACCCCCGTATCGATTTCATCAAAGATTAAAACCGGCACCTGATCGACATCGGTTAGGACGGACTTCAATGCCAACATGACGCGCGATAGTTCACCGCCGGATGCCACACGAGACATCGGCTTCAAAGGTTCGCCCGCATTGGTCGACAGCAAAAACTGGACACGATCGCCCCCATCAGGACCGAGGAGTTCTTCGGGCCCGCTCGGCGTGACTTGGACCAGAAATCGCACGGATGCCATCTTCAGCGCACTGAGCTCTTTACCCACCAGTTTCGTCAATCGTTGAGCGGCGTCCGTTCGTTTTGCTGAGAGCGTTCGCGCCAACTGCAAAAGGTTCTGATGTCGCTCCTCTATGAGACGATCATACCGATCGAGCTCGCTGTCAGTCCCCCGAAGTTGTTCCAATTCTTGTTTCACCCGCTTATGCGTCTCAAGGACGGCTTCGATCTTCCCCCCATATTTCTTTTTCATCTTTTGGATGACGGCCAAACGATCTTCGATCGCACTGAGTCTCATAGGATCGGCATCCAGGCCCTCGGAGTAACCGCGAAGTGAATCGGCCACTTCCTTCAAGAGCACCCTGGCCTCGGATGCAAATCGGACGGTACCGACCATCTCGGGGTCAATCTGAGAGAGTTCTCCTAACGCACGCTCCATGGACACCAGATTCGCCAAGATGCCGTGGGCATCATCCTGAATTCGTGCCTGAGCTTCCGATACCAATTCGGCCAATCGCCGTGACGACCCCAACCGATGGCGTTCGGCTTGCAGCAACTCTTCCTCTCCGATACGACAGGCAGCCTCATCCAACTCCTGCTGCTGAAATCGCAACAGGTCTTCCTGCTGGGCCCGCTGCCGTTGGACGGCCGCAAGCTCGGTACGTTCTTCACGGAAACGCGTCCAGTCCCGATACGTCGATCGATATTGAGACCGTAGTTCCAGTAGACGGCCGAAGGCATCCAGAACATCGAGCTGAGCGGAGTGGGACAAGAGCGATTGCTGGTCGTGCTGGCCATGGATATCGACGAGCGTCCCGGCAAACTCTTCCAGCACATGGACCGGGCTTAATACTCCATTCAGGTACACGCGGTTTCTCCCTGAACGAGCAATGATGCGTCGAATGATGAGCTGAGAATCCTGCGTTCCTAAGATCTCCCGGTCTCGCAGCCGCAGATGGAAGGGATGCGTGGGCGGAATCTCGAACGACGCTTCAACGTGGGCCTCGTCTTCCCCGAATCGAATCTGTTCGCTTGAGGCTCGTCCGCCTACTAGGAGGGCCACCGCGTCAATCAACAAGGACTTACCGGTCCCCGTCTCTCCGGTCAACACGGTGAATCCTGAGTCGATGGTCAGACTCAGTTGTTCGATCACTGCAAAATTTTTGATGCGCAGCTCAGTGAGCATGGCTGCAATAGGCGAGAGACTCGACTAGCCTCAGGAGACACATCGGATCATCGAACATTGCTCATGCCATCCAACCGTATCGCCGAAAGCACGGGCTCACTACCCACAGATGCTGCTCAGGTGCTGCAGCGAAACTGGGAACCTATGCTTTCTACGTTAGGCGACGCACATCCGAGGACAAGGCCGGATCCCCTCACGAATAATAGCTAGGCCGTCCCCGCATGCTGAGCAAGCAGTGAGTCAATCATTTCTTTAAACTGGCGTTTAGGTCTGGCACCCACCAACTTTTCGACCGGCTGGCCGTTCTTAAAGAAAAGAATGGTGGGAATGCTCATCACCTGGTAACGACCTGCAACCTCTGGATTTTCGTCGGTGTTCAGTTTCCGAACCTTCAGTTTGCCGGCGTATTCTTTGGCCAGCTCGTCGACGATGGGAGCCACCATTTGGCAAGGGCCGCACCACACAGCCCAAAAATCAACCATGACAAGCTCGGAAGCTTTCATCACCTCCGCATCCCAACTGGAATCTTCAACTTTCAAGGCGTCACCAGCCACGTCTGCGCCCTCCTTCAGGGTTGAGATCATCTATGCATATTGTCACGGCATCGTACCCCACCACTGTTTTTAGTGTCAAACACGGATCACCGTACGGTTTGAACCCCGACCGGTACAGGCGCAGGACCGACCTCGGAGGCGGGTGGAGGGATACCATAGGGTCCTCCTAGAGTCGCCCAAGGCAAGCCACGTTCACCCCACAAAAGCGGGCTCAAGAGAGTTCGCATAACTACAGTTCCCGCACTTTCGGTCCATCCCACCCCTGTGAGACTTAACATGAAGCTGTATTGTTCACGATCCGGGAACCTCAAATAGTAGAATCCCACCGACCAGCACCTGCAAGGGTTCTGATATAAGGCCACTGTGTCCAACTCAGGACTTCTACCATTTTTGACGTCATAGTATGCTTTGGCTCCGAATGTCCAACCCCATGGGGTACGGAACGCGCCCCCCATCGTTACAAACTGAATCTCCTCCGTCGGAGCAAACACCTCATTGAATGAGATAGGGTTCCAAATGTCACCACGCTTGACCCGATTACCTTCTCTCGTATAACGCTGGCCCACTTCGACATACCAGTTCGTTCCTTCTTGAAACCGAAGATCGGTGTTGAATTGACTCACTCCTGGTTGATAGGGATCGAAGAATGCGTCGACTGTCAGATACCGGTTGATCGGCGGCCGGAGTGCCCATGCCTGAGCCGCGCGTCCGACCACCGGGCTATCCAACCATGCCGTCGTCATCAGCGTCGGCAGGTTGTTGCCGATCACCGCCCGCATCCAGATATCAGAAAATCTCTTTCCTTGAATGGGAAACGTAGCCGGCTGGATCGGCTGAGTAACTGTCCCGAGAAAAGGAGGGACTCCGGGCGTGAAATCCCTCGCGATCGTCTGCACATCACTGACGTGATAACTTTGGGCCAACGTGAGATCGAGCCAGTTGAAGGCATTTTTCTTGCCTGATTCCAACACGCGACTGCGCAGCATATAGGTCAGCAAATTCTTCTTTGGTAGGTCGTCCACTTGGTCTATTTGTGGAATGTTCATTTGATTGGTGGACGGTACATATTCGTAGGTGACCGAGGGTTCGACTGTATGCAAGAGACTGTCTCCATCCGCAAGAGCGAACCGCCGCGTGATTTTCGATGTGGCATCCACACCCAGCCAAAAAGTCTCTCGATGTTGTGCATCCTCAGATTGCGCGCCCCTTGTATAGTACACCTCACGAAACTTCGCTTGCGGTCGAATCCCAATCATATGTCCGAGATGAATGACATCCGCGGAAATACCCGGTACGACGTCAATCCTATTAAGGTTAAACCCTTCATCTCGATAGAAGTTCACATAGTTCCCTTCCATGCCGAACAAGACAGGCGAACTGAATAGTGAGACATAGGGAAGGCTATAGCCCGCCTCTGGAAGCCGTTGGAACGTATCCTTTCCGCCGGCTTGTAACGGTTGTAGATAGAGTGCCAAGAGGTAGAGGTTGCCGTAAGGCAAGCGCTGAGTTGCCAGAAGGTTTGATTCGGTGCTCGGCAGGGCCCGCAGTATCCCTGAATTACTCAGCTGCTGAAAATAGTCTGGGTCTGTGACCAAATTGGCGTTGGCACGCAGCAGCAATGTATCGGTCAGATATTGCGTATGGTTTCCGATGAGTGAAGCACGTGCCCTCTGGGCATCCGTCCCGGAGTCTGTGATACCGGAAACATTCGGAAGCTCCGTCTGTTGTAGGTAGCTCACATACCACTTGCCGCGAGATCGCTTGTCCAGGACATACCGATACTCAAAATCAGACCCATACCCCAAGTCGCTATAGTATGACGGCGTTACCGTCAAGTCTTGACTCGGATTGATCGCCCAAAAAAAACTTTGTTTTGCGTGAAATCCGAAGCGACTATCATAGCCCACAGTTGGGAGCAGGAATCCGGTTTGTCGTTTGGTCATCGGATAAGAGAACGTAGGCACTGGGATCGTCGGCACGTCTAATAGGCAGAACCATCCACTCTTGAATCGCAACGTATCCCCCAGAGTCATATCCAGATCCTTAAACCGAAAACGCCATGCCGGCACTTCTCCGTCTTGCGCATCACAATTCGTGAAGCTGCCATCTTTGACGCGGTAGTGGTATTCGGAGAATCTTTGCATGAGACGGCCGGATATGGATGAATTTGTGGTCGGAACGTACAGTTGGCCGTGCGTCACGACGCCGGCCTCAGTGTTGACATTGATTTCCATCCGTTCAGCCGTCACATCTGCTTGCGGATCCGTTAAATGGACGTGGCCGACCGCCGTGACTATCCCCGGCAGGGCTTGAATAGTGGCATAGTCCGCCGTCAGCCTGATCGCCCCTTGCTGAATCACGACGGATCCGTTCGCTTCGTAAATCTCTTGATCTTGTCGATAATCGATACGCTCTGCAGAGATGTCGAGGGGAGCGGATCCGGCGGGCGAGGTCCCGGCAGCGACTTGGTTGTCGGTCGCTGATACAGGTAATGGAACGAGAGAGAGAACGGTGACGAGGAACAAGAGCCGGCAGCGGACCCGAGCGCGAGGACCCGCCATACTAGCCACGAATCGGTGACAGCCCACAGCCACGCATC
>DATIGP010000102.1:0-3126 GCA_035454625.1 Nitrospira sp.
AACCAACCGGTTGACGTACCACCTCAACAAAGAAACAAATGATAGCATCGGCCTAAACGGGAATGCAAGGTGTCGCGGGAGCAAGGCGGCATGAAATCGGGTACGGTGATTCCAATGCCTGAAACTGCTTCCACGAGATAGCGGCATCCATCGTAGAGACGTTCCAGCCTGAAACCTATGTGCAAGTTGTTCAACGCTTCTTGTGAACCGGACGTGATGGCGACTTCCAAGTCGCCGACTCCGGAGCGGACCATTAGCTTGGCGAATTCAGGAGTGATCAACGTCAACCAGGGTGAGGCATAAATCAAGGACGCTTCATTAGCTTCGACTCTCAGTCTAGGCCTAAATCTCAACCTTCCTATTTCGTGGCGACATGAATGGCGACAATGCCACCGTTCAGGTTCTTGTAGGACACCTGACGAAATCCCGCATCCCGCAGGATCTGGCATAGCCGTTCTTGGTCGGGAAACGTCCGGATCGATGCCGGAAGGTATTCGTAGACGCCGGTGCGGTCGCGGGCCACGATTGTGCCGATCCAAGGCAGCAGTTTGAATGAATACCAATCGTAGAGCTTACGCAACCAGCCGAAAACCGGCCGTGAGAACTCCAAGCACACGAAACGACCACCGGGCTTCATGACACGGCGGATCTCTCGCACAGCTCGCGGTAAATCTCCCACATTCCGCATGCAGAAACCGGTGGTGACCGCATCGAAAGTGTTGTCCCCAAACCCCAGATGTTCTGCGCTCGCTTGCAGGCAGATGATCTTGTCGCTGAGTCCCTTGCCGCCGATCTTTTTAAGGCCTTCGGCCAGCATCGCATGGTTCAGGTCGGATGCAATCACACGTCCCTTGGGACCCATTCGAGACTCAAGAAGAAGTGCAAGATCGGCTGTCCCGGTTCCCACATCGAGCGCTGTTCCGCGTCCGACCGGAGTAATGAACGAAGCGGTAATCTTCTTCCAATGGTAATGCAGGCCGAAACTCAACAGCGTATTGTTCAGGTCGTAGACGCCTGCAATGGCGGTGAACATCCGCTGCACGGCATCTTCCCGGGCCCGGCCGGACCATGTCGAAACGACCTTCGCCGGCGCCTTGGAATCTTGGGCCAATGGAGGATGATCGGTTCCCACCATTTGACGGTGGTAGCACCCGGTTTCCAGCTTTGTCAAGGTGAGGGGCGAGGCCCGTTGTGCTAGACTGCGCTGCTTCAAAACGTTCACGTAGGGGGAGCGCATCGCGGTCATGCCGACGCCGGCACAATTCCAAGTATTCCTAAGCGCAGTCTCATCAGAGTTTCGCAACGAGCGCGTACAGTTGGAAAACTGGCTGGAGCGCAAGGGCCTGCATGTCTCGTCTCAAGAGAAATTCAATCAAGGAGATTCTACTCTTTAGGAAGAAACTGCACGAGCCTGGCTGGCCGGCAGGAGGGGAATTGCCGGCAGGGGTACCGGAACGGTCCTGGACACAGTGGGAATTCTGGCTCGCCTGGAGTGAGCAGCCATGGTCGCCGCCGCGGAGAGAGAAAGTCGATGTATTCTTTCCATCCGATCTCAATGAGCGGGTGGAGAAGGCTCGGGGGGCAGCTGCGGGAAATGCCGCCAGGCTGCGTGCCTTAGATCTCCAAAAGGTGCATATTGAGTCGGTCAAGAAGCTTGGAAAACATTATGAATCATTTAAGGATACAGATGATCTCATCAAAAAGTGCCTCACTCTAGACCTGCCGGCAATTGAACGGACGAAGCCCAGTAATCTGCCGTATGGGACGCTGGGTGTGCTGTTCAAATGCCGAGATACCAAGCTAGAGGAGTTACACCGGCAACTCACAGCGAAGGCTGCTCAATCGACTGGCTCCTCGATCAAGATAGCGATCCATGGATTGGGCGGTGTCGGGAAAACGCGGTTCGCGATTGAATATGCGCTAAGTCATGAAAAAGATTACAGCGGCACCTTATTCGTGACGGCAGATGCACCCGGATCGTTCCGTCGCAATCTGGCGGCACTGTGTAAGCCGCTGGTCTTGAATCTTCCGGAGCAAGACGCGAAGGAAGAAGAAACTCAACTCAATGCGGTCCTGCGGTGGTTACAGGCACACGAAGGATGGCTGCTCATCCTCGACAATGTCGATACACCCGATGCAGCAGAAGAGGTGGAACAACTGGTCGGTACTATCAAGGGCGGGTCTATCCTGATTACCTCGCGGGTGTCGGACTGGAGCGGTGAGGTGGCTTCGTTTGAGCTCGATGAACTGGCAGAACCAGCAGCAGCCGACTTTCTGCTGGTGCGAACCACGGATCGACGGCAGCATCTGGCGACCGACGAGGTCGATGCCCTGACGCTGGCGCATGAACTTGGCGGATTGGCCCAGGCCTTGGAACAAGCCGGGGCGTTCATTGCGCAGAAGCGCTCGTCGATGCAGGTCTACCTCCAACGTTGGCGGGAGCGAGATCGCGTCGTTCGCGAGTGGAACGATCCACGACTCACCAAATACCCACGTGCGGTGGTGAGTACCTGGGATGCTACCGTCCAACAGCTCTCGCCCGAAGGACGCTTGTTGCTACAGCAATTGAGTTGGCTTGCGCCGGAACCAGTGCCACGGTTTGCCCTGCCCGATGGCCCGGTGCAAGATGCACTGGCTGAACTGGCAAGTTTCTCGCTCGTGAAGTTTGAAGCGGAGGGGGTAAGGTTTCGTGTGCATCGACTCGTCCAAGAGGTCACCCGAGAACGTCAAACCGCTGAGGAACAGGATGCGTCGCTTCGATCTATCCTAACTATCTTAGACCATGCAATGGTCGGGGACCCTCAAGATGTGCGGTCTTGGCTCGTCTTAGACCCACTCCGCCCACACCTGGCGGCCGCGGCAGCCCATGCTGATCGGCATGGCATTGTGGAGCCCACGTCGCAGCTCATGAACCAGCTGGGTCTGTTGCTGCTTACGAAAGCCAGCCATAAGGAAGCGGAGCCGTTGATGCGGCGGGCGCTAGCGATCGATGAAGCGAGCTATGGACCGGAGCATCCGCGTGTGGCCGGAGTTCTCAACAACCTCACCTTACTGCTCCAGGCGATGAATCGGCTGGTGGAGGCGGAACCGCTGATGCGGCGGCGCTGGCGACTGATGAAGCGAGCT
>DATIGP010000103.1:0-12096 GCA_035454625.1 Nitrospira sp.
CAGAAACAGCGGAGGGCGTCGACGGCAGTTGCTCGATTCCCACCGGAAAAATAGGCGCGCCATGTAAGACGCGCCGAGCCTGCTCCGCGTTCACGACCACCGCCGGAAGTTGGCAGAGAAGCTCGTCCAACGAAATGAACCGGCCCCGAAGGGTTCCCATTGCGAGATGGCCGGAAACCTGTTCCATCGTCACCGCTTGCTCGATCGACAGTGGTCCGACACGGCGGCGTTCGAGAGCATGGAGATGCCCGCCTACCCCTAAAGCCTGCCCGATGTCCGCACACAGCGTGCGAACATACGTACCTTTTGAGCACACGACACGGAGGGTCACGTCACGACCGTGAACGGCCAGAATATCCAGTTGATGGATAGCGATCGACCGCTCTGCCCGATCGATTGTCCTGCCTACCCTGGCGGCTTTGTAAAGCGGCTGTCCACCAACTTTCACGGCGGAATACATTGGCGGCAGTTGCTGTTGTACGCCGCGGAATCGATCGATCACCGTTTGAAGGGCGTCTTCGTTCACCTCACAGGAATCGACTTTAACTAAAACTCGTCCGGTTGCATCCTGCGTGTCGGTCGTTTCCCCCAGGCGCATGACGGCACGGTACTCCTTATCCCAATTGACCAGGTATTCAGCGATTCTCGTAGCCCGCCCGACAAGGATGGGCAAGACACCGGTGGCACTCGGGTCCAGCGTACCGGCATGCCCCACTTTTCCGGCGCCCAGTAATTTGCGAATCTTGGCTACCACATCGTGCGAAGTCCAGCCGGCTTCCTTGTGGACGATGAGAACACCCTCCAGAGGGCTGCCCTGGTTAGGTGTGAGGCCTGTCAATTCCATACCCTTGAGATTCCGCGGTCCCCTGTTCGCCGCTCGCAGATCGCTCAGTCTCATGCGGTTCCGACCTCCCGTGCAACTCCTCCAATAGCCGCATGATACGGTCACCGCGAGGTCCACTGACATCCTTCTTGAAAACCACATCCGGAAGGTACCGAAGCGAAAGCCGCCGTCCTAATTCTGATCGGACATACCCGCTGGCTTTTGACAGACCCGCAAAGATATCCCGTTCAGCTTCGCCCCTCTCCATGGTCGTGACAAAGATATGAGCGATGCGTAAATCACCCGTCAATTCCACATCGGTGACCGTCACGTCACGAACTCGTGGATCCTTGATTTTTCGCATGAGAATATCCGCCACTTCCATGCGGATTTGGTCGGCTACCCGATCTGCTCTTTTATAGGTCGCCTTCGACATCTGCTATCGTAAAATGCCGATCGGCAGCATTGCGGGAAGTCTAAAGCAATTCCAGCTGCGTTCGGACCACTTCGACTGCCGGCATGCTTTTGATCAGGTTCAACGCTTGTTCAAGGACCTGGTTCACGTGGCTACGCTCATTCGAGACACAGGCCATTCCAAGGATGGCCTTCTGCCAGAGATCCTGACCGTCCACTTCGGAGACCGAGAGGTTAAACTTCCCTCGAAGCCTGTCCCTGAGCCCATGAATGACCTGCCGCTTGTCTTTAAGCGATTGGCTCCCTCCGATGAATAACTCTACGGTGCATAGACCCACGACCATGGTCAAGACTGAGTCAGAGTCGACTCCTGTGGAGTATACGATTCCGTGTCATGAGCGCGCCTGGGCTTGAGCAATGGACTGCGCTGAACGCTCTGCGGCTTCCGTTAGAGTTTCGTTGCGATCTTATCGATGGCATAGGCTTCAACGATATCACCGGCTTTGATATCGTTGAAGTTCTCGATGCTCAAGCCACATTCATATCCCTGTTGCACTTCACGTACATCGTCCTTAAATCGTCGCAGCGAAGCGAGTTTGCCCTGATAGACGACCACGTTGTCACGAATCACTCGTACCCCCGCGCTGGACCTGGAAATCGTCCCGTCGATGACATAAGACCCTGCCACGGCTCCGACCTTCGGAATCGTAAAGACCTGCCGGACTTCCGCTCGTCCTAAGACGCGCTCTTTCAATGTCGGCTCAAGCAAACCCTCCATCGCGGCCTTGATGTCGGCAATGGCGTCATAAATGATCGTGTACAGCCTGATATCGACGCCCTGCTGTTCAGCCAACGTCGTTGCTTTCGGCTCCGGCCTGATATTGAAACCGATAATGATGGCTCGTGAGGCGGCTGCAAGCAGCACATCCGATTCCATGACTCCTCCGACGCCGTTATGGATCACGCGGAGCTTGACGGCTTCTGTTGACAGTTTTTCGACTGCGCCTGCCAACGCCTCGGATGATCCCTGTACGTCGGCTTTGATGACGATGGCCAATTCTTTCACGGATCCTTCTTGGATCTTGGCAAAGAGACCATCCAGGGTAACTTTCGCGGGACCGGTTAGTTCTGCCGCCCGTCGTTTTTGAGCGCGTTCTTCCGCTATTTCTCGGGCGACTCTCTCATTGGAGACGACATGGAAGACATCTCCCGCCGATGGAACGCCCGGCAGCCCGATCACTTCGACCGGAATGGACGGCCCTGCTTGCTGTGTCTTTTCCGCCCGATCATTAATGAGGGCTCGGACGCGCCCGCTGAAGGTCCCCACAACATAGGCATCCCCCACCCGGAGGGTCCCGCTCTGCACCAACACCGTCGCGACAGGACCACGCCCGCGTTCAATCTTCGCCTCGATGACGGTGCCCCTGGCCTGTCGGTACGGATCGGCCTTGAGTTCAAGCACTTCCGCCTGAAGCAAAATCATCTCAAGGAGAGTATCGAGCCCCGTTTTTTGTTTGGCCGATACTTCGACCATGATCGTATCTCCGCCCCAGGCTTCCGAGATCAGCCCGTGTTCAGAGAGGGCGTTTCTTACTCGATCAGGGTTGGCAGTCGGCTTATCAATCTTATTCATCGCCACGATCAGCGGCACTCCCGCTGCCTTCGCGTGGTGGATCGCTTCGATGGTTTGCGGCATCACTCCGTCATCCGCCGCGACGACCAAAATGACGATATCCGTAACCTTGGCTCCACGAGCCCGCATCGCCGTAAAGGCTTCATGGCCGGGAGTGTCCAGAAACGTCACTTGCTTGCCGCGCACCGAGACGGTATAGGCGCCGATATGTTGCGTGATGCCCCCGGCCTCCCCTTCCGCCACATTGGTTTCGCGAATCGCGTCCAGCAGAGACGTCTTCCCATGATCGACGTGCCCCATAATGGTGACGACCGGCGGTCGTGCTTCCGGCCGTTCGTCCTCCCCCGTCTCTACGACATCTTGTAGCAACTCGTCCCCTACTTTCTCGACTGAGATCTCGATTTTGACCCCGCTTTCCTCCGCAAAGATCGATGCGGCGTCCAAGTTCATTGGTTGATGAAACGTCAGCATTTGTCCCATATCCATCAGCTTCCGAACGATGTCCGCTGGCCGCTGACCGATCAGCTCGGCGAATTCCTTGACCGTCGTTCGTGGCGTAACTTTAACGCTCTTCCGGCGCGGTTTGGTGATTTCCGCCGGGGTACTATGGTGGACGTGCTTGGATCGATCATCTCGTCGCTGCACCGGTATCGCACGCAAGTCTTGCCAGCGGGCGGCATCTTCCCGGAATTTTACGTCTTGCTGATCATCTTTGGGGCGACCTGGTTTTCGGGCTTTCTTGAGCTTATCTTTTTGTCCCTCCGCCTCGATGGCCTCGAAGGCCATGCTCTTCTTTTTTGCCGTCACAGGCTCAGGAGTCGGCGACCCGGTCGTAGGAGCAGGCGCGAGAGTCGGCTTTGCCGGTATCTGGTCCTGCTTCGCAACGAGCGGCGCCGGTGCGGGCGACATCTCGATTGCACTGTCTTCCGTCGGCAAGCTGCGGTCGGCCAGGCCTCCACTGCCGGGATGCTCAACGGATGGGGGGGCACTGATTAGCGACGCCGGCTGTGCCGACCGCTCACCTTCGACAATGGGAGCCGGAACACTGACTTCGGCCGGTTCATCTTCTTTCTTTCGTTTGATTAAAATACGGCGCTTGTCGGGCTTGGGCGGTTCTTCGACGATTTGACTCCTTACCGCCGCCATGGTTTTTCCGTGACTCGGCTGTTCCCCTGATTTTGCACCCGGCTCTCCCTCTACTCCGGTCCCCTGGCTTTTGGATTTTGAGCCAAATTTATCCAACACTTTCCGAACGATCTCGTCAT
Organism: Nitrospira sp.; assembly: GCA_035454625.1. Taxonomy (GTDB): domain Bacteria; phylum Nitrospirota; class Nitrospiria; order Nitrospirales; family Nitrospiraceae; genus Nitrospira_D. The sequence continues at coordinate 4,136 of DATIGP010000103.1, forward strand.
CGAGGGTACTGCTATGAGAGGAAACCGAGGCCCCCATCTTCTTGAGCTCGGGGATGAGCACACGATTTTCCATTCCTAACTTTTTGGCGAGTTCGTATACACGCATGGCCATGGGTCGGTTCCGTATTTTATCCGCTGGTTGCTTCCTCAGCTCTGGCAGCCTGCCGAGCTTCTTCTTGCAACCGCTGAGCCTCGGCTTCTTCTGCGAGCGCCGCTTTTATTTCTTTGTCACGTTCGACCTTTTCTTTTTCGTACTCGGTGGCGCTGATGATATCGATTTTCCATCCCGTCAAACGAGCCGCGAGCCGGACATTCTGACCGTTCTTGCCGATTGCCAACGACAATTGCGAGTCGGCCGCGACCACGAGCGCCGACTTCTTCTCTTCGTCGATCCCTACCTTTTCGATCGTCGCCGGGTTCAAGGCTTCAGCAATAAAGACCCGTGGGTCTTGGGTCCAGGTAATGATGTCGATCTTCTCGCCCCGCAGTTCACGAACGACCGCTTGCACGCGGGAGCCTTTAATACCGACACAGGCTCCCACCGGGTCCACGGCCTTTTCACGTGACGTGACCGCGATCTTCGTCCGGTCTCCCGGTTCGCGGACAACCGATCTGATCTCAATGATCTTTTCCATCACCTCCGGCACTTCGAGTTCAAACAGTTTTGCCACAAATTGGGGATGGCTGCGGGACAGAATGACTTGCACATCCTTCGGCGTACGACGCACCTCCAGCAGCATCGCCTTCACACGATCGCCGCGCCGGTATGTTTCACGCGGAATCTGTTCTTGGATCGGCAAGATCGCCTCAGTCTTGCCGAGATCCACCAGGTAATTCCGGCGCTCCATACCGAGAATAATTCCCGTGACGAGATCCCCTTGACGCGTCGAATATTCTTTTTGAACCGCTTCCCATTCCGCCTCGCGCACCTTCTGAAAGATGACTTGCTTTGCCGTCTGGGCTGCAATTCTTCCCAACTCATTCATTTCGATCAGCGATCCGATTTCGTCGCCGATCTCCGCTTCGCTGTCGTATTGGCGAGCTTCTTGAAGGGAGATCTCCGCTTTGGGATTGCTGACCGTTTCCACGATGATCTTCTTGGAGACGACGGAAATTTCCCCGGTCTTTGGGTCGATCTCGACTTGGATGTTTTCGGCCTGACCGAAGCGCTTTTTGGCGGCTGTTTGCAGGGCGGATTCAATAGCCCCGATGACTCGGGTCTTGTCAATTCCTTTCTGACGGCCGATTTCATCGATCACTGAGATCAGTTCTCGGTTCATACATCACGCTCCTGCATCCGGTTACCCTTATGAACTCTCGAATCGTCGGCCCTTAAATATTCACGACCAGCTTCGCTTCGGCAATCATGTCTCGACTCAATCTCAATGGTTCGGGCATGTGCATGTCGGCTACAGTCAGGACTACTGCCTCCTCATCCGCTTGCAGGAGTCGTCCCGTAATCCTCCACTGGCCTTCGAACGGCTGTCGAAGTTTGAGGCTCACCTCTTTTCCGATTGCCCGCTGATAGTCCTGAGATCTCTTGAAGGGCCGATCAAGCCCCGGAGAAGAGACTTCAAGGGTATAGGCGTGGGGGAACGGATCGGCCACATCGAGCGCCGGCCCTAGGGCCTTATGTGCTTGCTCACAGTCTGCGATGCTGACTCCACCTGGTTTATCGATCAGAACGCGGACGACCGAGCGAGGACCTCGTCCCAGACACTCCACATCGACCAACTCAAGCCCGAGCGTCCACAGAATCGGCGAAATGATTCCATGCAACCGGTCGGCAACCGGCTGCGCATTGCCCGGTATGCTCAACCCCTTTCCCTTTCATGTGTGTCCAAACAAAAAAGTGGGCATGAGGCCCACTTGCAGAGAGGTAGCACCATACCATGCACCCATGTGCAAAGCAAGGGTGCTAGCCGGTCAACAAGGCCCACCGAGCGGCCAGCATGTTTGTGATAGGACCCGGTTGGCCGGAACCGATAGTGTGTCCATCGATCCGGACAACCCCGAGTACTTCAAGCGTGGTGCCGGTGAGAAATACCTCGTCCGCGCGGTAAAGGACGTCGACCGGTATGAATCGTTCTTCGATCGGGATGTCGTTCTTTTTTGCCAGGTCTAAAACCACGTTTCGGGTGACGCCGGACAGAATTCGAGGACCTTCGGGCGCCGTCATGACAACGCCTTCCTGAATCGCCATCACATTGCTCACCGCGCCTTCCATGACCAAGCCGTCTCTCACGAAAATTGTTTCGAAGACGCCGGCCTTCTTCGCTTCTTCGCGGGCAAGGACGTTGGCCAACAGATTGACGCTTTTGATATCACAGCGTCCCCAGCGAAGATCCTCCCTTGTACATGCACTCACGCCAGCCCGGCGAACCTCCGGCCCCAGGGGATGGAACTCTCTGATGGTCATGACGACGGTCGGGAGTATGTTGCTAGGAAAACTATGCTCGCGGGGAGCGACTCCTCTGGTCAGCTGAATATAGATCTTGGCGTCTTGATAGCCGGCCAGACCGAGTCCTTGATGAATCCACCCTGTCCATTGATTCTTGGTATAGGGCTGAGGAAGTGAGAGCTCGCTTGCACTCCGATCCAATCGGGCCAGATGCTCGGCAAGCCCGAACGGCCTGCCTCGATAGGTTCGAATCACTTCGTAGACGGCATCTCCGAATTGGAACCCCCGATCGTCGATGGAAACCTTCGCCTCTTCCCAAGGAAGAAAGCGGCCGCTGATGAACGCGATGTCCGGCATGAGTTCAATTCCCCGATGGAGGCCCGGCTTCGATTCTGAACACCCGACGATCTTCCGCGGTAAATTTCCATCCCATTCGCTTTTCAAAGAGCAGCTGATACACCCCCGGTTGCACGGCTTTAAACTCGAAGATGCGCTGACCGTTTTCTACGGCGTTATTGCTCGCGATTCGGAGGAACTCGTCACTGAGCAGCGCCAGTCCTTTGACATCGTAAGTCGGCACCCACTGCTCGCCTCTGGTGCGATCCTCCCATAAGTGAATGAAGAATGGTTGATCGACTGCGACCTTGCGGCAGTCGCTGCCGTCCAACGCCTGTTTGTGGTCGGTACTGGTCATGCTCACGTCGATACTCTGATCCGCGCCGTGAAACGGTTCGCCGAGTTTGCGTTTTATGCTTTCCGTCGAGGGCCGATCAGAATATCGTTCCCGTCCACCCGGACTTCGTAGCTTCCGACACAATACCCGCCGCCGTCCGTACCTTGCCCGTTTCTGATATCGAACGCTAAATCATGCCAAGGGCAGGCAATGACATAGCCTTTGAGTCGTCCTTCAATGAGCGGCCCGCCCTCATGGGGACAACTGTTATGGATGGCGTACAATTTTCCTTCGACGTTGAACAACGCGATCGGCCGATCGTTGAGCTTCACCATCTTCGACTTTCCCGGAGGCAGCTCATCGAGCTGTGCAACCTTTTGAAATCCATCCATCATTGCGCTGTCCTCGTGCTGTCTTCAGACCTCACATACGAAGGGCATACTTGAGCTCGTCGCTTTTTGCAACTCCGGCTTTCTTAATAAACCCCGATTCTGCCTGTATCACATACCGGACGGCCTCGGGCGGCGGCCCGAGAAGAGGACAAGGATCTTTCGCACAGGGTTCCGCATGTTCCAGCATATGCACCACATGATGCCCCTCGTCCACCCACAAAATGTCGACGGGAAATCGATATTCTCTGGTTGTCACGCGATGCATCCCGTTTTGCTCAAAGATATAAAGCATGCCGCCGTTTGGAGGCAATGTATCGCGAAAGGCAAGTCCGAAGAGCAGTTTCTCCGGCGTGTCCGCCACTTCAGCTTCCAGCTGCACGCCGCTCGGGAAGGTGACTACGATGACGCTGGATTCCTTGCGTTCGACGAGGAAAACAGAAGCGCTCATCAGGAGAAGAGCGAGCAGAATCATCATGATGATCCGCTTTTTCCGCTGTTCTCGATCGCTCGCCTGGGCTCGATGAGCTGCCATTGAAGATGCCCGACGGTTTGTTTCTGTGGGCCCAATGGCCCCCTGCACAAGAATCACCTAGGTCTTCTGATCGGATTCCGTTCAGTTGACTTGGAAAAGAATGGCGGAATAAAATAATTTTACGTGCTTGCTCCCCATAAAGTAGACGGATGCCACTATGGTGCGAGCCACATGAACTTGTCAATATTCGGCCTTATGGAGTGAGTTTGGGAGCGAGAAGGAGGCTTGAGTCATGGCGTTATTGATTACGGACGAATGCATCTCGTGCGGAGCATGCTTGCCGGAATGTCCTAACGAAGCGATCTTTGAAACCAGAAGCGATGCGGAAGCGAAAGGTAATCACGTCGGCGATGGGCAAGGCGTCGGCGACAACATTTATGTGATCGCACATGATCGATGCACCGAGTGCGTCGGGCACTTTGATGAACCGCAGTGTGCCGCAGTATGCCCCGTGGATAATTGTTGTATTTCAGATCCTCTCTATCCTGAAACGACCGAGGTCCTTCTGGAAAGGGCGAAAACTTTGAACCCCGACAAAGCGATAGATCCCGCCAAGGTATGGAGTGGCGTCAGAAACTGACTGTTCTCATGGGAGTTATCGTAAGGGCCCTGGTTGATCCTGAACCAGGGCCCTTTGTTTTCGGCTGCTCCGGCTGACACGAAAAAACGGCCTGGGTGGGTTCAGCGAGGCCGCTTCGTTGTTCGAATTGAAATGGAGCTACTTCAGCATTAGCAGCTTGCCGCCGACATGGGCCGGATGCAAGTGACAACGATATTCGAGGACGTTGCCCGCTGCATAAAACAAATCGCTGGTTGGAATACCGATATACTGCGTTTCGCCTGGCCTTAGCACGATCTTGGTGTGCAGGACAGTTGGTGCCGCTTGATTCACGGCGGCGCTAAGCTGAAATCCGTGTTCAGCCGTCGCATTGTTGGTCACTTTCAGCAGAACAGGAGCACCGGGACGCGATTTGAAATCGATGACGGTCATCGGGGGATACCACGTCTTCATGTTGCCAATTTCGATTGAGAAAAATGAAGCATCCACCGTCAGTTCCTTGAACGGCTGGCCTACGACAGAACCGGTTTCCAGATCACCGGTCTCCACGCCGCCTGCTTGAAGCGCATACGCCCCCGACGCCCCTGCGAGGACCATCCCAAGGCCGAGGAAGACCGCCAACAATGTCTTGCCCATGACTACCCCCTTGCAAGTATTAAGAAAAGACAGATAGAGGCTTTGTGAGTCTGTTCCGCAAAACTATGGAGGACGCCAACACTTCCGGAAATGTGCACCCTCGATCTTTAACACTCTTTGCCGACATTTAGCCCGTCACAAGGCGTTTCTTATAACACAGGGGACGAAATGGAAGCAACCGACTTGGCATAGCCGAGGCCGCACGCAGCTTACAGATTGCCTGACCAACCACCCTCGGAGAACTGCCCGAAGGGCGTGCGCAAGCGCCTCCGCTTAAGTATTTTCCGAACATTCCGATACGGCAGTTGAGGAGCTGTGGCATGCCCATCATTCTGGCGGTCAATGGAATCGTGGAAACGTATCCGGTCAAGCCGGTCGGTCCACGGATCGGCCGTGCCGAATCCATCGGACAGCGGGAGCATCACGGCCAACATTCCTCTTCACCGGATCATTCAGCCTTGGCGGCGCACATGGCTTACGAACGGCAGAACGTCGGACAGCCACACCTAAAACCTGCGATCCTCGCGCGTGATTTGATGAGCACTCCGGTCTTTTCCTTTCCGTCCGACGGTACATTGGTCGACGCCTGGACATGCATGTCCCACAAAGGATTTCACCATATTCCTGTCACGTCGATGCACGAGACCCTCGTCGGAATGGTATCGTATCGTGACCTTCTCATCCATGTACCGGAACTCATTACGGCGGCCGATAGCCGGCAGGCCTCCAAGCGGCGCTTGGCTGAAATCATGACTTCCCGGGTTATTTCTGCAACACCCGTGACTGAGATTCGGGAAATTGCCCGCGTCATGCTGGATGAAGCAATTCATGCCGTTCCGATTTTGGACCACAATCGCCGTCTCGCAGGCATCGTTGCCACCCGGGATCTGCTGCACGGCATCGCGAACCACGGGCCTCTTGAACTCTGGACCTGATTTTCTTACCTCCAACGAATCTTCAGCACCCGATTCGAGACCGGAATTTCCCCTCCAATCCCTTGCCCTTGTCTTTCCCTCTTTGGCAGCGACGTCCTGAATCAAGAAAGATTCGACCATTGCGAGAAGGTCGCCGCTTGACCGATGGAGCAACCCACGGAATCGAACACGTTCCAGATCAACGCGTCCTCGACAAGAAATCGCCTCCCCGTTGAAGAGATACGCACTCCCCGATAGCCGCGGAAGTAGCCGTTGAGCTTGGCGCTCTCCAACATTGTTTCGCGCTCGGCACGGTCATCCGCCTCAGCCGTGAGTCGAGACGGTGTCCTGATGAATTGATCCCAGGAGAGTTCCCACAGCTCCAAGGCGGCTTGATTTCCATAGTTTAAGACCGGATCCGTCTCCACGCCGTGCGACACGACGACAAAGGCTGCGTTGAACAGCTGACGTGCCTGCTGTATTTCATCGGGTGTCCGTCCGATCAGTTCTTTCCCTATCCAGTGTCGATAACTGTCCAGCAACAGCCGACTCCATTCCACGATACGCGGTTCATTCCAAGGCGAAATTTTCATGTACGTGGTGGTAGCACGTCTTGTGAGTCGAGACAACCGTCATAGGCATCTTGTCAAGGCCATAGGACTTTTCTGTATAATGTGCCTTCGTCCGACGAAGAAGGAGCACAGATGGCGGGTAGCACGTTGTTCGACAAAATTTGGGATTCGCACGTCGTACGTTCGGAACCGGACGGGACGACACTGCTGTACATCGATCGGCAGCTGGTCCATGAAGTGACCTCGCCTCAGGCTTTCGAAGGGCTACAGCTCGCCGGACGCCGCCCGCGACGGCCTGCCGCCACACTCGCCGTGCCGGACCATAACGTCCCCACTACGGACAGGCGCCTGGGGATCGTCGATCAAGTGAGTGCGCTTCAGATTCAGACCCTCGAAGACAACTGCAAGCATTTCGGCATCACTCTTTTCAACATGAGCGACATCCGCCAGGGGATCGTTCATGTCATCGGCCCGGAACAAGGATTCACCCTTCCTGGGACAACGATCGTCTGCGGCGACTCTCACACGTCTACCCATGGGGCGTTCGGTGCCTTGGCGTTCGGTATCGGGACCAGTGAAGTGGAGCACGTGTTGGCCACTCAGTGTTTGGTGCAGAAGCGTCCCAAGACAATGGAAATCCGCGTCGACGGCATCCTCTCCGACCGATGCTCGGCGAAGGATATTATATTAGCGATTATCGGGAAGATAGGCACTGCGGGGGGCACCGGCTATGTCATCGAGTATACGGGTTCGGCCATTCGCGCCCTCAGCATGGAGGGTCGTATGACCCTCTGCAACATGTCGATCGAGGGCGGCGCTCGTGCAGGCATGGTCGCTCCGGATGAGAAGACGATCGCCTACATCAAAGGACGGCCGCTTGCGCCAAAAGGCAATCTCTTCGATCAGGCCGCGCAGGCATGGCGGCAGCTCAAGACCGATACGGACGCCACATATGATATGACGGTCGTCTTAAAGGCGGAGCACATCGCGCCGCAGGTCAGCTGGGGCACGAGCCCGGGTATGGTAGTCGGTGTGGATGAAAACGTACCAGATCCGGGAACGATCTCGGATGAAAAGACGAAGAATGCCACCGAACGGGCATTAGCCTACATGGGGCTTTCACCCAATATGCCGATTACCGAAATCAAAATCGACAAGGTGTTCATCGGCTCCTGTACGAACTCCCGGATCGAAGACCTCCGCCTTGCTGCCAGTTTCGCGAGGGGAAAAAAGGTCGCGAAGACCGTGCATGCGATGGTGGTTCCGGGATCGGGTCTCGTCA
>DATIGP010000104.1:0-2036 GCA_035454625.1 Nitrospira sp.
CATCGGGGTTCAAGAGCTCTGCCGCAAGCACGGCATCTCGGACGCCACGTTTTATAAGTGGCGGGCCAAATATGCCGGCCTTGACGTCAGTGATGTGAAGAAGCTCCGCCAGCTGGAAGATGAGAACCGGCGGTTGAAACAGATGGTGGCGGAGCAAGCGCTCGACATCCAGGCGCTGAAAGCGATCAATGCAAAAAACTGGTAGGGCCCAAGGCGAAGCGAGCCGCGGCGGAGTGGATGGCGGCGCGCTTTGGGCTCAGTCAGCGGCGGGTATGCCGGCTCCTGGCCCTCGATCGCCAAACGTTCCGGTATCGCAGTCGACGTCAGGAAGATGCCGCCCTGCGGACTCGGATCCGGGAGATTGCCGAGCATAAGCGGCGGTATGGCTGTCCTCGGATCTATGTGCGGTTGCGGCGAGAAGGCTGGCGCGTGAACCATAAGAAAGTAGAACGGATTTATTATCGAGAAGGACTGTCGTTACGGCGACGCCGGCGAAAAAAACTGACGGCTGTCCCCCGCGTCGTGCTCCCGCGACCCACGCAGCCCGGGCGCTGTTACGCCTTGGATTTTGTGCATGACCAGTTGGTGACCGGGCGACGGTACAAGTGTTTGACGATGACCGATCCGTGCTCCAAGGAGGTGCCGGTGATTGAGGTGGATGTGTCGATTGGCGGCGCACGGGGGTGCCGGGTTCTGGATCGGCTGTTTACCACGCGACCATTGCCGGACCTCTTGATCCTCGACAACGGCCCCGAATTCGCCGGGACCGCCTTGGATGCCTGGGCCGCTCAGCACGGCGTGCACCTGCACTTTATTCAACCGGGGAAGCCGATCCAGAACGCCTTTATCGAGAGCTTCAATGGCAAGTTTCGCGATGAATGTCTCAACGAACACTGGTTTCTCACCCTACCGGAAGCGCAGCTGGTCATTGAGGCCTGGCGGCGGGAGTACAACGAAGAGCGGACGCACAGCACGATCGGCGATGTGACACCGCACGAGTTCATTCAGAACCATCAAAACGGGGTCCATCTGACACAAGAGTTAACTTCCTCAACTTTGGGGTAATAAACGGGGGAAGGTCATGACGTCCTTCCCTAAATCTGCGACTAATGTTGGAATATGACCCTACCCTTTATTTCCTGGAAGGATAGTCTTTGAATGCCTTGGCGACTCCCTTGTCGACCGATTCAAAGTTCTTCTCCAAGCTCTCTCCCACCGTTTCGGTAATCACGGCCTGCCATACCCGCTTCCTTTTCGACGATTCAGCCAGATTCACTACCAAGGTGGCTTCCTGATACTTATCGGCATCCATCATGCCGAACAATAAATCTACCAGCAGGTCTGGACGGTCTTCCAAGCCGACTTGCCGAAGTTCCTTGGCGACGAGTTGCTTGTTGACGGTTTCCTTGATCCTCATCCTCAAGGGCGATTTGTTGTCAGTGGCCGCGATCTTTCGCCCTCTGTCCGTCATCCCCGAATGGGAAAAAGTATGAAACGAAGAGAAGTCGATGGACTCGTCGAAATTCGTGCGTACCTTGATCTCGTACCTCCTATCCTCGTACATCTCCTTCACCTTCGAACAGCCTCCGGCGGCGAGCAGCCCTAGCGCTAGCCACAGGATCAGGAATCTGATGTTCATCGTAAGTCTCCCCTAAGATGAAGTCGTGTTCAGAACCACAGGCCCCGAACATATACCAACTCAGTTGTGGAAACCAGTGACCACGTGAGCTGTGAGGGAGTGTTTTGAGGATCCCCCACTTGCTGATGCAGTCATGACAGCAGTGTCGGAGGATGTGCAGAGCTTCGTGCCTCTAGTCGCTCAGCGCTGTGTTCTGTCCGGATCGAACCGTAAGGACGGCAGCAAATATTGCGGGAAGGTTGAGAGGTGAGGGGCAGGGCGGGGAGGTGATCATCCGCCGGCCCGCCTCGCGCCGCGAAATGGATCCTGACAGTACTCAGTCTTTGACGCCCACACCGATCACGATGAGAACCGCATAGTCCTGCTTGGTGCAGCCCTCAACTGGAGGCATCGTTCC
>DATIGP010000105.1:0-21984 GCA_035454625.1 Nitrospira sp.
TGGATTGGTATCTGGAATTTTCACCTCTGATCGTCGATTTATCCGCCAGGCACGATGACGTACTCCGTGAAGATCTTCATATCGATACGGCGACGGTGTTCGAGTCCTACTTTAAGAAAGCGGAACAAGGAAGGAACTCCAACGAAAGCATAATGTCTGTGCCTCTGACTAAGCGAGACCCTACGTGGTCACCGGTTATATCCACAGAACGTGTGATCATCGCTGGTGTGCCTGCGCTTACGGTGATTCATCGCTTGACCTATACGGCTGGGGACGAACGTATCAAAGGAAGAATCATTATCCCACTTGAGCAGGGGACGTTGTATTTTAGCGCGCTTCGTCGGGCAAACATGACCGGAGAGCGCGAAGCCCTCCTCAGAATCCTGCATACCCCGTCTGCCGAAGACATCAAGCACCGATCTCCTTCACAGGCAGCGATCGACGACCCTGTTCTTGATGACAGGTTCCCTGACCATCCATTGACTGTGGTACGGCGGGCGTTACGCTGGGCACTGACGACGCCGCTGGACATGACGATCACGGCTCCTCTCCCCACTGATCCTGATGAGACGCTCGAACTCAAGAACGCAGGATGCACAATTCGTGTTCCACCACGCTTTCGGTTTTGTCCGCGGATGGCTGCGGCGATGGGCCCTTCCCTAACGCCGTTCATTCGTGCGACGGTGCCGCAAGCCGGCTCGTATACGTTCGATGTCTGGCGCCTTCCTGATGTTACTGTAACGGGGCGTCAGTCTATGCGGGAGCTGCGCGGGTGGGCAGAAGAACACTTGCGAGGTTGGAGACAGGAGGGAGATTCAGATTTTGAGATTCAGAGCAATGAATTTCCTATGCCTGATGACCGGCCTGGGTTGAGCACATTCGTTCAGTTTCGTATCGATGGCAATATGAATCACGGTGTTGCGAATTGGTTCGTCGATCATGATGGTACGGTGTTTCGGATATGTGCGGCCGGGTCAGTGTCCCGGTCACGCGAAGTACTCTTGAAGGTAGTCAATGAAAGTACGTCGACGTGGACGAGATTTCCAGGCGATATCAAGAGGCCATCAAGGTGGTGGAAACTGTTCACCAAGTGAAGACTTCTTGTGAAGAATAGGCTGGCACAAGGCCGCAGAAGTCTGTTGCCTCGAAAAGCAGACCTAATCTCCGCAATCGAATCCTATATCTTCAAAATGTAGTCCGGCCTCACCATTGACTTGTACGTCTTAACCGCTAGACATACGTGCCGCGAAGAGGGACGCTATTACTTTGACGACCCTTCGTTTGAGTCGGAGCAATTGATCTAGGCAGTTCGAAAGTTCGGCAAGGCATCTTTCGTCAAGTAACGATTCCTTCACCATTTCACCTGCAATAGGTACGGAGGGTAGGTGGTGCAAGTGAAAAGTTCTGCCGTCTACTTAAACAGTGCGGCAAGGGGCAGGTTCAAGGCCGGCAGTAGTGGCGTGGTGAGCTGCTCTTGGGCTTCCAGGCTCAGCACCGAGGCTTGGCCATAGCGTCCGCCGGTGAGGCGGTAAATTTTTATCTGATCGAGTGCCGGGTCGATGATCCAATATTCGGGAATACCGTAATGTTCGTACCGTTGCCGTTTGATGGTTTCGTCCAGCTTCCGGTTGCCCTCGGACAGAATTTCAACGACCAAGGTTGGAATTCCACGAATGTTGGCTTCGGTCACGATTGCAGCTTGAGCCGTGGCGACAAAAATCAGATCGGGCTGCACGACATCGAAGTCGGACAGGACGACATCGTAAGGCGCGATGAATATCTCGCCCACGGGATGCTCACGGAGAAAGTTCTTCAAGGCAGTCAAAAGCGTTCCGGCTATGCGTTGATGCTTGGTATTGGGCGACGGCGACATGACATGCTCTCCATCGATCAGCTCGTGGCGTTTCCCATCGTCTGGGATAAGCCGGTAGTCTTCGTATGTCAGTCTCAGATGACCGGTCTGGGTAGCCATATACACCTTGCCCCTTCAAGCGTGCTGTCCAACAGTAACAAGGAGAAGAACAAATCGCAAGGTTCGCAAATGAACAGGATGGTACTGAGCAGGATGGCCTAGACCACGGTCCGAGGCGAGTCGGAGCCGTTATTCTAGACAATTCGAAGCGTTGGCATATGTGCGCTGCTATTCTTTCCCGCACGCCGCTTTCCACAAGCCTTGATTGAGCGATCCCGGCTCGATGGGAACCCAGTGGCCTTCGTTGGTGTGGCCGCCGCCGCCAACGACCTGTCCCGTCCCCATATGGCCGTAGAAGTCCGTTGCGCCAAGCGTACGGGCCTGTTTTGCTAGGCATTTGATCTGCTTGGTGATCTTGGTGGAATAAAATCGGCTCGGCGATCTGTTTCCCTGCATCCACTTCCAATCGATCAGCGCAGATAGCGTCACCACATCCCCTTCTCTGCTAATGGAGTCAGGATCGATGTATGCCGTTTGCAATGGATGGGATTGATACCGGTCATCAATGGCCACCCACTTGGCTTGTACAGGTTCATGAGCCAGACTCAGCGCTGTGAGTGTGATCCAAAAAAGAAACGGATGCGTGAACATGGCTGATCCTCCGAGAGGAGGTGATTGTATCGGCCAGGTTGCCGCTTTAGGAAGGGAGCCCTCCCGGGTAAGCGGGAGGGCCGGTTAAAACGAAGAAGTCCGAATTACGTTAACACTTATTGATCCTCGGTCTCGGCTGCACCTTTGACCGAAGTTGGTCCATCCGATCGGTGATAAAGCTGAATCGTTTCTTCGGTGGATAGGGAAATCGATAGGCGATCGGCTCCTCTTGCGGCGGTAAATGATTCATGTCCCGATAGACGTTCACGGGAGCGGAATCGGCCGCCAGATGAAACATGGAACGATAGCCCAGTCCACAACCGGTGATGTTGAGCAGCTCCCCAAACCCATTCTGAGAGGCCCGTTGGATCGCCCTCTGTCCGATCGACTTAAATGAATAGAATTGCCCCTTCGCCCACTTGTGGCCCCAGTACAATTGCTCGACGGTCATCTTGGCCGGTTTGTAGACGACATGCTCGCCGGTATAAGCAGTCCAATTCTCCGTCAGAATCCGCCCCGCCGCTTTGAGTTCTGCAAACTGCTTGGTGCCGGGATAGGGAGTCATAATGCGCCAGAGCGCTCCGGCCAAACCCATCTTCGTCGCCCATTCGGCGGTCCGCTCAAAATCAAAGACATCTTCATGGTCCAGGCCGCAGATAAAGCCGGCATGAATGTCGATCCCGTGATCGTGTATACGCTTGATCATCTCTTCATACAATTTGGCTTGATTTTGTTTGTCGACGGATTTGAGCGAGTCCTGGTTGATGGATTCGATGCCCATGAACATTGCCGAACACCCGGACTCTTTCAATGTCTTCAGTAATTCGGGATGATGAGCGATGTACGTCGCGCTCATCTGGCTCATCCACTTCTTCCCAAGCGGCTTCAAGGCCTGGCACAGCTCCCTCGTATAGGCCGGGTCCGATAACAAGTCGTCATCCCAAAACATCACCATCGGTCCGTTCATTTTTTCGACGAGCTTGACCACGTCGGCCGGCGGCTTTTTCCGAAATCCATACTGGCCGCCTCCGAGCGCCAAGTGGATGGAGCAAAACGTGCACCGGTAATTGCATCCTCTGGTCGCAGTCAGGGCATCTCGAAACATGTATCCTTGCGGCAGCAGATCCCAGCGCGGCGGCTTCTCATCCCACTGCGGAACCATATAGGGCATGCGGTACTGTTGCTGCATCTTGCCTTTCTTGAAATCTTCAATCAGCCGCGGCACAGTCAACTCTCCTTCTCCGATGACGACGGCATCCGCGTGTTTGATCGCTTCATCCGGCAAGGTGGAGGGATGGATACCGCCGAGCACCACTTTGGCTCCACGTTCCCGAAACAGCCGTGCGACCTCATAGGCCCGGACGGCGACGACGGTGGTCACCGTGATGAAGACCAAATCGTAATCGCGTGTAAAGTCGAGAGGCCCGACGATTTCGTCTTGGATCTCAATATCCCACTCGTCCTCGGGAATGAGGGCGGCGAGGGTCGGGAGGTTCAAATTGGGCGTGCGGAACAGCTTCCAGACCGAATCCCATTTCTGATCTTCGGGATGTGGAATAATGAGACCGATCTTGTGATGCCCCATAGTCACCTCCTCAAATTGGTTGGATGAATGCTTCTATTTCAAAGCCTCCTTGGCCGCTCATTCGCTCGTTAGCTTGTATCACTTTGTCGTATTGGTCCCGCCTGGCGATTCCCCTAGTGTGGTTTCGGCAAGCCGTCGTTGATCGATCCGTCCGGGCGGCGACTATGCCGATTGGATAAGAGCCACGCGCGACAACACGGTGAGAATTGCAGCGCTGCTTTGCTCCGGCGAGATCGATTGCGCGCCTCGATTCGGAACCGTCGACGATCTTGCAGCCTCGTGACCGGGCTTGTGCAACGAGTGGAAGGGACGCGAAGATGTCGGCGAGTGAGAGTCTCATCGCGATCGACTGGTGGACGCTAGACTACTGGTTCATACGAATGGAATCAAGAGTCTTGATGGCGACAAGGTGGCGGCTACGTAAGAGTTCGAAGGACAGCTAGGTAAAATGTCTGATATGGACAAACCTACAGTTGCACCCTCTAGTATCCAATGATACTCCGTTCGTCATCGGTCTGTGCAAAGCTCACTACGAACGGAATCCTAACCGACTTCGTGCAATTTGATGAGATTGGTTCCCCCCGGCTGCCCCACGCGTGTCCCGGACAAGATCACGATTTTTTGTCCGGTTTTGGCCAGCCCTTCCTGCGTCAATCGCCGTTCCGCTTCATCCACGCGGGCATCGGTCTGCTCGATCTGCGGCATGGTATACGGACGCACACCCCAGTAAAGGGCCATCTGCTGCCTCACGGTCTCGAAGGGGGTAAAGGCAATGATCGGCGCAGCAGGCCGCTGCTTGGAGATCAGCCGGGCGGTCGCGCCCCGCTCGCTGAAGGCCACGATGGCGCCGGCGGCGACGGCCCTGGCGGCGGACGAGGCGGCATTGCAGATAGCCTCGGAAAAAGACGGATCGGGGAGGTCTGTGTAGCGTTTGGGAACGATGCCCGGGTCGGCACCTTCTTCCGCCGCGCGGATAATCCGATCCATGACTTGAAGCGCTTCGATCGGATGGGCTCCGACGGCTGTTTCAGCTGAGAGCATCAGGGCATCAGTGCCATCGAAGACGGCGTTCGCAACATCCGACGCTTCCGCTCTCGTCGGACGTAAGGCCTGCGTCATCGATTCCAGCATCTGAGTGGCGGTGATCACCAGGCGACGCCGACGATTGGCTTCGACGATGATCTGTTTTTGCAAAAGCGGCACTGTCTCCGGTCCCATCTCCACACCCAAATCTCCACGCGCAATCATCACACCGTCTGCCTGATCCAAGATCTCAACCAATGCCGCCACAGCTTCGACCCGTTCGATCTTGGCGATGATCGGTGTGTTGATACCCTGTTCCGCCAGTACTGCTCGTGCCGCGCCGATATCCTGGGGGCCCCGTACAAACGACAGTGCCACATAATCCACGCCATGTTCGGCCCCGAATCGAATGTCTTCTCGATCCTTCTCGGTCAGGGTAGGGGCACTCACGGGGGTGCCCGGCAAATTGATGCCCTTGTGCGAGGTAATCATGCCTCCGGCAAAAACAGTACACTCGACAAGATCATCCATGATGCGCTCGGTGACGAGTTCAATGAGTCCGTCGTTGATCAGCACTCGCGCTCCTACTCGAAGATCGCGCGAGAGCGACGAATAGGTGACCGGAATTTCGAGAAGAGGGGAGTGCACTGTGGATTGTGCACCACGGTGCTCATGGGTCGATGTCCGGAGGTGTACCGTCTGACCCGGCCGTACCTCTATTCCTTCCTTCGGAACAAGACCCACTCGAATCCTTGGGCCTTGAAGGTCTTGGAGAATCGCCACTGCTGCACCTTGGCGTGCGGCTGCCTCGCGAATCGTGGTGATGGCTGCCGCATGAGATTCATGAGTGCCATGAGAGAAATTGAGCCGAGCGACATCCATGCCGTTCTCGATGAGTCGGCTTAAGATGGTTGGCGAGCTGCTCGCCGGCCCGATGGTACAAACGATCTTGGCCTTACGCATGTTCATGTGGAAGTGCCTCCGCGCTATCCCTGTCACGGTTCACCCGAGGCGTTGTGTCCTTGCCGGCAAGGGCAATACCTTGCGGCCGCCAACATGGCCTATCTCAGCAAAAAGCGGCCAATAAAACGGTTTCAGCATTTTGAAACCGATATGTGTTCAATGACAGCGGGTCCGGTGTCATCTAACACGCTCTAGGAGCCTGTCCGACATCACAAGCGAAAACGTTCGCGGTAGGCGGCATATCTCTTCTCTTCCTCTTGAAGCTCCAAACCAAAGTCATAGAGGTTATACCGATGTTCCCCAAAACGGTTCTTCGGGTTCCTGTTGACGGATTCCCGAACCTTTTCCCGAAGTCCGTCGGGCAAGGGCAGGTCAAAATGTCGATAGACTCTTTCCACAGCTGCCACCGGGTCAGCAACCAGGTCAGTGTAGTAGAGATCGAGGAAGCGCTCCGAGGGAGCGCAGCCGCGGTCGCGCGAACGCAGAGCCCTGCTGAGAGCTTCGGCCCACCTTTGAGTGCACTCTCGTCCCACTTCGATAGGATCAACATCGTCGCTGAAGGCAGATCTAAGGGTTGCCATCAGGCTGGCGTGGGAGGCGGTCACCTCTATCGGGTCCCGGTGTGTCATCACAACACAGGCGTCAGGGTAGGCCTCGAACATCGCCTCGAAATCGAACATGTGAGCCGGGGCCTTCAAGACCCAACGTTCCCCCGGACACCGCCACTGCAAGTGCTGCAGGAATCTACGGTGCATCTCGTAGGAGGTGCGAAGGTCCTGCGATTCAAGCCAGTCAAGATAGGACGGCACACGGTGGGTCGACGCGAACTGGTAGCTCATGAAAGAATGGCTGAGGATCACCAGGCACTCCTCGGGAAGCCGCGCACCGACGGGGTGAATACGGTTGAAGTCCTGAACCATTCGATGGAACCAGCGGATCTCCCGATCAACCCGGGCAATGCGCCGGTCAACGTAGTATGTCTCTGCCTCTGGCGGCGGGCTGGGATATAAGGTTTCCCAGGTGCGTGGAACCCGGTTGGCTCGGTCAAGAGCCAGCAGGCCATGGAGAAACGTCGTCCCGGTGCGGGGCAGGCCCGTTACGATGATCGGTTGTCGAATGTGCTGCTCAGCGATACCGGGATGACGCTTCCGATCTTCCTGCATACGCAAGCGGTTGACGAGGAGCCTGGTCAGTTCGCGACGAGCGGCCAGTCGCCCTAAAGGGTGAAGATGTGCTTCCGCCTGAAGAGCCGAAAGGAGACGGTGGAGAGGTTCTCGAAAGGATGCGTCACCGAAGTCGTCATGGCCGGTCCGGCGGAATGCCGCCCTGATGAGTTCCTCTTCTTCAAGGTTTGCCGATGTTGCCGGACTGACAATGCCGCCCAGCGCGTTGACTGCGTGGATGAGGAAGGAACGTCTCACCTTCCAGCGCTGTGAGGCGGGTGCTGGCAGACCGCCGCCTGCAGAGTGGAGGACGGTGGGTCCCAGAGGATGAACGACGACTTCTTTTCCCGGAGTCTCAGCCATTTAATGAGAACTCTTGACGCCCCGAAGGCGTACGGCTACCCCTCTCCGCGACGCAGCGGACAAAAGAATCCCGATACCTGTTCGATGAGAGACGGAACTGTAACCTACCCGCAATTGAGGTTCTCCCTATATCCTTACGCGTGAGATAGTTCCAGAGATTGGGCAAGCATTCATTAAGGGTCTTGACGTCTGGTTCCAGAAGGACGTCAAGGGTCAACGGTTCTTCGTAGGTGCTGAAGCCAAGACCTCTGTTCAGACCATGGCGTATGTTGTCACCGTCCAGCACATAACAGGTCATCACAGCCCTATCGATCTTTTAACACGTTTGCTAAGGAGTTCGCCAGGGTCGGTGTTCCCTCAGCCAAGGGTCGATGAACCAGATCACACAACTCTTGTACCCGTTCCTAACCTGCCGGTTCTCGGCACTTTTTTTCACCTTAGCGGATAACGGCAGACAAGTCGCCAAACACCATCCGATGGTTTGCGAGCCCCTGTTAATCAAGCCGCACTTTGAGAAGCACTATCAATGATGGCAGGAAGAGAAGCGTCGAAAGAATGAGGAACGCGAGGCAGATGCTCAGGAGAATACCGATGCTTGCAATCCCCTGGTGTGGAGAGAAGGCGAGGCTTGCCGTACTGATCATCGTGGCCAGATTGCTGAACAGCGTAGCGCGGGCCATACTGGATTTCAGAAGGTTGTCCTCCCGCTTTGGGTCTTTCCAGTCGCGGACAATGAATATGACGCCGCTGTGGACCCCGATCCCGAGAATCAGAGGCACGACGATGACGTTGGCGAAATTGAGAGGGACGTGGAGCAACACCGATGCGGCGGCCGTGAGAAGGAAGGCGAGTGCCATGGGGGTGAGTATCAGGAAGGTCTTGGACATGCTTCTGAGGCCGGCGAGCACAGCGGCACAGATTATGATCACCGCGTAAAGTGAGGCCTCCCTGAATGAGGCCGTTATGGCCCTGCCTGCTTCGTAAACCATCACAGGTGTGTCGGTTGCGTTTGGCGCCACTGACTTGACGGCACGGACAAATCCTTCCAGACTTGCCAGGTTTGTGATGTTGTCCCGCGGGAATACCTGAACACGGAAGTGGCCGTCTGCGGATACGTACTGGCTCCGCAATTCGCGCGGAAGGGACGATGGCCCGTCTATTATGCTTGGTTCGAGCGATGTCCCGAGTCTCTCGAGGAACATGGGAAGCCCTGATGTCAAACTCTCATCGAGTAGGGCAAAGGCTGACACGCCACGTTGTCTGTCTGCAACCAGGGCACTGAAACTTTTGATGCTGTCATTAAGCTTCTGCGCCGACTCTCTAGTGGAATGCCGAAGTCCATTGAGATGGCTTTCGAGGGACCTCTCGAGGCGTGCAAGCGCTTGAATGTTCTGCTCATAGGTGGGGTGCGTGACGTGAGGCCGCTCCAGCTCGGGTGACATGAAAAGAGCGATGTCGGAGATAAGAGAGATCTTGTCCTGCTGATTGCCCGGGATGAAATTGTGTATTGTTATGGCCGTTCTGACTTCTTGAAGGCTCTTCAGCTGCTCGGCGAAACGGAGGGCTTCGTCCTCACCGTCTGCAAGCACCGAAGTGGTCCATGGTTGGCCCTTAGGGTCATTGAAGAGTTCCTTCATGGTTGCCACAGACTCTGATGACTTGTCATGCAGGTTGAGGGGGTTGTAGTCAAAAAAGACTCGTGGAATGGCCAATAGAGAGGCCACCGCGCACAGTGTGCCGACGGTGACGATGCCGCGCGGATACTTATAAGACAGGTTGACGACCCACGGCCAGGAGGGTTTCCACCGCCGGCACTCCTTCACGGGGAAGACGGTCAGCAAAGCGGGCAACACGGTCAGGTTTCCGAAGAAGCTGATGAACATACTCGACCCTGAGATGAAGCCTAGTTCAGCCACTCCTGCATAGGCAGTGGGAACGAAAGAGTAGAAACCAAGTGCCGTGGTTGCAGCGCTGAAGAACAGACTTCTTCCGACACTGGTGGCTGTCGAAGCGATACTATTCTGCTGGTGGCCGCTTTGCATAAGCAGCTCCCGATATCTGAGGCAGAACTGTATGCTGTAGTCGATGCCAAGTCCGATAAAAAGGACGGCGAATGAGACGGAGATCATATTGAGACTACCCACGGTGGCAAGAGCGAATGCGGTGGACCAGATGAGTCCCATGATCAATGTGACAAGACTACAAAAGATGAGGCGCCATGAGAAGTAAAGACCCACAGAAAGGACCAACGCCACAAGAAGGAGAGACGCGAGGGTCGCAATTCCTATACTGTTGCGGACTTCGAGGAGGTTTTCGTGAGCAAGTGCAAAATCTCCCGTGATCCGCACTCGCGCGGTTCCGGTCTGATTGTAACCGAGCTGCCTGGCAACCCGACGAATGGTTTCGAGGTGGACGCTTTCCGAAGACAGGAATGCATCTACAACCCGTGGCTTCAGTATAATGAACTGGCGGTATTGCCTCGCGGTCTGCTCTGCACCGAGCGCCAGGCCTTCCCATGACATCTGATAGACCGTTCCGTGAACCGCGCTACCGAAAGCGTTGGTCATCCCATCGAGGAGTACGGCAAGAGTGCGGTCTTGGGCCTCACTGAGATTTGCTTGCTCCAAGGCCTTTTCAACGACCTCGAATAGTCCGCGGATGCTGAGATCCTTGGAGAGAAGCGCAAGAAAGGGTTGGGCTGCCGAGAGCCGATCTCCGAGTTTCTCCAGTTCTTCGATGTTCAGGTACAGGAGACCGTTTTTTTGAAAGAATGCCCCGGCGCCTGGTTCATAGACGTCGGCAAATATCGCCGGTTCTTTTCTGAGTTGCTCGGCTATAGCTTGCCGTGCTGCCCCTGCCTGTTCCGTGGTGAGGCCATCGATGACAACCACGATAGTGTCGCTCTGTTGTGGAAAAGCCTTGGAGAATTCCTTGTACAATCCGCGGTAGGACAGCTTGTCAGACATCATGCCGCGGATGTCCGCGTTCATTCTGAAATTGGCGGCGGAGTACCAGAGGGTTCCAAGCGTCAGCAGGACACTGACCACGAGAACGGCAACGGCATTATGCTGAATGAGGAGAACCCATGCGCTCAGCAGGTGCTGTGTGCGGGTAAGGCTAGGCTCGGTGCCCATAGTTGGTTGGAGTCGGTGTAAGTTTTTGTCCCTTCAGATTATCTCAGTCATTCAGCCCAAGACGATCTTAAGACCTGCGCGGTCGCTGTCGTCCCGCGTTTAGCGACGACTCGCTCGCGGAGACCAATCGGCCGTTCATGGCAAGCTGGAGATACGGATTCAGCAAGGCTGTTGGCTGAACCCCGCGCACCAGCGTCTCTGACATTTTCATTTCTTCAGCAGACTGCGGAACACCTTGCGCCATCATTGGCTGAAACCCATAAGAGAGTACAATGTTTTCTGTACAGGAGGAAGTTTCAGCGTGGGCAGATCGTCCGTCCTGTTCGAACCCAATGCACTCAAAAGCCTGAGCTCTGTTGGGTCGTATCGCAGCGTCCCTTGTATTACCCCAGATTGAACCGGTGCGTACCCAATACGCCGGACGCGGGATGCATCGTGCCGATGCAGACCGAGGAACCTCTAGGCTTCGATCGGTTGACCAAACTGTCGAGCCGCAGCGCAAGTCGGACCTCATCGGCGCGACACGACACTCGTAGGGAGAATCACCGTGTTCATTGCGCACCCATAAAGGCCCAGTTAGGGTGGCGATTCGCCGGTTCTTAGCGTAGGTAAATATCCGTTTCTTGAGGTGTCCCGTCATACAAGAATTACTCGTTGATGCGGAAGCGGAAATCGCTCAGCCGAACGCGGTGAGCGCCGGAGGAGAAGCTGGCTCCGCCTGGCCTCTGTTCCGTTAGTCTTGGCCATGAATGCGAAACCGGTGGAGGTGAATGTCGGTCCAGTCAAAGGCATTCTGCTGCGTGAATAAAAGTTGGCGATGGTGCTATGGGTACGGACCAGAAGATGTCGTCAGATGACTGGGCTCATCTGGCGAAGCCAGACATGGATCTCGAAGACTTCAAAACTGCTCTGAACTTCCATCACAGGGTAAGGGTATCAGGATCCTCGGTCGCCCAGAAGCGGGAAGTTCGTGAATCAATAAAGGCCTTTCTCAATTCCTTCAAAACAGCCCCCGGTTTGGAACGCTCTCCCTCAGACCGGTCCGATTAAGTGGCAAGTATCCTGCCTGTTGCATCTTCTCTAGAATTTTCTCCACACAACGTTCAGGGGTTTCCTTGTCAGTCTGTAAGACGACTTCCGGGGACAACGGTTCTTCGTAAGGATCTGAAATGCCGGTAAAGTTCAACATTTCCCCCGCTAAAGCCTTCCTATAGAAGCCTTTAGTGTCCCTACGAATGAGAACTTCCAAAGGGCACTTACAGTAAACCTCAATGAAGTGGCCGATCTTCTCTCTCACATCCGCGCGAGCCTGACGATAGGGAGAAATGGCGGCGACAATAGTAATTATTCCATTTCGCGACAACAACTGACATACAAAACCAATGCGTTGAATGTTTCGCTCCCGATCTTGCTTGGAGAATCCCAGATCCTTACATAAATTTGTTCGAACAATATCGCCATCCAGAATCTCCACCTTTCGGCCTAATGTACAGAGCTCTGCCTGGACCAATCGTGCAATTGTCGTCTTTCCCGCTCCAGATAAACCGGTAAGCCATATAGTCACTCCTTGATCCATAAATTTATCCTATCATATGTATTCTGCTAACCTGTCAAGAGGACACTTTGGACATCTCCAGAGAATCCTTGTTCGCTTTTGTGGATTCTTTGGATTCTGATCTAAAATGTTGATTCATCTCAGCGCATTGCCTGATGTCGGCCTCACGTGTGTTCACGGTTGACGGGATCACGTGACCACGTCGCAAAGAACTCAGGCTGCCGCATCTCTTAACATGACGTGGGCCTTGGCTCATGCGCCATCGCTCCGGGAAAAGTCTCGAATCTTTCGCTTGAGCGACGCAACGAGCTCGTCAAACCCCTTTTGATCGAGGACGCTCACAAATTGAGCGCGTGTATTGGCAAGCTGACTCACGCCCGAAATGCGTATGTCCACAATGCGCCAGGTATCCTCCGTCAGCCGCAGACGGTAGTCGAACTCCGTTTCTTTGCCTTTAGAGTTCAGAAGTTTGCTCAGGACTGCAGCGCCGCCTGCCGTCTGGGACTGTTTTGTTATCTCGAAGCGCTCTCCTGCGTATGCGTGAAAATTCTTCGCATAGTTCGCAATCAACCATTCGGCATAAATTCCTTCAAACTGCCGCTGCTGCTCCTGCGTGAGAGTCTTCCAGTGTCTGCCTGCAGAGACACTCGCCATGTAAGGAGACAAGAAAGTCTCTGTCACGACTGGCTCAAGCAGTCGGTAGCGGCCGCTGAACCCCAATTCCTTGCCACCCCTCATGGCTTCGATCAGTGCCAGGTTGAAGCGTGATATGACCTCGGCGGGCCCTGGCGTCTCACCCCTGATGTGCATAGGCAGACCCATAACAGTGCAGAACACCATAAGAGAGAAGCCGGTGAAGGCAGGCTTCTTGAGACGCATGAACAATCCTCCTTGCCAGACATGTCTCGATACACTCGGACGGCGGGGTGTCCCGCTCTCCATAAATATTACTCGGTTTACATTACTACGGGCCTTCTTCATGCCCGTCAAACTCGGTAGACTGATGTGAGCGATTGGCGGAAGAGGAGACCAAGATGAAGCTCGTACTATCTCCCCCTTTCCCCACGATTATGTTAGACACTGAGAAGTTTCGGTTTGAGAAAGAGGGTCAGCTCAGGGCGACCCCTTTTCTAGTCATGGTCCGATCTTACTCGAGCCCGCCAAATAAGCCACGCGATTGACCGTTGGCTCACTTGAATCTATTATTCCCAACTGCTTGCCGCGGTCAAGTGATATATCTGTTAAGCTGCCGGTGATGGCTCGGTGAATTTCAATTTTTGAACAATTCAAATCGCCCTGAATGCGGCCAGAATGGCAAAGTGAAATTTACAGGTCGTTTCTCTGATGGCATGGGGACGGCTTGGCTGGAGCGACGGTCAAGTGTTGGCTCAATTTGAGCCGGCTAGCGGCACTCGACATGGGCTGGCCTCTTGTCACTATTGGCGGGACGGGTGTGTATCTGAACACGGCGAAGGGATTATGATCCCCTAATGAGCTGATTATCTATGCGCTCGGAATCGGGACCTTACTTATAGGTAAAGGAAAATGGTCGATCATCTTTCGAACGAAGTCTTCGTGGTGGGGGCGGGCGGCATCGGATGTGCCCTGGGCTACGCGTTGCGCGCGGGCGGTGTCGATGTGATCTTTGTCGAGGCCGACCCAGTCAAGGTGCGATGGGGGCGCTCTCATGGCGTGGGTCTCGATTGGCACCCCTTGCTTCCCGCAAAGTTCGTCCATTTTGCGGAATGGCAGCCGCCGCAAGAGGGCATCATCCTTCTTTGTACGAAATGCTATGACAACAAGGCGGTGCTGAACCGACTGCCCCCGACAGTTACCGTTATTCCAGTTCAAAACGGCTTTGATTCCGATCTGATCGAGCGCAGTCATATCGAAGGCATCGCCTCATTCGTCTCCGAGTGTTTTCCTGAAAAAACGCACACGCGAATCACCCGAGGGGGGAGTCTGCATATTGGACACACTGCCTTGAGCAAGCACCGCCGCGATTCTGCCTCTGTGGAAGCGCTGGTCGAAGTACTGAGGCGACACGGCCATTTTCGGGTCCGGAAGGTCGTAGAGATCCTGCCCTACAAGTATGCAAAACTGATGTATAACTCCGCCATCAGCCCGCTCGCGGCGGCGGCGGGACTTGATAACAGCCAGCTGTTGATCAATCGGAGGGCACGGCAACTGTTCTTCGCCATGTTGCGCGAGAATTACCGGATCCTAAAAGATGCCAAGGTACCTTTGGGTAAGGTCGGACCATTTCACCCCGACACAGTCGACCGTATTCTGCGCTTCCGAGCGCTCGCCTGGACGCTCGCATGGCCGTTTTCCGTGAGCTTGCGCAACACGTATTGTTCCATGTCGGGAGACGTTCCCAAAGGTCGCACCGAGATCGACAACTACAACGGCCATCTTCTGTATCTGGCGGGTGATCGTCCCTGTCCTCTAAATCGTCGCGCCTACGCGCTACTCAAACGCATGGAAGAAGAATCGCTCCAACCAGCTCTGCAGAGGTTGGACGAGCTGATCCTATGAAGCCACGCAGGGTCCTCGTCACGGGCGGGGCGGGATTCATCGGCTCATATTTGGTGCGGCAACTCGTCGCTGCGAATCATGCGGTGCTTGTGCTGGAGAAGCCGGGAGCGCCGGTCTCGCACTTGCCGCAAGGCCAGATCGAGATAGTCTTCGCCGACATCCGTGATGGACCGGCTGTGGCGCGGGCGGCGCGCGACTGTGACGTTGTGGTGCACTTGGCGGCCAATCCCAACCTGTGGGCGCGCAACCCGAATGACTTCGAGCAGGTCAACCACCAAGGGACGCGCCACGTGCTCGAAGCCGCCCGGAAGGCCGGTGCCCGCCGCATCGTCCATGTCTCCACGGAATCGATTCTCGCGACGGCGCATGGTCAGGAAACGATCAAGGAGGAAACCCAGACCTCATTGAGCGACATGATCGGGCCGTACTGTCGCAGCAAGTGGCTGGCCGAACAGGCTGCGCAGGAAGCCGTGGAGACCGGACAGCCGGTGATAATTGTTCGGCCCACCATACCTGTTGGTCCGGGCGACGTGAACCTGGGGCCACTATCCCGCTTGATCTGTGATTTTTGCAACGGTCGGGTCAAAGGCTATCTGGACGGCGGTCTCAATCTCATCGATGTTCGCGACGCCGCCGCCGGAATCTGGGCTGCTGCCGAGCGCGGCGAGATCGGCCATCGCTATCTGTTGGCTGCTGAAGACTGGAGCATCCGTGACCTGTTGCGTTTATTGGCCAAGCTGAGCGGTCGGCCCGCGCCGCGATGGCAGGTTCCCTACGCGTTTGCCCTCGCCTTTGCTTATCTCGAAGAACAGGTCTGCAGCCACTTCACCGCAGCTCTGCCCATGGCAACAGTCACAGGGGTTCGACTGACGCAGAGGTACTTTCACTTCGATGGACGTCAGTCGGCGCAGGATTTGAGACTGCAACCCATGCGTGACTGCAGCGCCGCCGTAGGAGAAGCCCTGGGCTGGTTCCGGGCTGCCGGTTTGATCACGACGTAGGCCCCCGGCTGGCAATCGCATGCGGCGGAGCCGAGACAATCCAATTCGTGGCGGAGAAACAATTCTCACAGGTCAGTCGGGATATTCAAAGATCTCCTGCTTGGTCTCTTCTCGTGCGTGGTACTGACGATGATGCAGCCGTCTCTTGTAAAGGATAGACCGCAAGGTTCGCCGAGAACAATCTGAGACGGTGGTCCAATCTTTCTGAGGGGCCCGTCGTTAGCTTGGTCAAGCCTCTCATCCGGTGCTCGACGGCGTATCGGTCTGCCACAAAACGGCTCCTTCTAGGGATGAGTTAGAGGCTGTGCTGCTCAAGATCACCAGAAAAGAGCAGGTCTTCCAAAATCGGTGGGACGCATCGACAGCACGCTGACTTAACCACTTCTTCTGACGCGTGGATAATCCGAGCCATGACTTGAAGCGGTTTGATCGGATTGCCTCCCACGGCCGTTTCAGCCGAGAGCATTAGGGCGTCAGTGCCGTCGAAGACGCATTCGCAACGTCCGACGCTTCCGCTCTCGTCGAACGTAAGGCCTGCGTAATGGATTTCAGCATCTGAGCGGCGTTGATAACCCGACGACCCCGACGATTTGCTTCGAAGATGATCCGTTTCTGCTCACCACCGACCTGGCCGTGAGGATTCATGCATTTCCTTTTCTTTTGTCTCTCAGCCGGTACAATGACTTGACCACAAGACACGGTTCCTGCCCGTCCCGATTTCGATGACACGCACTACTCTCCATTAGCGAAAGGACCGTCATGGGAACGCTCATTTCGGTGGCATCCGGCAAGGGTGGTGTCGGTAAGAGCGTGGTTTCAGCCAACCTTGCGTTGGCACTGGCCAAGAGCGGAAGACAGGTCATACTGGCCGACCTTGATGTGGGCGGGGCCGATGCCCATATCCTGTTCGGAGAGTTGAATCCGCCGGTGACCTTGACGGATTTTCTGAACAGACGAGTCAGCAGACTGGACGAAGCCGTCATTCCCATCTCAATCCATCCGAACCTTCGTCTCATCGTGGGGACCGGGGAGACCTTGGCGACCGCCAATATGGCCTATGCCCGTAAGAAACGCCTGACGAAGCAGTTCCGGGATCTCGAGGCCGACATTGTGGTGATCGATATTGGAGCCGGCACGAACTATCACGCGCTCGACTTCTTTCTGATGGCCGATCTCCATTTGGCGGTCGCCACTCCCGAACCGACGGCGGTACTGGACCTCTACCGGTTCATTAAGTTAGCCGCGATTCGCCGCGTGTTGGCCGGTTTTCTTGCGCGCAGTCCTCTGTCGGAGGTTCTCTCCAACCGGGACTTCACGAGTGTGGAAGAGGTCCTGGAAGTTGCGGGTGCCGGCGATGTATGGGGGCGTGACGCGGCGGCGGACACGTTGCAATCGTTCCGGCCGGGGTTGGTTATCAATCGGGTGTCCGACGGTTCCAACGTCAATGTCTCGTACCTCCGCAAGGTTCTCCATCAATACGTTGGCGGCGATCTGATATTGCTCGGGGAGATACCCGATGATCCGGCTGTGAGCCGGGCGGTTCGGAACTTTCTGCCGGTCATTGAAGCGGCTCCCGAATCATCGGCTGCCAAAGGTCTGTTGGCTCTCACGGTCGCCGTGGAGAAATTAGTCTCTGCCTACGCCCTCAGTAAAGGAGAAACCCCAGTACTCGGAAGGAAGCAGACGACCAGAGCGCTAGGAAATAATTCGACTATCTCACAAGATCCCCAGATCACTGTCCAACTGAATCCTGAGATTCCGCCTTCTGCAAGGGAAGTAAGACTGCCAGCTGCGATACCACCCGAACTACAAACGGCCTCACTGCCTAGGACAGTGGAGACGAACAGGGTCTAGGCATAACTATTCCGGAAGAAACCATCCCTACGTCCACTGCATCTCTCGAAAGCTCTAACCGTCAGCCGGAAAATAATTCATTCAGGTGCTGCGCTTATTCGTGTGCCTTCCTTCACCGGGGGCTCTATCGTGATGTTTGGACCTTCTACTTTGGGAAGCAGTCCCGCTCCTGGCTTGTCTAGAAGGCGTTCGTCGTTTTGATTGAATAACAATTTCTGTTTCGAACGAGCATCGTCGAAGATCGCCGCATTGGAAAGGGCATCCGTATTTCGTGGATTGGCTTGGCCAGGATCATTTGCCAGTGATTGGCCCGTCACGGGATCGACGGCCTTGTTCATCGGATAGCCTGGGTGTTTGGGCAGCATGGCCGGATTGGCGAGTGCCAAAGATATTGCGAACGGCACAACGGCCGTCGCAAGAAATGTCATGGTGAATCGTTTCATCGGATCACCTCCTGGCTGGGTGAAAAGACAGCAACGCCCTCGCAGGCACAAGGCCGTCGAGGGCGTCCATAGAAAAGACACAGATCTGGGATCTGTGAATAGCAGTGGGAGTTACCCCGGTACCATACATCCCTCCGGGATATCTTTCAGCATGGCCCTCTAAATGACGGGAGTCAAGCAGATAAATCCGCTAGGGGCGCGGCCGCATAAGAGTCGGTTGGAAATGGAGTAGATCGATTAAAATCCGAGTTCTTTTTCCAGATCGGCTTTCTTCTTGTCGAATTGCTTCTGTTGGGCTTCGCTCGTTTGGGTAAACGACTTCTTCACGCTTTCGCCGGCCTTTTCCATGGCTTGCTGGGATTCATCATTCCTTTTCTTGATTTGAGCAACCATGTCCTTTGCTTTGGGTGAGTCCGAGAATTCGTAGGCCTGGCTTTGTGAGAAGGACGGATCTGAGCGCTTCATGATGGTATCGCCGCGCTGTTCAGCGCGATCTCTAGGGGGTTTGTCGCCGCTTCCGGCGGAGGCGCGGCGTTCGCCGTAAAAGGAATCACCATCATGCACATCAGCAGAGCGGCGTCGCGCGACCGTTTCATAAGTATGTTCTCCTAAAAGAATGTGTGCCGGTGAATGAGGGTATTAGTATTGGAGGAAATCGTCAATAAGCAGAAGTGCGAAGGATAAAATCTAGGGAATTCTTAAGCCGATCGGAAAAGTCGAGACGTAGCCGTCTGACATCGGTGTGGGTTCCAGCACCAATTGATCACCGCCGTCGCGAAAGATGAAATCATGCCGGTTTCGGACTCGACGCCGTCCCCTCGACGAGTAGGGGAGAGCAGTATGAACGCGGTCCGTCAGTTCATCGGGGAAGTACAGCTGGGACGTAAACTCATAAAGTTTTGCGGCAATCGCAGCCGTGCGAACCTTAAAGTGAATATGAACGGTCCGGATCGGATACCAACCAGGGTAGATCGTCAGAAATCGTGCTTCGCCCCGTGCATCAGTCACCTGGTAGCCACGCAGAAACTTTTGGCCCCGTGTGTTGAAACCCGGATCTCGCACATCCGAGTAGACACCTTCTGCATCACACTGCCAAATATCGACGCGCGCATCGGGCAAAGGAAGGCACCCGCTCGCACTAAACCTCATCACTTGCAGGATCAGCGTCAGCGGTATTCCTGCCTTGATTTGACCATCGGTAGGGTCAGAGCGAATGTCTGAACGATGCAAGCGTTCATCGACGAAATAGGGGCCTTCTGTTTGTTCAGGTCGGACTACACAGAGGGATTGGGATGTATCGGAAGCGGCTTGAACCGGGCTTCGCTTTCCCTTGATCAGCCAGAGGGCGCCGGTTACTCCTGCCAACACAAGAGCTTCACGGCGAGAGAAAAGTCGTCGACTGTTATTGCCAGTCATGGGCCGCCTTTCCATGACTGTTTCATGCACGATAGACCATCACCTGCCTCTGAGTCGCGGTGACACGCTTGGGGGAGGAGGCGGTGGAGATGATGGTCCAGGAGAGAACCCTGGACCGAAATAGTAGGGGTAGGGCCGATAGAAACCGGGACCACCCCAATAACTGTAAGGGTAGGCGCCGTAAGGATAGAATCCCCCCAAACCATAAGGCGGATAGTATGATCCATAGTACAAGCTCCTGTCTCTGTTCTGAGAGGCGACAGTCTTCCAGTCTATAACATGTTTCACCTCTAGGACCGGATAGACATAATCGCTTTCATCCAATCGCCTTGTGGTTACTCCTTTCACGGTGCCGATCACGGTAATGGGCGTGCCTTGGGGGAAAGTCGCAGGATCGAGAAACGTTTCTTGAACCGCCAGGAACCGCCCTTCGGACCGAAGACGATCTTCCGTCAATTTGCCTTCTTCCCCCGTCGGCCGTTGCAAAACCTCCAGTTCGGTGCCCTCCTTTGTTCGTTTCCCCTTGATCACCGTGCCGCCAAGCATGACGGTTCGCCCGACATACTCGCTGGGAGCTTGTTGTAAATCCGCAAAACGTACACTCCTATCGATCTCATTCTCTAACTCAAGAGGTATACCGAGCGACTCCGCAGTTCGTTGAACCTGGTGGACAGATTCAGCACAGGCAGACAAGATCGACAATCCACATAGCAAGCAAAAGAGCGCAATTAAGCGTGACATGGACGTCCTCCTAGAAGTGATAGGACAGCCCACCAAGAACATGCTGTGCCCTGTAATTGCCGCTGAAACCACCCAATGAACCTAATGCCTCATCAAACTCGAATGTCGCTCCGGTATACTTATATTCCGTAAAAACAGCTATCTTTGGTGTAACAAATGCCCGGAAGCCGACCAATATATTCCAAGCAGTAGCCACATCAGAGTCACTTCGTAGAATCAGACTATCGCTTAGATGCGCAATTCCTGCTCCCACACCAACTCCGGCATATGGCTGGAAGGTACGCCCTGGATATCGCGCAATAAAGTTGACTCCGACAGTCGTCACTCGAAAATGAGCGCCAGTATCGGGATCGAAAGCCGGAGTGGTAGGATCGTCGGGAATACTCTTTATATGAGGAGTCGTGGTGAAGACTTCAGCTTCAATCCCGTACCAACTGTGTCCTGGGAAATATCCCAGCTTTCCTCCATAGGTGATTGAATTTGCGAGATCAAAATCGGCCAACGGTCCCGAAACCCCGGCGGAAGCGCCCGTTCCTGCAATACTGTTGATACTATCTGCAAAGTTGACACCAGCCTCCCCACCGACATAAATCTCTGCCGAAGCTCGGTGCGGGGAATAGAAGGTGGCCGCTGCTATAAAAACGCCTATGATGCAGGTAACATCCCTTTGCATGTATCTATTCACGACAAATATCTTACCAAATTTAGGCCTTTGAATAGCTCTGGGAAATCTCCTAGCTTAATGTGTTTAGGGGGTCAGTCGCCGTGAATCCCTCAGTAAAGTGATAGTCGAATCTGATCGGTAACATGTATAAGCATGAGTTCCTCCGCCCCACGATTTCCCTGGACACACATTTGGGGCATACTGCCCCCCGCATTGATGGAGGTGTTCATGGCAAAATCGAAGACAGAGCGAGGCCGGTTCTCCTCGCGCAAGAAGATGGACGTGGTGCTGCGCGTGCTGCGTGGCGACGATCTTGATCTGGTCTCCCGTGAAGCGGGCGTCACTGCCGCGACGGTGTCGGCGTGGCGGGACCAGTTCGTGGCCAGTGGCCAGGCCGGGTTGAAGAGTCGGGCCACCGAGGGCCGCGACGACGAACTCGCGCGCCTGAAGGCCTTGGTCGGCGAGTTGACCATGCGGCTGGAACTGTCGCGAGAGGCCGTCCAGCGGTTACGAGGTGGTGTCCCTTTGGCCACCGGGAGGTCGACGCGATGAGCCACGCCACGTCGCCTTCCACGCAGCGTCCGTATGGTGTGGTCCGGGTCTGTCAGGAATGGGGCCTGAGTCGGGCGACGTTCTATCACCAGCGGATCCGCGCCGATGGTCCATCCGTCGAGCGGGCCAAGCGCGGCCCCAAGACCGCGTACACCGACGAGGAGCTCACCGCGTACATCCGCCAGGTGCTGGTGGCCTCGCCCTTTCTGGGCGAAGGGCGCCGCAAAGTCTGGGCACGGCTGCGGGCACAGGGGATTCGCACCTCGAAACCCCGTGTGCTGCGGCTCATGCGGCAGGCCAACCTCTTGGCTCCCCGCCGGGTGCCACGCGTCGTGGGACCGCGGGTCCATGATGGCACGATCACGACCGAGCGCCCGAATCAGATGTGGGGCACCGATGCGACCAGCACAGTGACGGTACAGGACG
>DATIGP010000106.1:0-3650 GCA_035454625.1 Nitrospira sp.
CTTCCTCGCTTTTACGGGGACGCCACTCATCGCGGGAGAAGAACGGACGCGCGACGTGTTCGGTGACTATGTCTCCGTCTATGACTTCCAGCAGTCGGTGGAGGATGGTGCGACGGTTCCGCTGTTCTATGAAAACCGGACGCCGGAACTGCGATTGGAAAATCCGAACCTCAACGACGATATCTACAACCTGATCGAGGCCGCCAGTCTGGATGAGGAACAGGAACGGCGGCTGGAGCGCGAACTGGGCCGGCAATATCAATTGCTCACGCGGGATGACCGGCTGGAGACGGTTGCGAAAGATATCGTCCAACACTTTCTTGGACGAGGCTTTCAGGGTACGGCCATGGTCATTTCCATCGACAAAGCGACCGCGCTGCGGATGCACGATAAGGTGCGACGCCACTGGAAGTCTGAAGAGAAACGAGTCGAGCAGGAGTTGGCACGGCTTACCACCTACGCCGCGAAGGATGCCGGTCCAGACAGACTTCGGGAGCTAAAGGCTCGGCTGGACGTAATCCGCACGACCGATATGGCTGTGATCGTGTCATCAGAACAGAACGAGATCGACCGGATGAAGAAGCTGGGTCTCGACATCACTCCGCATCGTACTCGGATGAATCAGGAGCAGTTGGACGAGCAGTTCAAAGATCCTACCGATCCGTTGCGACTCGTTTTCCTCTGCGCCATGTGGCTGACCGGCTTCGACGCGCCGAGCTGCTCGACGATCTATCTCGACAAGCCGATGCGTAATCATACGCTGATGCAAACGATCGCCCGGGCCAATCGGGTGTTTCCCGGCAAGCATAGCGGGTTGATCGTCGACTATGCGAACGTCTTTGCCTCGCTGGAGAAAGCGCTTGCGATCTATGCCAAAGGGAAAGGCGAGGAGCGGCCGATTCGAGACAAGCAGCAGCTCGTGGAGAGCCTCCGCCAGGCGATCACGGAGACCGAAGCCTTCTGTCTTGCACATGGCGTCAATCTGGGCGAGATCGAAAAGACACAGGCGGGGGGTCTTGATCGACTGACGAAGATGGCCGAGGCGGTGGAACGCTTAATCTCTCCCGATCCGCTCCGCAAGGACTTTCTGGGTCAGGAAGGATGGGTGCGGACCTTGTTTCAAGCCGTGAAACCCGATCCATCCGTGTTGGAATTTGCGTCCAGCGTTGCCTGCCTTACCACTATCGCCGCAAGCATCCGTGAACGAACTGGAGAGGGACCGGCGGATATTTCCGCCGTGATGACAGACCTCGGCAAGATTCTCGATGCGTCGGTTGCCGCCGACGGCTTTCACATTCCTCACGGCGCGCCCGGTCATGGGGTGATCGACCTCACCAAAATTGACTTCGAGGCGCTGGCCAAACGATTTGGCAAATCCAAGATGAAGAACATCGACTTGGAGCAGCTCAAGGCCGCGATCCGTGCGCGGCTCGACAAGCTGATTCGTCTGAACCGCACGCGGGCCGATTATCTCGCGAAGTTCGAAGAATTGATCGAGTCCTATAACGCGGGGAGCTGGAACATCGACGAGCTGTTCAAAGAACTGCTGGCTCTCAGCCGCAGCTTGAATGAAGAGCAAGAACGGCATGTACGAGAGAACCTCTCCGAAGAGGAATTGGTGATCTTTGATATCCTCACGCGTCCCGCTCCTGAGTTAAGTTCGGAGGAACGGGTCGAGCTCAAGAAAGTCGCCAAAGACCTGCTGGAGAAACTCAAAGACTTGCTCGTGCTGAACTGGCGGCAGACCGTCACGGCTCGTTCACGCGTGAAGCTGGCTATCGAAGATGTGCTTGACCAGGGTTTGCCGCGGACCTACACGCCCGACCTCTACAAACAGAAATGCTCCGCTGTCTTCGAGCATGTCTACGAAGTGTATGGAGATCGAGGAACAAGTCAATATGTGCAAGGTCATGGTGTCTGATGTACCGCGTATGCAATTGTCGACGACTCGAATCGGGCATTACGAGATCAGATGAGGAGCGGGCGACACTGGTCAAGCAGTAGGCCCGGAGTTGTTTGAGAGGAAAGGATTGCCTCGCCAGCCTGATGAAAGACTACTCAGTTGTCCCTACGTGGTTCCAAGTTTTCACCATTAGCAGTAGCCAAAGAGACCAGAGAGACCACCTACGCCGCTTCCTCGTTGCCGGCTGCGCCACCCGTGCTCATTCTGATTCCTTGAAGCCGATCAGCTAGTACAGCTTGGATGACGAGGAGCTCATCCCGCCCTTCCGGATTCGATCGGATGCAGCGGTCAAGGGAGAGGCCGGCGTGCTGAATCGCCGGCGTCAATGTCTCGATTTCGTCGTCGATCCAGAACCAGTCGCGGCCCTTCAGCTTTTGCACGGCCTGTTCAAGCCACACCACCTTGTTCTCGAAGTTCGTCCAGTTGGCGTGACGGAACGGAGGGATGTCCGGATGGTTGCGGAACCTCTCACAATACAGGACATGCAAGAGCGTCTTGATCTTGTCGGAATCCCATGAGGTGAGCCAGATCACTTCAAAGTGCTCGTGGGCCCACGCGAGCCAGGATCTTATTCCTGGTCGGAGTTGAAACTCCCCCGCATAGTCTCCGAACAGCACGCCGTCGATGTCATGAAACAATATCGGTGCGGTAGTCATAGGAACTCTCTTCGTTCAAACTTATGGCAGAAGACCATCGATGGCAAATGGAATGCTATTTGTCGCATTTCAAGCGAGCGGTCCTGAGAGGCGGATGATGTCTTGCGATCGGAACCAGTCTATCGCCGGAGAAACGCGATCCAGCGCCATATGTTCAGCAGACTGGCGAGGGAGGCTGCTACGTAGGTCAGTGCGGCGGCGGTGAGGATGCTGCGAGCCCCCGCCTCATCGTCTGGACCAAGGTATTGCCCCTCCCGGAGCAGGGGGAGGGCGCGCCTGAAGCTGGCGTCCCACTCGACGGGCAGCGTGAGGAGATGGACGAGTGTGGAGATTCCCATCGTGGCCATGCCAGCCATCATGACGACGACACTCGCGACCGGCGTTCGTGCCACGGCCGCCGCGACAGGAATTCCCATCATCAAGATCGCCCCCATCTTTTCCGCGCCCTGCGCGACCTTCACCAGCTTTGTCCGCTCCGTGAGCGGCTGGTACCCCAAGTGATCCTGAATGGCGTGCCCGACCTCATGGGCGGCGATGGTAATCGCCGTGAGGGATTTGCCCTCAAAGACGGCGGGCGTCAGGCGGACTGTTTTGCTGACAGGATCGTAGTGGTCGCCTGTCTCCGTCTGTTCGACAGTCATGTGCTGCATCTCGAATCGATTCAGCAGATGCCGGGCCAATTCTCCTCCCGTGCCCGGATAGTCGGCACGGGGCGCGCTATGCTTGGCAAACACGCGTCTGGTCCACCATTGCGGCCAGACGAGGACCAGGGCGACCACGATCAAGAGTAGGACGACACGCACCATAGGTATTCCGATCACCCTCCGCTTGTCAGGTGAACCACCGACAAGG
The DNA here is from genome assembly GCA_035454625.1 of Nitrospira sp. Lineage (GTDB taxonomy): Bacteria > Nitrospirota > Nitrospiria > Nitrospirales > Nitrospiraceae > Nitrospira_D. The sequence continues at coordinate 3,472 of DATIGP010000106.1, forward strand.
TTCTTCGCCGGTCCTACTGCAGGAAGACCGCCTCTCGTCGTAGGTTACCACAAGTGAAACCAACAACGGGTTTCAGATGCTCATGAGAATGAAGTCATCGCCGAGATCCTGTATGATTGTCGTCCGCCATGTTCGCCATCACCGCCGGGTATTCGCGCCCTTCGATAATGGAGTAGCAC
>DATIGP010000107.1:0-5758 GCA_035454625.1 Nitrospira sp.
CTTGTCCGGGAAGTGCGAGATGAGACATCTCATCATGCGATTTAAAGAGGTCCGTAGCTACTCGATTTCCAGATAGGACTTCGAACGTAAGAGGCGTTACAAATTTTGTGGCAGCATGAGTCATGACCACCGACACGGTGGCACCTTCGCCCGCCAGGGCCCGAAGCAACTCGACGGCTTTATACGAGGCGATACTGCCGGTTACTCCGAGCACAAGACGCTTGCCCGATAGAATTGACGGCAATTGCGGTTCGTCCAAACGCTTACTCCTCAGTCGCGGCTACAGTCGGTGGCACTGTATCGTCGACGTAGACACTGAGTTCCTTCTTGATTTCTCGGGCGTCCTCACCAGTCATCATCGCAATACGCTCGGTTTCCCCCTCTTTCCCTCGTTTAGCTTCCTTCATCGCATCGCGGGCTTCCTTGCCGGTCAAATACTTGACATGACCTCTCAGCACCTCGTCCAGTGCGATGGTGGTTTCTTTCGTGAAGCGAGAAGATCCGGCTGGTTTAGCGCCTTGCGTCAAGTGCTTTGCCCTCTGTGAGGCCACGATCACCAATCTGTGACGGGAGTCGAATTCATTTGATGTGTATTGCGGCAACAAACTCAGCATGTCGATCATGATAGCCTTGCTCCTTGCTATAAAATGGGTGACGGCTCCCTTTCCACCGATTTTGCATCTTTGTCAAGAATAAAGCTTTGCTCCAGCCAATGCATGTCCATCCGTTTGGTCTTCAGACGTTCCGCGACGAAAATGCTTTGCAGCTCGCGGAGAGACTGCGTGAGATCATCGTTGCGGACAATGTAATAGTATTCCCTGAAACACCAGATCTCTTCCTTCACCTTTTGCAATCGGTGAACAATCTCCTCCTGGGAATCAGATCCCCGACCCTGGAGTCGAGCACGCAGAATGTCCATCGATGGAGGGAGAATAAAGATGTAAACTGCATCGCCGAATTTTTTCTTAATCTGAAGCGCACCTTGGACATCGATTTCCAGCAGGACATCGATGCCCTGCTCCATCTTCTCCATCAACGGCTTCCGTGGTGTCCCATACCAGTGGGAATACACGTGGGCATACTCCAGGAACTCATTCCCCGCAACCATATCGTGAAATACTTTCTCTTCGATAAAGAAGTATTCTCGTCCGTGTTCTTCCCCTGGGCGTGGTTTTCTTGTCGTGAATGAAACCGAATGCCACAGATCGGAGACCGACGCCACGATCTGCTTGCACAAGGTCGTCTTTCCGGCTCCAGAAGGGGCTGAAACGATGTACAGGATTCCCCGACGGTCAGGACCTCGCCGGTTCCCCCGAGCACCCGGATGGTCGTCACCTGTGATTGTCGCGGTGCTCATTCGACATTTTGTATCTGTTCACGGATACGCTCAAGCTCGGCTTTCATGCGAACCACACTGGCCCTCACAGCAGCATCGTTGGCTTTCGAACCAATGGTATTGACTTCCCGACCCATCTCCTGAAGAAGAAAGTCCAACGTCTTGCCTATCGGTTCGGTGCTCTGAACCCCACGCTCAAACTGTATCATATGACTGTCTAATCTGACCAATTCTTCTGTAATGTCGCACCGGTCCGCATAAAGAGCTAATTCCTGATTAAGTCGAGGGACGTCCGGGATTGAGTCCGCCAACAACTTTTCCACTCGCTGCTTCATGCGGTCGAAATTCTCCCGCGTAATGTGGGGAGCACGGAGCGTTACTGCAGTGGTACATTCACGCACGTAGCCAAGTCGAACCAGGACATCCTGCGCCAGCAAGGCTCCTTCTTTTTCCCGCATTTTGGCCATATCCGACACCGCCAGAAGCCCGAGTTTCTCGACCAATTTGATGAGCTTCGAATCGTCTGCCTGCTGCTCGGAAAGCGTGAGGATATCGCGAAATCCTGTCATCAGCCCGATGTCGATGGATCCTTTAATTTTCAGCGTTCGTTGGAGCGTACGAAGGGCCTGATGGTACTGTTTCGCTAGTCCAACGTCAAGCTGCACCGCGCGAGCGCTTCCCCGGTTTCCCTGTAGCAGCACCGTCAGATCGACTCTTCCGCGTGCGCATTGTTTCTGGATCATCTTCTTGAAGCGTTCCTCCAGTCCACTCATCGATTTTGGCAAACGAATAGACGACTCAAAGAAACGATGGTTGATCGACCTCACTTCAACGCTGACGGTCCCATCGGACCATACCCCCTGCCGCCGACCAAATCCCGTCATGCTCTTGATCATTTCGGCAATTTTCCTTCCCAGTCACAGACATCGTAAATCGGGCAGACAAGGCAGCGAGGCTTTCGCGCTAGGCAGACATACCGACCATGAAGGAGCAACCGTTGAGACACATCCGTCCACTGCGCTTCCGGATAGAGCGATTGCAGATCGCGTTCGATTTGCTCGGGATCACTTGAATGGGTCATGGCCAGCCGATGAGCCACCCGTTTCACATGTGTGTCGACGACCACACCAGGTTTTCCAAATGCGGCTCCTAGGAGCACATTTGCCGTCTTTCTCCCGACACCCGGTATCGAGGTGAGCTCTTCCATGGTATCCGGGACGTGTCCCTTGAACTGCGTCGCAATGGCTTGAGCACAGCCAATCAAGTTTTTCGCTTTACTCTTATAAAAGCCCGTCGATCTAATTAGGGGTTCCAATTCAGCCGTCGTCGTCTTTGCCATGGCCTGAGGCGTTGGATATTGCTTGAATAAAGTGGGGGTCACCTGATTCACCCGCTGATCTGTGCACTGAGCTGATAGAATTGTAGCGACCATCAGCTCCCATGGAGAACGATACGTGAGTTCCACGCGAGCCACCGGCATGGCGCGGAGAAGGCTTTCGGCAATCTCCGCCGTTCGGTCAAGAACAGCCTGTGCCTTCATGCGTATGGCTTTCTTCATGGAGGCCCAATTGTGCAAAGGTTTACTGAGGAGATGCAAGCACCAGTGCCTCATCCTGCGGCAAGCCGACAGTCTGATGATCACCGATTGACAGAACTCTCACATGCGCCTCTAGTCGAGCAAGTAAAGGATGAAGCGTGGCTGGCTGGAGTGCCGAAATACCAATGGCTCCGTAACGTCGACAGAGCAACTCGACGCGCTGAGGCGACAGCTGGTCACACTTATTACATACGAGCAATCTCGGTATCGTATTCAAACGCAGCTCCTCAAGAATCCCCACGACCGCCGTAATCTGAATGTCGATGTCTGCAGCACTACCATCGACGACATGGAGCAGGAGATCAGCCTCTCGTAGTTCTTCAAGCGTGGTCCGAAAAGCCCCGACCAGTTCTTGGGGAAGATCCCGAATAAATCCCACCGTATCAGTGATGATGACTTCACGATCTTCTGGAAATCGCAGACGTCGGCTCGTGGTGTCCAGGGTTTCGAACAATCTGTTTTGAGCCGACACCTGACTGTTCGTCAGCACATTGAGCAATGTCGACTTACCGGCGTTCGTATAGCCCACGAGAGAAATGACTGGAAATCCGTGCCGTCCTCGCCTAGACCGTCGTTGGTCTTGCTGGCGACCAAACTGTTTCAGTTCCCGTTCTAAATGTGTAATGCGATCGCGCACGCGGCGACGATCGGTTTCCAATTTGGTTTCGCCCGGCCCCCGAGTGCCGATTCCGCCACCTAAGCGCGAGAGTTGGGCGCCTTTTCCAGACAGTCGTGGGAGCAGATATCGTAACTGGGCGAGCTCCACCTGTACTTTGCCTTCACGGCTGTGGGCTCGGCGCGCAAAGATATCCAGTATCAGCTGTGTCCGGTCAATCACTTTAATATCAGTCATCTCTGAAATGGCTCGTAGCTGCGCCGGTGACAACGTTTGATCGAAGATCACCATGTCCGCGCCGCGATGAAGCGTTTGTATCAGAACGTCCTTCATCTTGCCGCTTCCCAAGAGATATCGTTGATGTCCGTCCGCCGTCCGTTGTACGACGCGATCGACTACCATCACGTCGGCGGAGGTTGCCAGCTCTGCCAATTCGGCCAACCGCTCTTCCTGCTCAGACCGACTTTTTACAGAAGCGCTGACAAGTATCGCCGATTCCTTACCGCTCTCTACCGCATAGTGAGCCCGCGCCTGCTGAAGGTCTTCATCGAGCTCTTCGATAAATTGATCGAACATCATCGTCAGATCGTGGAACGGAACAGCTTGAAGCACGTTGAATAATCGACCAGTTGAACTGGGTGCGAGCAGATGAGCTAAGTACAAATTGCCTAGTCGGCCATCCTCCGTGACGGAGAGGAGGCCAATAAGATCAAGCCTCAAAAAGGCGAGGTCGGTCAGCACTTCTTGATTCAATGGCTGATCGTGCAATTGCGTACGGATGAATCTCAAACCACGAAGCGATCGCGTACCCGCACGGAACAAGGTCAGTGTTGTCGAAGACAACGTCAAATCCGTTCCCACTATTACTTCCTGAACTTGTCCACGCCTGGTCAGCAGCACGCCGATCGGGCGACGCAGCTCGATGGTCAGCTGGGCCATTGCCTTTGCCAGCTCCGGAGTAATGACCTTGTCGGGTGGGACACGGCGTCGGTAGAGTCGTTCAACCGACGCGACTTGGCTGGTGCGTAGTCCTGTGGTCTGACCTTGAATATCAGGAATGGGCTGTCTCCTTGTTTGTTAGAGAGACGAATATAGGCTCGGGTCCTTCATGAATCGTCACGAATCTTTCAGTTGGAAGGATGTCGAGATCAGAATGTAGTCGTGCTCCGTTCATCAACAGCTGACGTCCCGCCGAGGCAATCATGGCCGCGTTGTCGGTACAATACTCAATAGGCGGCAACGACAGACGAATGTCCTCACGTGCCGCGCATTCGCTCAGTACGCTTCTCAACCGTGAATTAGCTGAGACTCCTCCGACTACAGCAAGTGCAGCGAGATTCGACTGTTTGAGGGCAGCAAAGGCCTTTGTGGCCAAGACCTGCACAATAGCCTCCTGGTAGCTCGCCGCTAAATCGGCCGTCTGCCTCGGTTGCAGAGGTTCATCCATTTCGCGCAATTTATACAACAAAGCAGTTTTAAGACCACTGAAGCTGAACTCAAGACTGTTCTTTGTCCGATGGAACCGAGGAAATCGAATGGCTTGTGGATCACCGGAACGGGCGATTCGATCCACGGCTGGTCCACCGGGATACCCCAAACCAAGCATCTGAGCTCCCTTATCGAACGCTTCACCGGCAGCATCATCGCGAGTGCGTCCTAATAGGATACATCGGCCGCCAGCTTCCTGGCGATAGAGATGAGTGTGACCACCCGATACAACCAGCACAACGCAGGACCGTGGGAAGGTCTGATCGGCAAGCCATGCCGAAGCGATGTGGCCTTGCAGGTGGTTGACGCCAACGATTGGAATACCCAAACCGTAGCTCAAGGCTTTGGCGTAATTGACCCCTACCAAAAGCGCCCCGGCCAATCCAGGTCCTTGGGTGACTGCCACGGCGGCGAGAGAGCTTTTCAAGACTCGGGCGGTCGAGAGGGCTTCTTCAACCACCATGTCGACCTTCCCAAGGTGAGCGCGCGCAGCCAACTCAGGAACGACGCCACCAAACTTTTCATGGACGGCCATTTGTGAAGACACGACGTTGGAGAGCACTTCTCCTTCACGATTGAGCACGGAGGCAGCCGTTTCATCGCAGGAAGATTCGATTCCAAGAATGGGGCCCGGAACCCATTGAGTATCAAAGCGACGTTCTGACGGTGTAATGGAGGAATACATCTTGTTATAAATGGATCAAGGCATTGATAACAAAAC
>DATIGP010000108.1:0-34512 GCA_035454625.1 Nitrospira sp.
GTGGCGAAGAGGACGGAAGCGGAGCGGGCCGGTGGAGTACTCGGGTGATGGCAACCTGCAATTCTTCAAGAAGAATCGGCTTCGTCAGGTAATCCGCGACGCCGGCTCTCATCATGGCAACTGCATCTTTGATCGAATGGCCATCTCCGATCACGATGACGGGTGGAGATGCCGGTACGTGACGGCCATACTCCAGTAAAGGCGTGAGGCTGCGGGGATTTCCTTCGCAGAACACGAGAGCGGGGAGAATCTCCGGCCATACCGAGAGTCCCTCTGATACCGTATTGGCCGTATGGATATCGGTCTGAGGAGAGGCTTGCTGAAGAAGCGTCCTAAGGTCGGTGTCTTTTGAGATGAGGAGAAACGTACGACGGTTCATCGGAGTGCTCCCATCTAGGAACTCCTCAAGAACCATAATAACCACCAATAGCCTACACCTCTTTCCATGACGAAGGAAAGGGGGCGGAGGCAGGGGACGGTTATAGTTTTGATAAAGGAGCCGATATGATTAGCTGCCTGGCGAAGGGAAGGCGGCCGACTGACGCAGTGTTGAGCAAAATGCCGCTCGGAGGGTTGTCAGCTTCTATGGCTTAGTGGAAAGCGAGCTGTCACTCGATGCCTTCGACTGACAGCTCGCCGTGCTGTGACCAATGCAGATTCCTTCAGCAACTATTCCTTGTCCGTACAGAACGTTCGTTCGTAGGCGATGATCGTCCAGGCTTCTTCCTCGGTGAGCACATTGCCCTTCACAAGGGCCGGCATACCGGTGCCGGGACTCCCGTTCTTGACGACCCAGAAGAGTTCCCCGTCATTCCGCTTCTTGTGAAACTTGCAGTTTGTAAGGTTTCGGGGACCTGGTGTTAGCAGCATTCCACCCGCGCCGTCACCTGCTCCGGTCTGGCCATGGCAGTTTGCGCAAGTGCCCTTGCCTTCATAGAGCTCCTTGCCCTTGGCCAGGACGTCAGGGGTCACGGTGATCGGGCTCTTCAGTTTTCGAGCCTCGCCGCGTTCAGCATCTGGAACACGGGGCTTTAGTGGGTCGGCCTCGGGGCCAGACCACCCTGCCGTACTCCACAAGGCCACGGCGATGAAACTACACAAGGTCACAGTCAAACGCTTCCCTCTCATGGTTCCTCCTTGGTGATTACCACGGATGTTCCTACCGGATGGCTGCTTGCGCTGCGCGTCCGGAGGCACAATTCCGTGCTCATGTTAACACGACTTTACCCTACGTTGCAGTGCCCATGTCTCGCAGAAAATAACCAGACTTGAAGTAGGAGTAGAGGTGGGGGCTGCCAGCATAAGGACTTCGTCAGCCAGAACTGATCAGTCCTGGCTGACGAGAAACTAACGTGAGACCATCGTAGTGTTCATCACTGCAACAGTCATCAAGGAACTTCGACGATGTCGCTCTTCATCGGTCCGAGAATGCCAAGCAACTCATCCTTTTCCTTCTTCGGGACGTTGAAGGTGTCCAGTGCAGCCACCAGGTCCTCAACGAGGGCGTTAAAGGCCGCGCCGGTGACCTTCATGCCCTTGTGTGCCGTCTTCATATCTCGGCCCGAGTAGCTGCAGGGCCCACCAGTGGCCATACAGACCTGTTCGACCAAGAGCTTATTGAGATTCTTCAAATCGGTTTTTGCGAAATAGCCGTTAATGCGCTTGTCTCCGCCCACGTTGCTGATGAACTTGGTGACAACAGCCTGAATGGCGCCTTGTCCCCCAAGTCGCTCATAGAGCGACCGATCTGTAGCAAAGGATGGTGTACTGGTGAAGGCCCAGGCTGCCGCTACCGCGACCGCCGTACAAACAATCTTCTTACCAAATGTCATGTCATCTACTCCTTTGTGTGAGAATGAACTAACTGCAAAACCTCTCGACGCCGTTTATTGATCACGGATTCCAGGGAGTGTTTGGCATCAACCTATCATACTGTTTCGGGTTCTGGTTGGCGATCACCACCGCAATCGCACCTCGCAGCGCACCCGTTAAAGAGTGGGTTACGACCGGATAGGCTCCTGGGTTATCTACGATCATGTCGAAGGTGGCGGCGCTGCCTGGACCGACCACATAGGTCTGGACTCCGGTGAATTTGTTGGCCGGATTGCCGCTTTCGTAGACATTGTCCCAGATTTCTGCGATCGGATGGAGCGCAGAGAACTCGTTCGGGCCGGCATTCACGAAATAGATTCGCACCCGTTCACCAACCTTCACTTCCAACGGCTCTCCACCTGGGAAGAACGGATGGTACTTGAAGATACCGCCGTTGAAAATCGTATTGTCCCACTTCCGATCAAACATCGCCTGCACGTTGTCCGGGTTCTTCCAGAACTCGGATTGCACCAGGACGAATTCCCGATCAGCCTTTGGCCAGGCACTGGCATCCTTTGGATCGACAATGATGGCACCGAACATGCCACGGGCAACATGCTGGATCATGGGGCTCGCGCCGCAGTGATAGAAAAACACGCCGGGCTTCTTCGCTACGAAGGAGAATTTGTGTGTCTCTCCCGGTCCGACCGTACGGTGGTAGTTAGCCAGGAAGTCGAGCTCGGCCGCATGAAAGTCCATCGAATGTGGGAAGGAATTGTCCTTATGGCCAGTCAGGGTGAAGTTCACCGTATCACCTTCGGTGACTCGGACGACCGGGCCCGGCATCTGACCATTAAAGGTCCAGGCCTTGTACTTTGTCCCGTTGCCATCGATGACGATTTCCGATTCGAGCGCGGTGAAGTTGACATCATGGACCTTCGGAGAGCTTACCAGTCCTATGGCCTTCGCACCTTTCATCACTGGGCCTGACGAGTCAGACTTCTCAGATGCGGTCGCACAGCCGCCAGCTCCCAACAGGACGCTAAGTCCCAGGGATAATGTAAGCACACGAAACCTCTGCATAGTAGCCTCCCTTTAGATTTTATGGAAAAAGAGACGCTGCACTGATGAGCGAGGCGAATCCAAACCTCCCCCCACCACTCCTCAAGTAAGCGCCGGGTCAACTATCTACCAAATTCTGACGAAAAAATACAAAGAAATTTTTGTCATGCATCCGGACGTTGATCTATGACCCTGTCGGACAAGAGCCGAGGTTCTCGGCATAGCACAATACATACCACCAGTGTTTTTATTGGATAGATTACTAGAATATCAGGCTGAAACTGATTATCTATCAGCCGGTTGATGAAAATTCGGAAGTTGTGTTTGACAAGAAAATAAATGCAATTGAAAAGTGGCCAGGATTAAAGAAAGAATCGAATAAGATACACGCTGTTGTATCCGATCCGATCCACACCGAAACGCTCGCCAGGGGAAAGATTCTGGCACAAGTCTAAGGACCTACGGGATGTTAAAGTAATGACGTAAGTTTAAACCTTGCTGTTGCGTTGTGCGATCGCGACACTCCTGTGAAGTCCTTGGAGCTTCGTGCGTCGAATCGGACTTTGCCGAAATGCCGTGGCGAAGGTGGCCTCATCCAACTTGGAAAACTCGTTGAGGTTAGGAGAGAGGCTCCAGGGTGAAGGTTGAAACGTGTCTTCTTGAGTCGGCTCGGTGCGGAGGTTGAATGGACACACGTCGAGACAATCATCGCAGCCGAAGATCTTGTTACCCATGCCTGTTTGAAGTTCGTGAGGGATGGCGGTGTCGTTACCGCGTAATTCGATCGTGAGGTACGAAATACAACGAGTGGCATCGACAACGTAGGGCTCGGCAATGGCGCCGGTGGGGCAGGCCTGAATGCAAAGCGTACAGCTGCCGCAGAGATCGGACGCCGGCTCATCCGGCTCTAGGTCCAACGTGGTCAAGATTTCCCCCAGCAGCAGCCAGGAACCATACTCGGCTGAAACTAAATTGGAATGTTTTCCGATCCAGCCCAGGCCGGCCTGTTCGGCCCAGGCTTTCTCCATGATCGGGCCGGTGTCGGAGTACGAACGTGTTGTGGCGGTTGGCGCCATCCTATGAATCGCCTGTTCCAATTCCTTAAGTCTGGCATCAAAAAGTTTGTGATAGTCCCGTCCCCAGGCATATCGGGCGATGCGGCCATAGCCGGGCTGTTCGTTGGCACGGTGCGCAGTAAGGTAGTTGATCCCCAACGAGATGATTGAGCGGCAGCCGGGAAGCACCTGCACAGGGTCGGCGCGCTTGCTGGGAGCCCGTTCCATCCAGGCCATCGTGCCATGATAGCCACGCCGGAGCCATTCGGTGAGACGGTCGAACAGGCGCTGAGATACCGCTGTTTGAGAAGGGCCGGAACGGTCGTATTTCTGGCTCTCGACGGCTGATCCCATATGTTCACCGGACGCGTGTGCAATCCCCACCGCATCGAATCCCAATGCACGGGCTTCTTGTTTGATTGCCGTAGTGATGGACATGAGATACAAGTAAATTTATTGCTGGGCCGAGCAGTCAAAGCGGACACTGAAGTGGGCGGAACATCGGACCGATAAGCATCGGTCGCAGGTGCCGACAATTTTCGTTTTCCAATCGGTCTGTTTTTCGTCGAATCGACACTGAAGTCTGCCTCCTTTAGAGATTGTGGTCCAGGGCTGCTTGGTTCCAGGCATGTCGGCGACGAGACATCCTTGCGGGAAGGGAACGTGACAGGGACGTCCGATTTCGCCTTTTTCCATCGAAAAACTGCACGATAACTCCGTCGTGGCTCGCGAATTCTCTACCTCCTGTGCTTGAAGGTTCACCCAGGGCATGAGAAGCATCAAGAACAGCGAGACAAAAAGGAGACATCCGATGCCTTGAATCGTCATCATTCTCGATGGTAGCACAGTCCTTCGTCTTGCGGCCATGGAGATGGCCGCGTAGAATCCGCAGGCTTCTATCCAACCAATGGAGGCGCTATGCTGGCGACACGGATCACGCAAAAAGAGGGTGCATTCTATTTCATCGCGTACAAGGCCGGTGAACTTTTGGAAAAGGTCCGGTTCACCAGTCGATACTACTTCGAGGGTGAAGAGATCGCACAGGCCAAGATCTCCGAACATGATGACGTGGCGCAGTTTATTGCCGGAATCGAGCGGAGCGAGAAAGGATTTCAACGGGTCTTGAATCGACAGAAGATCAAGCAGATCGTCAATTTCTATGAGACGGTCGTGGCTCAACCGATGATACCCGGCACCGTGTTGCTCTTTACCGACGAAACTCTTCGTTTTCAAAAGATGGACGGCTCGGATTCAATCGGCCACCTGAGCGAGCCGAAGGGAAAGTACCTGGTGATCGACGGGCAACATCGACTCGCCGGGCTTCACTTTTTCCACGATAAACATCCGGACCAAAGCGCGCAAGTTGAGGTGCCCTGCCTGTTGTTCGACGGAAGGAGCGCCGATTTCGCCACAGAGATGTTCGTGATCATCAACTCCACCCACACACGGATCAACCGATCGCATTTGGTCGATCTCTATGAGAAGGTCTCATGGGAAAGTCCTGAAAAGAAGTTTGCCGCCAAGGTCGTGAACCTCTTGTATGGCGAACCGGACTCACCGCTGCAGTATAAAATCAATCGTCTTGGAGGGCGAAGCAAACAGGAAAAATGGATTCTGCAATCCGAAGTGTTCAATGAGCTGTTGAAAGTCGTGACGGTCCATAAGCGGTGGATGGAATCCCATTTGGGGATGAAAGCCGATCGCTGCTACGCACTGGTGCGCGACTACCTCAAGGGGGTCAAGGAGGTCATGGGCGAAGTCTGGGGCCAGAACGATCGGTTTATGTTCACTCGCGACGTCACGCTCAAAGCATTGATTCGCGTCCTGGATGATCTAATCGTGGATCGCAAGCTCATCAATGACTGGGACGAGCAGCGCTCGCACAGGCCGTTTGCCGAGATCGTCAAACCCTGGGCTCCTCTGACGAAAGAGTTCCGTGCCGATGGCTTCTACGAACGCTTTCCCGCGAAAGGACAGCTCGAACGGGTGCGAAAAATTCATCAGCGGCTGCTGGATGCGATCGTCGGGTAAACCACTGGCGATGGGATTGGTGCTTGCGCTCTTCATCGTCATGCAAGGTCCGCTGATCCCTGACATGATGGGGTCAGGGGCATTGGCCGCGGCTGATGCAGATGAGTTGGAGGTGCAGGCGGAACCTGGTGGCGGTGTGCGTGCCACGGCGCGCCCGCTCTTTCCGGCCAAGCCGGAAATTATACAAAAGTTGTTGGCTGACTACGCCCATTGGCCGGAACTTTTTGACGTGCGGATGCGGGTAGCGAAATTGAGCATTCAGGAGGGGGTGGCCACGATTGATCTTCGCATCGATCACCCTATGATGCCCGGTGAACGTAGGTTGGTCACGGAATCCCGCGTCTTACCGAACGGTGGTCTGGTTACGGATCTGAAGGACGGTGATTTCAAGCGCTACCACAGGGTCTGGAAGTTTCAGTCGGCTCAGGATGGAAATCATACGCGCGCGGATTTTGAACTGACGGTTGAACCGGACTCGCTTGCACCAGATTGGATGGTAGCGATGATCGTGCGGCAGGAATTGACCACCCACTTTCGGATCGTCAAGCAGAAGGCGTTGGAACGCTCACAACGGAATTGATGTGGCACGGGTCTCAAGAGACGAGAAGTCTGCGGCGTCTTCACTGTCAGGTCTCTACGTGATCCTCGACCCCTTGATCAGTCCCGGTCGTCCTCTTTCGGACGTTTTGCAATTGTCGGCCGCCGCTGGAGCCAAAATTTTTCAGTATCGGAACAAAACTGCTCCGATGAAGGAGGCCTATGCGCAAGCCTTGCCGCTGAGGAAAATCGCACGCGAGTTGAGAGTACTGTTCATCGTCAACGATCGATGCGATTTGGCGCTTGCCGTGGATGCAGATGGAGTCCATCTCGGACAGGGGGACTTACCGCTCCATCTCGCACGAAAAGTCATGGGGCCTGACAAGCTCATCGGGATTTCGACGCATAATCCTCAACAGGTATTGGCGGCGACGGCAGGTGAACCGAACTACCTCGGGTTTGGTCCGATTTTTACGCCCGGGTCCAAAGTCGATCATGATCCGATCGTCGGTCTGCAAGGATTGCGAGCGATTCGGTCCTTAACGGCACTACCTATCTTTGCCATCGGAGGAATTACCGCCGATCGCACTGAAGAAGTGATGCGGGCAGGGGCCGACGGAATCGCGGTCATCTCCGCGATTCTCAAGGCGCCGGATATTTCTCGCGCCGTCAACGATTTTGTGTCGCGTGTCTCAACATCAATTTCGCCAGGCTTTTAAGGGCGGCGGATCGGGCAAGATGAGCGATTGCGGGCCGGAAGCGACTCGGGAGACCGGGTTCATAAGGGAGCGGACCGATCACGGGTATCCCGGACTGTTTGCGAAGGATCTCTACAGTGGATCGCTCTTGGATGCGCGCCATGGCGGATCGAGCGGGATGTGTGCGATTTAGAATAAGCGCGATTATACGGATCTTCTGTCGCCTAAGGGATTCGACGGTCAGTAACGCATGATTGATACCGCCCAGTCCGGATCGTCCGACGACGACAACCGGGAGCCGCAAATGTTTGATTAAACCAATTACGTTATCGTTGGGTGTGATGGGGACCTGCACCCCACCGACTCCTTCGACCACCATGCATTCGTATCGACTGGATAGAAGGCGATAGATCTTGCCGATGGTGCCAAGATTGATGGTGACCCCGGTCATGTGCGCAGCGGTAAGGGGGGCGACCGGCAATTCAAATGAATAGGGACAGATCGCTCCCGCCGTCTCTTCATTGTCCATGATGGTTCGTAAGCGGGCTGCATCCGACCGCGCTTCTCTTCCTGCCGAAACTCCTGTTTCGATCGGTTTCATCACGCCGACCGTCAGCCCGCCTCTCTTGAGATGGAGCGCGAGCGCGGCTGTAACCAAAGTTTTTCCGACGCCCGTATCGGTACCGGTGATGAAGACTCCGTGCCTCATCGATAAGAGCCTATGACGTATGCAATCCGGCATATGGTTTCGAAACGACGGTCTATCATGTTTCTTCTCCTCCGACTATAAGCCATCAGCCATACGCTCCTATTCTAGAGATGCCTGCTGTCGCAGTTCCACACCTGCCCCGATACATCCGTGAGGTGGGCCAAATGTACGATGGTACTCACGACCTCTTCGATCATCGGTGGACGGCGTAGGGCATGATCGAGCCACCCTTGATCTTTGGGGAATACTTCCTCCGTCAAGTCGGTTTTCTGCCATCCCGGCAGTACCAAATTCACACGAATATTGTGCGGCCCCCATTCCAGTGCGGCTGTTCTCACAAGCCCGATCAGTCCGGCCTTCGATGTGGCATATGCACTCTGGCCGGTCGCCCCGTGGAATCCCGTGTGGGAACCGATCACGATGATGGAGCCTCCACCGCGAGCGAGCAGAGAGGGCGCGATCGTTTGCAGGCAGTGAAATGCACCCGTGAGATTTGTCGTGATGACGTTATCCCAAACACTGTCCGAGTGGCGCATGAGCAAATCGCTCTGGCCGATTCCGGCGTTGCAGATCAATACTATTGGGCCGGAGACGCAGCTGGTGAATCTGTCCACCATCCGTCGAACGGATTCAGCTTCTCGAACATCTGCATGGTAAGAATCGCCGATTCCACCGCCCTCCAGGACGCGATTTAGGGTCGCTTCGGCCGCCGCTTTATTCCGATGGTAATGGACCCCTACGTACCATCCGATTTTCCCGAACGCTTGACTGATGGCACGACCAATGCCTCCGGAGGCTCCCGTGACGAGGACTGCTGAACGATCAGACGGTTTCGTCAGTGGATACTTAACTGAAGGAGTTAAAGACACCGGTGGTTTCATATGGGAGGAGATTATGCGTTGAGAAGCGGGCCAAGACAAGTGCGTACCAAAACTCCGTAGGGTCTCTCGGCTTGCCGCTCTCGGGACTCCTATGATACCGTCACATCATTGTATTTGGAGCTGGAATGATGGAAAAGCTAAGACCTAATAGGCCCATGCTCTTGACAGTGGCAGTGTGCTTGCTCTTGGGACTGCACTCTTGGACTGTGGTGCTTTGGGCTGAGGAGCCCGTCACGATCTCCAAGTCGGAGGAGTATTTCCCTGATACGGTCGGGAGCCGCTGGACCTATCGCGGCCAGATCAACGAGGGGCCTCTCCAATCCATCGAGCTGAAGTATTTCACGAATGTGTCGACGGTTACGGGAACCAAGACGATGAACGGCGTCACCGTGACGGTGTTCCACGATACGAACCCGGGGAATCACGGACCGTCGGATAGTTTTTACCGGCGTGACGCGGTCGGCATTGTCTATTATGGTTCCGAGCCGGGAACACCGTTGGAAAAACAGATTACGCCCTACCAGATTTTCCGGTTTCCATTGAGAATCCCGTCCTCCTTTCAACAGTTTGATCGAATGGGGATTGGTTTCGGCAGCGATATGGATCGTGACCAAACAGATGAGAAGGTCGACACCCAGGGGTGGAGTAAGGTGATCGGTCGAGAAACCATCACCGTCCCGGCCGGTACATTTCAGGATACCGTCAAAGTGGAGGCACGGATGAACATGAAGATCCACTTGTCGGGAAGCCGCCGTACCGTCTCTGGAATCGACGTGATGACCGCCTGGTTCGCGAAGGGGGTCGGTCTCGTCAAGTATGCAGAGCGGCAGGAATTATCCGCCATCAAAGAGGACCGCGGTGTGGTCACCGAAATTACGGAAGAACTTGAAGAATACGACATCAAGGCGGCGAAGGCTTCACTGAGTCGATTCGAATCCCCGACGAAGGGTGTTCTCACTGACGACTCTGGCGGTCATGAACTGGGCCAGATAGTCTTCCCCACCCGCCTTCGCACCTATCCCTGAAAAGCGATGGCCGCCGAAGGGCTGACGAGAGACGAGCGCGCCGGTAATCGGCCGGTTCAAGTACAGATTCCCCACGTCGAATTGTTCTCGGGCCATCGCGAGATTCGCGGGACTCCTGGCATACACTCCGCCGGTCAAGGCGTACGCGGTTCCGTTTGCTAGACGAATGGCTTCGGCAAAACTGTCCGCTTTCATGACCGCTAATACCGGCCCAAAGATTTCCTCCTGTGCCAGGCGGTGATGAGGTTGTACATCGACAAACACCGTGGGCCCGACGAAATACCCGGTCTGATGCACAGATCCTTGCACGAGGAGCCGGCCTTCTTCGAGACCGAGAGAAATATAGCTTCGTATGCTCGCTTGGGCTCTGGCGTCGATCACCGGTCCCATTCTGGTGGAGGGGTTCATGGGATCCCCGACTTCCAGGCTCAACACTGCCTCACGTAGACGCGAAACAAAGGAGTCGTAGACGGCGCGATGGATGATGACTCGGGAGCAAGCCGAGCATTTCTGTCCCGCGTAGCCGGCGAATGAAGAGACGACGCCGGTAATCGCTTCGTCGAGATCCGCCGTCTCATCGACAATGATGGCGTTCTTCCCGCCCATCTCGGCAATCACACGCTTGACCATCGGCTGTCCTGGTCCCACGCGAGATGCCTCGCTCAGAATGCGAAGGCCCACGGTCTTCGATCCGGTAAACACGATCGTTCCGACGTGGGGATGCGCGACGAGCGCCTGGCCGATTTCCTGGCCGCCTGGTAGGCAGGTCAAACAACCGCTCGGGACACCGGCTTCGATGAGGATGTCGGTGAGCAGTACCCCTAGATAGGGTGATCGTTCGGATGGTTTAAACAGGACTGGATTCCCGGTCACGAGTGCCGCTGATACCATTCCGGCGGGAATGGCCAGTGGAAAGTTCCATGGCGCGATGACGACGGTCACTCCGCGCGGTTCGTAGGTCCGTTGGTTGAGTTCTCCTGGACGATTGCCCAGTCGCACTGGTCGAGCCAGGCGGTCCATCTCATCTGCGTAGTAACGGAGAAAATCGATCGTTTCAGCGACGTCGGCGTCGGCCTCCCGCCAAGGCTTGCCGACTTCGAAAATCTGCCATGCCGCCAGTTCGTACCGGCGACGACTTATTTCAGACGCAGCTGTCCGCAGCATTTCAGATCGCGCTTCCGGAGCAACGCGTCGCCAATGGTCCCATTGTTTGAACGCCTGCTCGATGATGTGGTTGAGATCGGATACCGCTGCACCCTGCACCCGAGCCACGACCTCATGTGGTCTGCAAGGATTGCGGGATTCCAGCCACGGACCGGTCAGTCTAAGACCGGATGCTGCGCCGTGCCATTGTCGGCCCAACTGAGACTGAATCGATCCAATACTTGCCCGCATGGCCTCTCGTACCTCTGACCGCGAAAAGTCACTGTGTGGCTCGTTGCTGAAACTTCTCCCGCCGTTCGTTGTCGTGCGACGGGGCTGAGCCGGCGCCGTCGGGGGAGCGAGGAGCC
This sequence comes from Nitrospira sp., assembly GCA_035454625.1. Taxonomy (GTDB): domain Bacteria; phylum Nitrospirota; class Nitrospiria; order Nitrospirales; family Nitrospiraceae; genus Nitrospira_D. Next base: position 11,322 of record DATIGP010000108.1, read on the forward strand.
GGACCAATGGCTGGGACTCGACGTACTCCTTTTGAAGGAACGATTCGTTCGACGTATTTTCCAAGAGCCGCCGAACCAGATAGGCCATACCGGGGAGCAGTTGACCGACGGGTGTATACAGCCGCACCCGGCGGCCGAGTTTCACCATCGCCTGCTGGAATGGTTCGGCCATGCCGAAGATCATTTGATACTCGAGCGCTTCAGGCCTCAAGCCCAGCGATTCCGCATTGGCTTCGATGGCGGCTAGGGTACGAAGATTGTGCGTGCCGAACGCGGGACGGATAAGATCGGAATGTTCAAACAGTATCGGAATCAACCGCTCGTAGTGAACGTCGGTTTCCGCTTTCTGCTCGAAAAGGGAAGGCGGCCAGCCCGCTTGCCGATATCGGACGGTGTCTGAATCCCAGTACGCTCCTTTGACCAGTCGGATGGTGATCGGGACATGGCGTGTCCGCACCCAGGCCACCAAATCCTGGACATCCCGTTCGGTTTCTCGATGATAAGCCTGCAACGCGAGTCCGGCATAGGGATAGGAACGATAGGCCGGTTCTGCGAAGAGTTGCTTGAAAATATGCAGAATCAGGTCTTTGGTTTCCGCCTGCTCCATATCGAATATCAATCCGGCAGGCAGCGATTGCGCCAGATCCACCAGTGGGCGGAGACGTGCGGCCACCGACTTGTAACTTCCGTCGGGATCGATCGGGTCCAGCCGGGATGACAGGGCCGAGATCTTGAGCGAGAGTTGAACACGTGGGATAGATCCTAGATGGTCTCGTTCAAGCAGGGGAGTGGAAGACCAGGACTCAGTTGCCCGACTAAGTTCATTCAAAGCGTTCAGGCACTGGTCCCGATAGCGATCGGCTTCCTGCTCGCTGATAGTGGCCTCGCCCAACAGATCGACGGACCACGCTCGTCCGGCCTTCCATAACTGCGACAACGCCGGTACCGCTTCTTCGATCGAGGCGCCGGCAATGAACGTCTTGGCCATCTGTTCAATCTGTTTCCTGATCGATTTCCCGGTGAGACGGGCACCCAGGCTGGTCGAGGCCAACGCCTTCAATCCCCACTGAAGTCCGAACAGCTCGCTGCTTTCCTGACCGAAATATTCCTCAGCCAGTGAGACGACTCGTTCATCGTCCTGTATGACCGGAAGGACATCGATGAAGTGGAACAGCCGGGTCTTAAACGATGCGTCTTTCATCGCCAGATTGATGGCCGAATGGGACCACCAGCGGCTATCGAAAATCGAGGGTGATAGGCCGGCGGAGAGCCGCGCAAGTTGTTCGCCGATACGAAGGATGGCCGGCTCGAGCGGAGAGGGTACGGTAGTCATCGATACTCCTGACACAGTATACCTCGTACTGGACTTCTTCCCCAGTAGGCCACATAGATAATGGCCCGACCGACCCATATCATTTCGCGTCTCTCATCGCTTATGATGCTGATGTAACGCACGTACGGGCACGTATGGGGTGGATCGAGGATCGTTCTCTCTTTGACGAAGTCCGAATCACAAGCAGGAGATATCGATATGGCTGACGAACACGGTCATGGGGCACAGCAGCCCCAGGCAAAAGATAATTTGATCCCCGGAGTGAAGCAGGTCATTGCGGTGAGCAGCGGAAAGGGAGGGGTCGGAAAATCAACCGTTGCGGCGAACCTGGCTTGTGCGTTAGCTGTTGCCGGGGCGAAGGTCGGGTTGTTGGATGCCGACCTGTACGGCCCCAATATCCCCATGATGATGGGAAGCACGACCGGACCGGAACAGAAGGACGGCAAGATTCTTCCCGTTGAGAATTACGGAGTGAAGCTGATTTCCATGGCATTTCTCGTGCCGGAGGAAACCGCGCTCGTCTGGCGCGGTCCGATGGTCCATCAATACCTGCAAGCTTTTTTCCGAGACGTGCTCTGGGGTGAGCTGGACTATCTGCTGATCGATTTACCGCCCGGCACCGGTGATGTGCAGCTCTCCTTGTCACAAATGGTTCCGTTAGCCGGGGCGATCACCGTGACCACGCCTCAAGAAGTCGCGCTCTATGACGTTCGAAAGGGCATGGCGATGTTTCAGAAGGTGAATGTCCCGCTGTTGGGCATTATCGAAAATATGAGTTACTTTGTCTGTGGCCACTGTGGTGAACGGACAGAGATCTTTTCGCATGGGGGAGGGGAACGGGCTGCGGCCAAAGTTGGCGTACCATTCCTTGGCCGGATCCCCATCGATCCGGCCATTCGAGATGGCGGCGATACCGGCCATCCCATTGTCGTGGCCAATCCAGCTTCTCCGCAAGCCGCAGCGTTTCGAGATATAGCCAAGAAAATTATGGAAGAGCTGGGTGGTTCTGAGAAAAGCGGCCCATCAATCGACAGTTTGCTTAAGAAGATCAAGCAACCGTTTAGTAGTACTTAACGGACATTACTCGGAGGGGGAGGAATGGCGGAGTTCGTACGTGTCGCAGCTCTCGCAGATATTAAGCCGGGACAGGGTATTGTGGCCGAAGCGAAGGGTAAGACTCTGGCGGTATTTAACGTGGACGGGGCCATCCACGCGATCAACAACACCTGTTGCCATCGAGAGGGACCATTGGGAGAGGGAGAGTTGGATGGCAACATCGTCACGTGTCCCTGGCACGGCTGGCGATACAATGTGACTACCGGGGCTTGCATGAATAACCCCTCCGCGAAGGTGGAAGCCTACCAAGTTAAAATCGAAGGCGAAGATGTGAAGGTACTGCTCTAAGACATGGTAAACGTGTCAGTCAGCGAGTAGAGGTTGAAGAATGGCAGTTTCTCCCAAAGATCAAACCGACATTGCTGCGGCGCTCGTGCGTCTGTATGTCTTTCTGGCTCAGTATCTCGATCGGTGTTTCGATGAAGCGGCTCGAACGAGCTATCCGGACTCCGAACTCCAAGGACACCTCAATGAAACGCGACAACGGCTCATGGAGATTCTGTCGGTCAATCCGGTCGTGAAGAAGAAGCTCGCCGATGAATGTGATCGGATTCTGTCGCTCGGTGTCTCTTCCCTGAAATCCGGTGCCGTCGATTCCAAGACTCGAGAGATGATTCAAGTTGAACGGGCCATACTTCAGAACAAGACCGTTGCGTTGAGCGATTTGGTTGCGGTCTATCGAGCTTTAGCATGAATGATGGATGGGGAAAGACTCGACAAGCATCAACTCGCCGGGCTGGACGACCGGGAGCGTGGATTCAGCAGGCCGGTTGAGTTTGAGCGAGTAGGGGAAGCATATCGGGCCGTCTTGCGGTATGAGACCGTCCGTATTACGACGGAGCGACGTCCAAGCCAGGACGAAGCGCTCACCATCTTGATCCAGACCTTGCATGCTCAGGGCTACCGGCAGCTCAAAACGCAACGGAGTTTTCGCGAGGGCGTGTATCTTGGGTCGCAGGAACTCTGGGTAGAATATCCTGATCCACCACCGACCGAACCTGAGCCGTCTGGTTTCTTTGATAAGATAAAAAATTGGTTTAAATCGCGCTCCGCGAATGGATAGCGCTATGAGTTTTGTCCCGCTGGACCATCTCCGTTCCTCATCAATCATCAACGACCAACCCTCGTCCAACAGCCGACCCCGCCTTCCCTCCTGGTTCAAGGTCCGGGCCGAGACTGGTCCCGATTATCTCGATATCAAACACACCATGGAGCAGCTTAAGCTCCACACGATCTGCGAAGAAGCCGGCTGTCCGAACCGGTGGGAATGTTGGAATGCCCGCACCGCGACGTTCCTTATTCTCGGCGACATCTGCACCAGGCGCTGTCACTATTGCTCAGTCGAGACGGGAAGGCCCCTTCCAGTGGATGAGAGGGAACCGGATCGTGTCGCAGAAGCGGTGCGAGCCCTCGGCCTGCGTCATGCCGTGATTACCTCGGTGAATCGTGATGAATTGCCGGATGGTGGAGCCGGGGTCTTTGCGACAACGATTCGACAAACGAGACGCATGAATCCGGCTTGCACGATCGAAGTGCTGATACCGGACTTTGAAGGCGATCCAGATGCGCTCGCAACGATCTGTGCCGAGAAACCGGAGATCCTCAATCACAATATCGAAACCGTGAGGCGGCTCTTCCCATCGATCCGACCCCAAGGGAAATATCAACGATCGATCGATTTGCTCGCCAGGGCCAAGCAGCATGGGATGAAGACGAAGTCCGGTTTGATTCTGGGCATGGGGGAGACGCTGGACGAAGCGCGCGAAGTGATGCGCGACCTCCGAGCGGTCCGTTGCGATATCATCACCATCGGTCAATATCTTCAGCCGACCAGGAACCATCTGCCTGTCGCTCGGTTCTATGATCCCGCCGAATTTGCGTTGTTGAAGGAGGAAGGGCTTGCCATGGGTTTCAGCCACGTGGAATCAGGGCCCCTGGTTCGCAGCTCCTATCATGCGGAGCAGCAAGCAGCTGATCGATAGACGATGTCTCCGCAGTTCGGAAACCCTCCGTCCTCTGGGGCGCGTCTGCCTTTGAGTGTCACCCCGGTCCTTTTCCTTCTCTCCTCGGCGCATCCACCATTGCTGTGCGGGCATTATCGACATGTAGATGATTTATTCGGCGTTGAGCAAGAGTGCCGATGCGGCAAACCGATAGATCGATGTGCAGAGCTGCCGGCTCCGGCATTCCGGTTGTTTCGTTTAGCGAGCAATGGAGGTGTGCATGATCGAAACATATTTCAGCAGATTCATAGATCGTTCGTTCGAATGGATCTCTTCGTCAGGTTTACGGATTCTTCTGATTACGGCCGGGATGCTCCTTTTATTTTCGCTCCTTCATCGGGTGGTGGAACGGTTTCGACGTCTCTATGGAGGCCGGCTGGTCGGTCCAACGGAATTGAAACGGGCCGACACTCTGACTCAAGTCATCCGGGATCTTGCCCGCGTTGGTATTCTGGGAGTCGGGGGAATGATGGTGCTCTCGGAGGTCGGAGTGGATTTGAAACCTCTGCTGGCCGCAGCTGGGTTGGGCGGTTTGGCCGTCGGCTTCGGCGCCCAAAGCTTGGTCAAGGACGTCATCTCGGGGTTCTTCATTCTTCTGGAAGACTCGGTCAGGGTTGGCGACGTCGTAGAGGTTGCCGGCGTGGGAGGCTTGGTGGAAGAAGTGAAGCTGAGGACTATCGTGCTGCGTGATGAGACCGGGAGCATTCATGTCATTCCGAACGGCGCAATCAATACGGTAAAGAACATGACCAAACACTATTCCTATTATGTCTTCAACATCGGCGTCGCCTACCGGGAGAACGCGGACGAAGTCATGGCCTTGTTGAAGGACATTGCCGAAGAATTGCGGCAAGATGCGGAATTCGCGGGTGACATTTTGGAACCGTTGGAGATGTGGGGGGTCGATCGGTTCGCCGATTCCGCCGTCATCATCAAATGTCGGATAAGAACCAAACCGATTAAGCAATGGCGGATCGGCCGTGAGATGAACCGCCGGATCAAGAATACCTTCGATGCCAAGGGCATCGAGATGCCGTTTCCGCATCGGACGATCTACTGGGGCGCGCCCAAGGAGGGAACGCCGCCACCGCTCTATGTGGCGAGCGGGTCGTCCAATCCGTCCGCCAACCGATGAACGGAATTGTCTCATCCAAGACGACTCCATTTGGAGAAAGATGAGTGCGACATCAACTCCCTTGAACAATAGCGGATTTCTATCGTGAGAAGGTGATAAACCAGGACATTGTCGGTTGCGGACGAGTCACAAATTCCTTTTGAGGGTCGGTGGACCGACACTTTCAACCCTCTGCAATAAGCAGTGATTTGGTTTCCACCCTGAGAGCACACAGCGCTGAGCAACGAGTGGGGTAAATCGTGTTATGTCTTGAGCGATTTCAGTCATGAACTGGTCGGCGAGAGATTGGTCATCAAAACATTCGTACACGTCGTCGAGAAAGCCGCCACGGAGCAGCGGGTGATAGAGAAATGCAGAACCTGAGCCGGTCGCGACTTCAAGCGGGTATTCAATGGCCTCGATCTGTTCAAGATCCAGGGTTTCTAGCCACGTTCGCGCTTCCTGTGCCGATGGCCGTTCATTCACATATGCTTGGAATCGCCCGCGTTCGGTAATCAGCCCCTGCTGGATCATTGCCTGGTCAATTCGCCGCCACAGTGAATCAAACGTTCCATAGGACGGAAAGGTCAGGACGAGCTGGCCTCCTGGGTCGAGTCGTTCGACGAGTCCACGAACGACCTTGTACCGATTCGGGCGAAAGAACATGACCGAGAGATTGCCTGTGACGCGATCGAAGGTCGGCAGATCAGACGGCAAGGCACGCATGTCCATACATTCGAAGCGAAGCCATGGCAATTGCGAACCTTGAACGGCCCGCGCACGGGAGACTTGACCGGCGCTTATATCGATGGCCAGTACTTCTCCGGCTGGACCGACCTGTTCGGCGAGATAGAAGGCCGGAATGCCATGTCCGGACGCGACATCGAGGATTCGAAGACCTGAACGGAGGTCCAGATGCTGGAGTAACGATTCGGCGAACGGCGTGGACCAACAATCATGTTTTGGCAAGGACCAGCGCGTAGCATATCTGTTCATGACGCGAGGAAGATCAGGTGGAAGAGGCCAAGGCATTGGTGATGAGGGCCTGTGCCTCTTCCTGAATGCGTCTCAAATGTTCCTTTCCCTTGAAACTCTCGGCATAGAGCTTATACACATCCTCCGTCCCTGACGGCCTAGCCGCGAACCAGCCATTCTCCGTCACAACTTTCAGGCCGCCAATTGCCGCGCCATTGCCTGGAGCCTTGATGAGCATCGTCACGATCCTGTCTCCGGCCAGGTCTGTTGCGCTCACTTGGTGCGGCGAAAGTTTAGAGAGAATGGTCTTTTGCTCCGGGGTGGCGGGTGCGTCGATCCGTTCATAAACCGGCTCCCCCAATTCGTTCGTGAGGTCTTGGTACAACTTGGATGGATCGCGGCCGGTCTTGGCCATCATCTCGGCTGCAAGCAGATCCATGATGATGCCGTCTTTATCGGTCGACCACACGGTACCATCAAGCCGCAGGAACGACGCGCCGGCGCTTTCTTCGCCCCCAAAACCGAGGGATCCGTCGAGCAGGCCACTGACAAACCATTTGAAACCGACCGGTACTTCAACTAGGTTCCGTCTGAGTTTGGTCGCGACGCGGTCGATCAGACTACTACTGACTAAGGTCTTGCCGATCCCCGCATCGGATCTCCAGCCGGCGCGATTGGGAAAGAGGTAGGCAATTGAGACGGCCAGATAATGGTTTGGATTCATCAAGCCGGAGCGAGTGACGATACCGTGTCGGTCATTGTCGGCATCATTACCGAAGGCTACGTCAAACCCATCTTTTAAACCGATGAGATTGGCCATGGCATAGGGAGACGAACAGTCCATACGGATTTTCCCATCCCAGTCCAAGGGCATAAAGCGGAACGTTGGGTCGACAGCCGGATTCACGATCTCGATATTCAATCCATAGCGATCCGCGATCGGTTGCCAGTAGGCCACACCGGATCCACCGAGCGGGTCGATCCCAAGTTTCAGTCCCGCCGACTTGATGGCGTTCAAATCGATCACGCTGTTCAGGTCGCTTACGTAGGCTTCGATGTAGTCGTGCCGATGTGTGGTCGAGGCCCGTCGAGCCTGTTCAATCGGCAGGCGTTTGACTCCTCGAAGGTTGATGCCGAGAAGGGCATTGGCTCGATCCTCAATCCATTTTGTAGTCTGTGTGTCGGCAGGGCCTCCTTGGGGAGGGTTGTACTTGATGCCTCCATCTTCAGGGGGGTTATGCGATGGTGTGATAACAATCCCATCGGCCAGACCGTCGGTTCGGCCTCGGTTGTAGGTGAGGATGGCGTGAGAGATGACCGGTGTCGGGGTATAGCCACCATCCTGATCGAGGATGATGTCGGCACCATTGGCGGCGAGGACTTCCAGGGCTGTCACCAGGGCAGGCTCCGATAACGCATGTGTATCCTTGCCTATGTAAAGAGGGCCGTTCGTGTGCTGTGCAGCCCGGTATTCGCAAATTGCCTGAACGATTGCCGCGACGTGGTGTTCATTGAAACCGTGTCTCAAGGAAGAACCGCGATGCCCCGATGTACCGAACGAGACGCGCTGGTCTCGAACCGAGGCATCTGGTTTCTCAGTCCAGTAAGCGGATACAAGTTTTTCCACGTCCACAAGGATTGAGCGGGGTGCCGGTTGGCCAGCAAGAGTATGAATTGCCATGGTACAGATGTAGTTCGATTGTCCAGCCGCTGTCAACTGCAGAGATTAAGAGAGGCGATCAAAAGGGCACCTATCATTGGGGGAGAACCCCTTATAGAACGAGGACTTCATGGATTTCACGTGACTGATCCGGTAAGATGCCGGGAACAACATCTAATATTTCGAAGGAAGTGGTGTGTCCCGTCTTCGGCTTGCACTCGTGATCATACTCGCCTTTGCGGTGTTGGCCGGTGTGTTTCTTTCATTTTCAAGGGAGCTGACCGGGCAAGACTATCTGAAGGAGTTTGTTCTGGAACAGCTAGAGGAGAGTCTGGGACGAAAGATCGACGTGCATCGCGTCAAGTTTGTGATCTTTCCTCGTATCCGAGTGGAACTCACCGATGTCAAGATTCACGATCCTGAATCAGAACATGTTGTACTGACGGCGAAACGGGTCGACCTGGTCTTACGTCTCCTGCCGCTCCTAAGGAAACAAATTATCGGCAAGCGATTGTTGATCGAAGAACCAACGTTGACGCTCCGGCGGAACGAACGCGGTCGGTGGAATGTCTTGGATGGGTTGAATGGCCTGACGGACACCGACCAACACACGATGCAGATGATGGCGCGGACCTTCATGATTAAGGAAGCAACACTCATGAACGGCGAGATCACTATCATCGACGCCGCCAGACCTGATGGCATTCGATCGATCAAGCTAGAGCATGTCGAGTTCGGCTTGGTCGTTCGGCCGGAGCGCGGTTTGGCAGACTTGCATGTCTCGATGGCGCATCAAGGAGAATCAGGCGTGTCGGCTATCTCGCTGAATGGGATTGTTCAACCAGCAGAACAGTCAGTCTCCCTATCCGGTGAAGAGGAGACCGAATCAGCAACGGGGTTAGAATTTGAGGGACATATCGACGCGGCCGATCTCAAGATACGCGACGCGGCGGATTTTCTGGGCCCCAGACCGGTGCCGGAGCGTCTTCAAGGTGCCTTGAACCTCCGCAGTAAAGTTCGAGTCATGCCGGGGATCGCTGGCTACGATATGGTATTGTCCGACATGACCGCACATTTGAACAACATCACGCTGAAAGGCAAGGCGAATCTGGCCGGCCTGCTGACTTCTCAGCCGACATTTGCTGTCACGTTCAGCAGTTCTCTTGTTGCATTGCCGCAGCTCCTGAAAACGATCCCCCCCGATTGGATCCATCCGCAGTTTCCCGCCCTGCTGGCTGATCGCCAAATCGACGGCAAGGTTCAAGTGGTGAATGCAACGCTCACTGGAGCTGCATCGACTGGTCCTCAACTTTCAACGATCGGGGAGTTTCATGTCAGTGAAGGTCGTGGCTTGGTCGGTAGTAATCGTATAGGGGTGAAAGATCTGGCCGCCGTGGTGGTGATGGAGACAGGGCGTGTGCGCATCACCAAGGTTGCTGGAATGTATGGGGCAATGCAGATCACGGGCGGGAAGGGGGAGGTGTCGTTTCTCGACGCGGGTCCATGGTTGGAACTGGAGATCACAGGTGAGATGGCGGCCACGCATCTCGTTGAGTTTCTAGGGAGGATCGTGAAAGCGGAGCGAGTCACGCAATTACTGGCCGGCATCCGTGATACTGACGGAACAGCACAGTCGACGTTTCGCCTTGTGGGGCCGTTGAACCAGGCTAGTGGGATCACGTTTGCCGGTGGGGAGATCATAGTTCGTGAGGTGAGCCTCACCCATGCTAGTTTGCCGGGGCGGGTGACCGGGATGCAGGGACGATTTGTCTTGGCCGAAGGATCCACACAGTTTGACCAAGTTTCCGGACATCTTGGGGGTACCGCTGTGCAGATTCAAGGAAACATTACTGGAGGGCATCAAAGTCAGTATCAGGATTTTGTCGTTCGTGCTCGCGGTGATGCGGCGCAGATGGCTCGGTGGTTTCATCCCTCGGCGATCGAACCGAGTGCATTTGAAGGTACGTTCAGCTCGACGGTTGCGTTCTCTGGTTCGACGACGAGACCTCATATCCGAGGGTCCGTGGTGTTGGATGAGGCAAAGGTTGTGCTAGGGGCGATTGACAAACCTGTCGGTCCTCATGTCACAGTGGAATTTGAGGGTGTGATGCCACAGTCCACCAGCGTCAAGCTGCAGCGAGTGGAGCTGATCCTGCCATCATTGAACATCCCAGCCAAAGGAACCATGCAGCTTGGGAATGGCTTCATGATCGATATGGCCGTGGCGACCGGGACCTTATCGGTCTCTCGTCTCCCAGAATGGATATCGAAAGGCGGACTTGAGGCGGGTAACCTCGAGGTCTCCCTCGATGTCAAAGGGAGAGAGCCAGATTGGCGGACGTGGCGAATGAACGGATGGATGGGGTTGACGAATGGGCTAATGCAGGCGAAAGGCATTGATGGGCACCTACAGGATCTCTACGCTCGTGTAAAGTTTGCCCGCAACGAGGTCGAACTGAAGCGGCTGTCGTTTAAGGTTCAAGGGAGTGAAATCGCCATAGAAGCAGCGGTTCGGAATTGGATGGCGAAGCCGATCGTCACCGGCAAGATCGAATCCAACCAATTGGATTTGAGCCTGGTGATTCCGAAGGGTGAGAGGACTCCTATACGAGAATTTCTCGAAACCTTGGCGGCGACAAGCCACGTCACCATGACGGCGGCGGTTACCCGTGGCCGCTATAAGCATCTTAAACTTGGCTCGCTTGCTGCTCGAATCAATATTCAGGATGGTGTGCTTGATCTCGATCGGCTTTCGGGCGAGTCAAGTCGTGGGCAAGTCGCTGGACGGTTGGTGGTTCGACTTCCCCCGAAGGCCCCCGCTGATTTCGACCTCTCATTCCGAGCAACGGGGGTGGAGGTCGACGATCTGTCGAGATTGTCCAATGCCAAAATTCCTGCCGCGTCGGGAGAGATTCGCCTCAGCGGATCTCTTCGCGGCCATGGACGCAATCCACACGGCGTCTATCCGTCTTTGAATGGGAAGGTTGAAGTCCTGCTGGAAAACGGGCATATCTTCAAATCGAATGAACGTGCGGTGTGGAAAATCATCAGTTTGCTGAACCTCCCGGCCGTGTTGCAGGGAAAGGTCGATCTCGAAAAAGAGGGACTGCCATACAACAGGATTTCCGCGACCGTTGCAATTCAGAACGGCTTGTTCCAGACCGAAAACTTGATCATCGATAGCCCGATTCTTAAAATCACTGCGGCGGGGAATTACGATTTGCCTACGGACCAGCTGGATCTTGCCGTTGCCGTGAGTCCGTTCGGGTCATACTCACAGTTCCTGAAGACGATTCCGCTCTTTGGGCGGATCGTTGCGGGCGATCGCAAGGGTATCGCTACGGCGATGTTCACCGTGAAGGGAGCGATTGAGGATCCAGAAGTGATCTATCTGCCGGTGAAGTCCTTCGCATCAGGCCTATCAGGGTTGGCCCAGCTCGCGATCGACGTCTTAAGCAACACCCTGACCTTGCCGATAGATTTAGTCACGCCTGATGAAGAATCTGGGGTACGACCAAAAGATATGACTCCCTCCACGGCGCCTGTTGTGCCGTGACGAGCTCTGATTCTTGACCGACTTACCATTTCTACAGCTAGCACATCATCTCTCCACTTTTAGTAACCCACGAAGTGTCCGGTTAAGGGTGGGCTCTCAGGGAGGGACCACCATGACAGGGGCGATAGTGTTACAGGACGTGTGACCAATGGCCTTTGAAGCACCGTACGATCGGCGACAGCGGCGTGATCTCACGATGGCCGACGGCGGAGATGCTGTCATCACGGAGCGGACCTTTCGTGGGTGGAGCCCCCAATATGAAGCGGAGGGCGACGCGCTCGTATACAGGGACGAAGACCAAGCTCCACGCGTCATGCTGCGTTCCTCCAACTCCCCTCTGCGGCGCGCATCGCAAAAAGCGCCCACGCCAACTATTAACGGGGATGATGCTCCATCACGCTGATCCCGGCCGATTCGCCGGAGGCGCGGAGCCGCTCCGCGCCTCTGCCGCACCGTCCACGATCGGTTGCCCAATGGATTTGCGCTCGCCGGGATTACGGACATGGCGGCGGAGAATCGATCTCTGCTCATCGAGTTCCTCCACGCCTCGAATCGGTGCTTTGCGGTGGCGGGGGCCGAAGCCGGTAGGGCCTTCTTCCCGTGGATCGCGACGAACCTCGCTGAGATCCTCTGGGTGCACGAGGAGCGCATCGTCGCCGACGGCGATACCGTGCGCTATCAGGGCCGGCGTCTCCAGATTGCGTCTGACGCGCACCGCCCGTGGCTGAATCCGGACACCAGAAGAACACGACCGTTCGGTCACGCGACCACCTGGTCGTCGCCTCAAAAACCATGGGGTGCAAAAGATTCTTGGCGAGCGGCTGAAACGTCGGCCGGAAGAAGAACCGGACAGATCGCGCGGACAACCTAACTGTTATCCACAGACCGACTTACCATTCTTGACCGACCCCCGACCCCATGCTAGCATGAACCGTAGATGTTCTTGAACCCACGACTTTTTCAGTCAACTCTGCCTTCCCGCTAGCACATTCATGAAACGCAGCGCGATATCCAAACCGGAGACGGCCATCCTGTTCATTGCTGCCAGCGAGCATGATTCGAATCTGTACTATGTCACTCGCTTTATGGCGCCGGACCCGTTCATCTATCTCGAAATCAAGGGTGAACGGCTGATGGTGTTGAGCGATCTGGAGATGGATCGTGCCAGATCTCAAGCCGCAGTGGATCGAGTGTTGTCCTACTCTGAGGTTGAACAGAAGGCGAGGAAACAGGGAGTGAAGGATCCGACGACGGTCGATATTGTGCATATGGTCTTGAAGGAATCCAAAGTCAGATGTCTTTTGGTCCCCGCGAACTTCCCCTTCATTCATGCCACGCGGCTGCAGGAGCTGGGGTACAGTCTCAAACCGAAACGCGATCCGTTCTACGAACAACGCGTCGTGAAAAGTGCCGAAGAGGTCCGACATATCGAGGAGTCCCAGCGCGCCACTGAAGAAGCGGTGGCCTCGGCGCATGATCAGCTTCGGCGGGCGACCATCCGAGGAGGCGAGCTGTGGTTCGAGGAAGCGGTATTGACCTCCGAGCGGGTCAAGCAATTGATTAATGTCAAACTCATGGAGCGGAACTGTGTGGCCCAGCATACGATTGTGGCGGGTGGGGAACAAGCTTGTGATCCCCACAATGAAGGGAGCGGACCGTTGCCGGCTCATCGCAGCATCATTTTCGATGTGTTCCCTCGTTCGGCAACCAGCCGCTATTTTGCTGATATGTCCCGTACGGTAGTATGCGGCACGGCGAGCCCGGAATTAAAACGGTTGTATGGCGTCGTGAAGGATGCTCAAGAGGAAGCTATCGACAAGATCAAAGACGGCGCCGACGGGATGAAGATCCATCAAGGCATCTGTGCGCGATTTGAAAAGGCCGGATACAAGACTGGCCTGGTGAATGGGCGTATGCAGGGATATTTTCACGGAACCGGACATGGAGTGGGGTTGGATATTCATGAAGCGCCACGTATCAGCCGAACCGGGTCGCTTCTCCAAGAAGGCCACGTCGTCACTGTCGAACCAGGACTGTATTATCCCGGATTAGGCGCCGTCCGAATCGAAGACATGGTGCTCGTTACGAAGGACGGCTGCCGCAACCTCACCAATTTCCCCAAAGTCTTTGAGCTCGGATAGGCGCAGGCATCATACTCGCTCAGCCCTGTGGTTTTCCTTCGCGCTGTTTCCTTTCCTGTTTAGCTAGAGCCGACATGTCTTACACGTTTTACTTCTTAGATGATATCGCGACGGCGGATCTCGCGTTCGATGCCTCCGGTGATTCACCTCAGTAACTCTTTCAAGCTGCGACTGATGCACTCATCGAAGCCCTGGCTGATCCTCAGACAGTCCGTTCTACATGGCATCAGACGATTGAGCGAGAGGATCAGGATCCAGCCGCACTGTTGTTCGATTGGCTTTCCGATGTGGTGTACTGGAAGGATGCGGTGGGAGTAGTATTCAGTAAAGCTCACGTCACACTGATTCACAGGTCCGATGGTTCCTGCAACCTAAGCGGGTTGTTGTCTGGAGAACCGGTCGATGGTTCGACGCAGGCGTTGAGGGCCGATGTGAAGGGAGTGACCAAACATCTCTATTGACTGTACCAAGAAGGAGGAGGATGGACCGTGAGGGTGGTGTTGGACGTATGAAGCTGAATACCGAGATGCGGGTCGATCGGATTACCGATGAGGTGTGGGAGATTCCCGCTACCGAAAAGTCGGGCATGCTGGTACCCGCACGGATTTATGCCACTCCGACCATTCTTGAATCGATGGATTCGGGAGTGTTCGAGCAGGTGACGAACGTCGCTTGTCTTCCAGGGATCAGATGACACGCACTCTGCATGCCGGATGGCCACTGGGGTTATGGATTTCCCATCGGAAGTGTGGCGGCGTTCGATGTCCGTTCTGGAATTATCTCACCCGGCGGTGTCGGGTATGCCGTCAATTGCGGAATGCGGCTGATAAGGACCGATCTCACTCAGGAGGAAGTACAGCCACGCCTTGAGCAGTTGATGACGGAATTGTTCCGAAGAGTGCCGGCTGGAGCGGAGCGAGCGGGTTCGTGCGGCTGGATGGCTCAGCGTTCGACCAGGTCATGATTAACGGGGCCGGATGGTGTGTCGAGCAGGGATTCGGCTGGCATCGCGATCTGGAGGCCATCGAAGAGGGAGGATGCATAGCAGGCTCCGATCCGTCGAAAATCAGCGGCCATGCAAGAAGCCGAGGGATCAATCAGCTGGGGACGCTGGGATCCGGCAATCATTATCTCGAGGTCCAAGTGGCGTCCAATGATCGGATCTTTGACAAAAGGACGGCTGCAGCCTGGGGGATTACGGGGCACGATCAGATTGTCGTGATGGTGCACTGTGGGTCGCGTGGGTTCGGTCACCAGGTCGCGGCACCGGAAAGGATCGACAAGGGCCTTAGGACCAGGCAGTGACCATCTTCCGCCGCAGTACCGTATGACGGGTCAGCCAGTCATCTGTGGCGGTTCCATGGAAACCTGATCATACCTGCTGGCCGGGACTGAAGGGGCGATGCGGGATACATTCGCATCAACGATGTATGGGTCGGGGCGCACAATGTCGCGGGCGCAGGCGAAGAAGACTGTGCGTGGTGAACAGATACAGAAAGAAATGAAACAATGAGAAATCCTTGTAAAGGCTGTCTCTATGTCCGGGCTGGCCGAGGAGGCCGGGTTCGCCTACAAGGATATCTGCGATGTCGTGGAAGCGGTCGATCGCGCGGGGATCACCAAAAAAGTCGCGGAACTCCGACCGATCGGCAATATAAAAGGCTAGCGACGTGCGGTCTTAGGATTTACCTGCAACAATGAAGAATGCTCGAGCAGCTGTGAAAAGTGAGCTCCGGCGAAGGCCATCTGAGCGACATGTCGATTCGGCCTGCAGCGGGCAACCTCATTGAAGGTAAGGAGGCGGATCGGTTCAGGCGAGACAACGCTATGCGGCCTTGGCCGTTCGGCGTTTCGCCGCTTGGCCGAGGATATCCAGTGCGGCGATACGGTATGCTTCGGCATACGTCGGAAAGTTGAATACGTTGTCGATAAAGGATTCGATCGTGGCGCCGCTCTGAAGAGCCAACTGCCCTAGGTGTACCAGTTCCGTAGCAGAATCTCCCACAACCTGTACCCCGAGTAGGCGCTCGCCTACCGGGTCGGCTATCATCTTGAGGAGGCCGTGGCCGGCCCCCGATATTTGTGCGCGGGCGATCTCCTCGAATTTCGCCCGTCCTATCAATGGATCTCGATAACGCTCCCGTGCGCCCATCTCATCAAGGCCGATACTGGCCATTTCTGGGATCGTATAGATGCCCAATGGGATGGTGGAGGCCGCATCTCCGATCGGGAGGTTGAGAGCGTGGCGGACAGCGCGCCGCCCATGTTCCATGGCTTTCGATGCTAAGGCTGGCGCGCCCACCATGTCCCCGACGGCATAAACATGTGGGACATTCGTCTGACAGTATTGATTGACCGGAATCACGCCTTTATCAGACACTATGATGCCCGCTGCGGAGAGATTCAAATCTTCGACGTTGGCTTGCCGTCCCAGCGCGACCAGCATCTTCTCGGTATTGATTGTCGTCCCATTGCCCAACTTTGTCACGACGTGCGCAACCTCGTTCCATCGCACGTTTTCGATGTGTTGTCCGCCGAGGTAACGGCCGCCTTGCTGTTCAAAACCTTTGATGAACTGTTCGACCAGTTCTCGATCCATGAATTGGAGCGGATAGGGAGCCCGATCGATCAGGGTGACTTCGACACCCAATAACGCAAAGATGGACGCATACTCGCAGCCGATCACACCACCTCCGACGACGGCCAATGACTGCGGTAAGTACATCATCGAAAGGAGTGAGTCGCTGTCCAGGATGTGCTCATGGTCGACGGGAAACTCCTCGGGATTTCTCGGGCGTGAGCCAGTGGCCACCACGATGGTATCGGCGGTGAATTGTTGTTCAGCTCCGTCCACGGTTTGCATTTCGATCGTGTGCTCATTCTGGAACCGCGCTCGTCCGTGAAACAGCGAGATGCCGTTGCGCCGAATTTGACGACTCATGAATGAGTCGTGTGCCTGCACGACGTCTTCGAGACGGCTCAAGAGGGTTGCAATTTGAGTATCCGGCTTGAGGCTGAACTGGAAGGCCTCTCCAGCGCGCTTGAGCCGATCCAGATGGAGAGCGCTTTCTCGCAGTGTCTTGCTGGGAATCGTACCGCGATAAACGCAGCTGCCTCCGATACCGCGTTCTCGCTCAATCAGCGCGACGCGCTTACCGGCCTTCGCGCCTTGGACCGCCGCCTTTTGGCCGGCCGGACCGGCCCCGATCACGATGATGTCGAAGGCGACCAGTGTACTCATAGATTCAACGCATTGACGACGGCCAGCACATGATCCTTGGTCTTCATGAGCTGATCGATATCATTGGGATAGAGGTTGAGTTCTCCGAAAACCGGGTGCGCACGGAGCGTTTCTTCCGGCACATCATCAGGTGCCAGGAGGTGACTGGCCAGTTTATCGGCGGCACAGGTCAGCACGCACTCTTGGCGAAACGAATCGGCATGGTCGTAATCTTCGTAGTATTGGATTGCTGCGGCTACTTGTTTCGGTAAACTCCATTTTTCGGCGATGAGGGCACCGACGCGGGAATGGTGGCCGTCAACCCATCTATGTACGACCGACTTTTCGAGTGCAAGTCGTTGCGCCTGTGCCAGGGTCGTCACTGTTTGTAAGACCACGGGTTTTCCGATTTCGTGCAACAGACCGCAGAGGTATGCGCTTTCGACGTTGACCCGTCTCATACGGGCGACTTCTTTGGCAAAGGCTCCGCTCGCCAGGGAGTGACGCCAAAGTCGTTTTACGTCATCCTCATGTCCCGGCACCTTGAACGCACCGGACTTCAATGAGGCCGTAAAGGCAATTTCAGACAGTAGGGTAATGCCCAACATGGCTACCGCGTGCTGAAGCGACACGACAGGACTACGAGGCATGTAGGCCGGTGAATTGGCGATCCGCATGACATGCGCCGCCAGCGCTTGATCCTGGTGAATCAAAGAGGAGAGCTTGGCCGCATCGGAGGCCGGATCCGCCGCCAGTGCCAACACTTGGCTGGCCGCTTGAGGCAGAAGAGGAAGTTCAACCTCTCCAGCCTCAATTTTCTGGATCAAGGCCTGTTCCAGTCGTTCAACCGGCGGGGCGACCGACCCTATTTCAGAAGCCATAAGGGTATGCTCCTCGAAAGCGAGTATGTGAGTCACGACTTTCCTTGTCGGTTGCTTTCATGTAAAAGTTTAGCGAGCGTGACTTTGAAATCTTCACGAGACTATAGTGTGGCCTGCGTGATGAGAGCATCATGAATTGCGGTCGGTTGGCGCTAGGCGTCGTATGCACGGTAGTGGCAAGCGCGATTCCTTTGTCAGGCATGGCCGCTGAATCTGAAGCGAATGCCGAAAAAGTTGCGAAAGAGGCTCGGGAAGCGATCGAGGCCACCAAAGAATATACTGCCCAACAAACAGACGCGTTCCAGCGGAAGGCACAAGAGGGATTAGCGGCAATTCAACGACAAATTATTGAACTGCGCCAGAA
Source organism: Nitrospira sp. (assembly GCA_035454625.1). Classification (GTDB taxonomy): domain Bacteria; phylum Nitrospirota; class Nitrospiria; order Nitrospirales; family Nitrospiraceae; genus Nitrospira_D. The sequence continues at coordinate 29,685 of DATIGP010000108.1, forward strand.
AATTACAAACGCCTCTGAATCGACACGGGCGGATTTTCAGAAATCGCTCACGGAGTTGGAGCAGAAAAAGGAAGGGGTCCGAGAAAGATTGGATGAATTGAAGAGGGCTACTGACGCGAAATGGCACGAAGTCCGGGAAAGGATGAACAATGCCCTGAACGAACTCAAACATTCATACCAGAAACTGATCTCTCGTATGCCGTGACCGCCGGTTCAGACTAATCCAGACAGGGGAATATGTCAGATGAAGATAGTGACACTTGCCGACTTCCAGCAGTTTGCCGGCGACAAGATGAAGAAGAACAACCTGTTTCAAACGGAGCGCTTTTTCTGCGACATCTACTGTTTTGAGCCGGGCCAAGAACAAAAGGGCCATGTCCATGCCAACCAGGATAAGGTGTATATCGTTCTAGAGGGACAAGGTACCTTTCAAGTCGGGACCGACCATCGAACGCTGACGGCAGGACAAGGAACTCTGGCCCCCGCCGGGCTGGAGCATGGTGTCAAGAATCATACGAAGAACCGCATGAAAGTGTTGGTGTTTGTCGCACCGAACCGCTCTAATCCCTGACAGAGACAGCAGTGCCAAATGAACAAGGGGGAGAGAGCGTTATGCTCTCTCCCCCTTGTTGCATATGCTTGTCTTCGTTGTAAGGGTACTGGTTCAGTCGTTACTGGCCCTCAGCGTTTTCTGTACTGTAGTTTTAAATCAAGGTTTGTAACACGAGCGGTCGGCCGGTTTGCCTCCGTGCGAGAATTGGTTTTCATAGGCCATGACTTGCCAGATTTGTTCCTCCGACAGGAGGCCCTTGTTGGCCTTCATCTTTGTCTTGGGGACACCTTCCGATATGCGCCAGAACCAGAACGCGTCCGAGAAGCGGCAGACGAGTTTAGGATCACGAAGGTCTCTCGCACCCTTTTTCACCGGTGCTCCGTCTTTCCCATGGCAACTGCTACAGTTGACCTCGGTCTTGAACTCTCCCCTATAAATTTTACCGCCTTCTTCAATGGCTTTTGGATCCATCCATCCACCGGCCGGCATTTTTTTGTCGGCATACTCAGGTGGAACCGGAGGCAATGGGGGCAAATCCTCTGCGGAAGCCGTACCTCCTGCCAACATAAGGGCACATCCCACCGTAATTGCTGAGAGGCCCACGTTCCTTCTCGTCATTCGTACCTCCTGATTGAATGTAATGGGTGGTTACCCGTGTAATTCTCGAGTCTGTCGCAATATGCGGTGCACATCAATGGGGAGCACTATACCATATTCTCTTTCGGAAGAAATGAAAACATCAGATGCATCGTAACGTTCACTTTTTCTTCGAATCGTCGGGCGATGAGTATTTTCTGATGCAAAACGATCGGCGGTGTCTTGTGTAATTCAATGTTCAGCGATGATCCGTTTCGTTGCATCCACTATGGACCGCATTCCTATCCCATAGTGATCGACCAGTTCATCCGGTTTGCCGCTGTGAGGGATTTGACGCACGGCGAGTTTGTAGACTTTGATGCCTTGCGTAGCAACAGCACTGAGGACGGCATCGCCGAGACCGCCGTGGGCGTAGTGATCTTCAACCGTGAGGATTCGGCCCTGCGTTGTCCGGCCGCTTTCCACCATTGTGTTTCGATCGATGGGGGCGATGCTGTAGAGATCAATCACACGAACCGCAATGCCCGATGACCGCAGCTGGTCATATGCCTTCAACGCCTCAAACAGCGTCACTCCGGCGGCCACGATCGTGAGCACATCCGACGAACTCTGCCGAAGGATTTTGCTGCCGCCGAGGGGGAATCGCTCCTCTGGTCCGTAGAGGACGGGAGTCTTCGGTCTTCCAGCTCGTAAGTAGACCATTCCTTGATGTTTTGCCGCTTCTTCGATCAGTCGATACGTCGAGTTGCCGTCTGAAGGATAAAGCACGGTCACGTTCGGTTGTGCCGCCATCATCGCAATATCTTCTAAACCCATTTGGGACGGCCCATCTTCGCCGATGCTGACGCCGACATGGGTCCCGACGAGCTTAATATTCGAACCACTGATGGCAGCCATGCGGATGAAGTCGTAGGCCCGACTGAAAAAGCAGGCGAACGTCGCCGCAAAAGGGATTTTTCCGCAGGCAGCCAGACCGGCGGCTGCACCTACCATATTTTGCTCGGCGATGAAGCTCTCAAAGAATCGGTCAGAAAATTTCTTCCCGAATTTGTCGGTATATGTGGAGTTTTTTACGTCGGCATCGAGTGCGACGATCGAGGGATTTACAGACCCCAACGCTTCCAATGCAACACCAAACGCTTCACGCGTTGCGACGGAATCGCCTATTTTGTAAGGCGCAGCGGGCATCGCGCCGATGGCTATGGAGTTGGTCCGTGGAACAGAAGGCTTTGGGATCTGAATGACGGCGCCGTTCGGGCTCAATTGCTTGGCGAGCTCGTCCAGAGCCTTCTGTGTCTCCTCACCTTTTTTAAGCGGTTTGCCGTGCCAGTCTGCTTTATTTTCGATGAACGAGATCCCTTTTCCCTTGTAGGTTCGGGCCAGCAACACGGTGGGCCGACCCTTTGTACGAGCCGCTTCATCAAATGCCTTGAGGATGTCTGTGAGATCATGACCGTCGACGATGACGGGATGCCATCCGAATCCCGCCCATCGCGAACGGTACGCATCCATGTCGTGCTGCAGCATGGTGGGGTCGCTCTGGCCCAGTCGATTCACATCAACGATGGCACATAAATTATCCAAACCATATTGGCGCCCGATCTCAGCGGCTTCCCAGACCGATCCTTCGACCGATTCTCCATCGCCCATCAATACGTAAGTTCGATAATCAAGCTTGTCGACGAACTTCGCATTCAACGCGATACCGATCCCTACGGGAAGCCCTTGTCCAAGTGATCCAGTGGCCATATCCACAAAAGGCAAGCGAGGAGTCGGATGGCCCTCAAGGTCGGATGTTAAAGTGCGTAATTTCAACAGGTCGCTCTGCGGAAAGAGACCGGTTTCCGCCCACGCCGCATACAGAAGCGGAGCTGCATGCCCTTTTGACAGGATAAAACGGTCGCTGTTGGCCGCCTTGGGATTATGGGGGTCGTAACGCATGACAGAAAAAAACAATGCGGCGACGATGTCTGCTGCCGAGGCGCAGCTGGATGGGTGGCCGCTTCCGGCCTCGCTGGTGGCCCGTACGCTGTTCATGCGAAGTTGGGTGGCTTTGTTGCGCAAGGTGCTGAGCAATTCAGGGGTAGCAGCTAGACCGGCCATCGGAGATCCTTTCAGAATAGAGATCAACGGATGAGTACGATTCGATGTCACTCTCAGCAGTTGCCTGATGGAACTTGAGGCTAACAAATCGGCTGGGTAGAGGTCAATGAAGAGATGAACTCCCCTGGAAATGACCAGGGGAGCTGGAGAAGCAGTAAGAACTCGCAAACGGTTCGCTCAGCTTTGGGCGGCGGATGTGACTACGATTATTTCGTTTGAGCAAGGTGTTTCTGATTCACTTTCGGACTCACCGAAAGCACTGATTGCGAAGAAATAGGGGGTATTTGGTTCAAGTCCAGTAATCGTAGCAGGGGGCGGCCCAACTCGTTGGCTTTCCTCGTAGGAGCATGAACCATGTTGCCCGGATGACTGCTTTCCGTAGTGGATAAAATAACCTTGTACATTTGGATCAGAGGAGGCATCCCAAGTGACCCGTGCTGTAGCGCCGATCATAGAGATTGCCATTTTCTCCTGCTCAGCAGGATCCAGCTCAGCAGGATCCACTACACTGGCAGCAAGGTCAAACTCTTCATCACCACTTACGGACAGGTCGTCTGTCGAGGTTGCTATCACGTCTTCTCCGGATGGAGATTCCGTTTCACTAGGATTCGAAGGCACATCATCAACCGATGGATCTACCGATGGAGTCTCAGCCGGTGTGGACAGCGATGAAATCACAGGCCCACCTTGTCCATCGGCACCACATCCGGATAGTGAGAGTGTGACAAAACTTAACGCTATAATCATCGTAACCGTGAAGTTACAATGGAAGAGACTAGGCGAGATCGCATTCCTCTGCATAACAAACACCCCCTTAAAATTTAGGTGGATAAGGGATAAGTATGTACGAAACACTGACGTGGTCTGCTGGGTGAGCAAGGGTTATGCCTAGGTGTCCATATAAAATGTACTAGTATTCAGCAACTTGTAATTCTGTAAGCCGGGAATGATGTAGGTCTGAAGGGTTCCACCTTCAAGTACCGCAAGAGCATTGGTGAAGGCAGGGTAAGCCAAGAGAGGTTTACCTAGTTCAAGGCATCGATAAAGGAGCAACCGGACTCTGGAGGTACTAAGAGGGAATCTCTTGGGGATGTGCTCGATCTCTGAAAAATCGAAACAGCAGGTAGCCGTTTAGGAGCACCACGATTGACAAGATACTATAGGTCGTCACTGGTGTAGCAAGATCCAGTTCTACGAGCACCCGAGACAGGCCGAAGCCCACCACTAATCCGTCGAAGGCCATACAAATACGTCTGAACGTTTCAGGATCCATCAGTCGGATAAGGTAGGTTCCGAGTGGAATACCGACGATGACGCTTGGAACGATGTAGGGGATGATATCCATACTACCCGCGCTATAGAAGCCGATAAATCCGTACGCAATCGCCGTGAGTGATGATTCAGCCACGCGGATGACTCCCAAGGCAGCCCTGAAATCTTGTTTGGCGTATCCTTGATTGTTGAAGAGCAATGCGAGAGGGGGACCTGAAATGGTTGTAACTGAATAAAGCGTCCCGATTCCGATTCCAAACGGGATGGCGATTGCCTTTTCAGCCTGAATAGGTTTTCTGATAC
>DATIGP010000109.1:0-6470 GCA_035454625.1 Nitrospira sp.
TGTCTCTCTTCATCAGTGACTCCCTCCCGTTGTGAACCGTGGAGTATCCCACGGCGGAGTCACTCGTCAAATTTCAACGGACTTCAGCATAACCTCGTCACGCGGAACAGAATGCCTTTGTCGCTGCGGCGAGATTGGCGATACAGGATGCTGAACAAGTGTCCCTAAAGGGATTCGTTACCAGTTCTTCCATTTTGAGCGGCGTCAAACGGTCTTATGCCTAACGCAGACGAGCTGAAGGCTTGAGACAAATAGGACCATCAGAGCTGATCAATTGGCTTAATGGAGTGGTTCTCAAGCTGATAGTTTGAAGGCGGGCCGGGACTAATCCGCTTCTGGTTCTGAGCTGCCGTGCTGGTGGGACACCTTATCTTCTTCAAAGAGATCGGCCATTTCCTCGGCCATCACAGCATCATCATGCTGAATGGCAATGAGGGGAATTTCTTTTCTCGCTTTCGGTGTGTCTTCCGGCGATGAAGAACCAGGTTGTTTTGGATTGTCGGACATGGGTTTAGTATACACCAAAAAGTGCCGGCCGATTATTCAAAGGCTTCTAACGAAGATTTTTCCACAAATTGTCGGTTACAACCCTGACACGTGACGAAATAATAGGCATCGCGCACAGAGAGCGTAGCTCGAAAATCGAGATCTACTCCTCGATGGTTACAGGCCGTGCAGGAAATCTCCTTTAACCGGAACGGCACATCCGGCTGTGTCCGCAGATAGAACTCCATATCGGTGTAGACGGGAAAGGTGTAATAGCATTTCTTGCAGATGCCCCGCCAGTCGCCGTCTGTTCCCATGAACCGTTCATCTATAGCGAAGCTGGATTGTTTGCAGACGGCGCATGGGACCGTGTTCAGGCGACGTTCCACCTCCTGCTGGGTGAGAGTGACCATGTCGAGAGTATAGCGACCAAGGAATCGAAATGGCAACCATCGCCGCAGAGCCGGCGAGATCGCTTGACGCACATCAGAGTCGCGCTATACTGACAGCGCGATGCATCAGATTACGGATCATTTGGCAGTGGGTAGTATCGATGACGCGCAGGAACCTCCTCAGGTAGTCGGTGCACTCCTGCTCGTTGCGGAAGAGTTTTCCATCGCACCGGCTGCCTGGTTGGACTATCACCGGATACCTTTTCGAGAGTTTGCGAAGGCGAGTCCTGCCAAGCTGCTGGAAGCGGTTCAATGGCTTGAGCCGCGTGCGTCAAAAGGCCGGGCGCTGGTCTGTTGCCGAGCAGGCATGGGGCGCTCCGTTTCAGTGGTCATGGCCTATCTCTGCTGCGTTGAAGGTCGGACCTACGATGAAGTCTTGAAGTTAGTCATGGTTCGACGCCCGGGTGCCATGCCGCTGCCGAATCTTCAAGTGGCCATTGAACAAGTTCGCCAACTCCGGCGGGCCGCCTAGCAGGCCGATGGAAAAGCCCTCCCGCCTCGTTCTCACGTCACTCAGACAAAGATTACGACTTGGCTTCTAAGATACTGCGCGCTTACGCGAGACGGCCGGCTCACCGTTTCGCGGTCGTCCACAAATGTGTCATGCCTTATTCGGCACGACGTAGACCTCGCCGGCGACCACAGACGCGGCGCTTGCCCTTCATCGCGCCGTGCGTCTCATTCTTCTTCGCGTCGAGGCCCTTGCCTTTCGTCCATTCGCATGGCGTAATGGAGCGCCGTTTTATCGTCCAACTTGGAGTGAGGCATGCCGGAGCTTCCAGAGGCAGAAGTCGTTGCTCGACAGATTCGTACCCGCCTCCTCGGAGCGCGACTGAAAGACGTATGGATCGGCCGCACAGATATCGTTCGAGAGGGTTACACCACCAGGTCCTGGTATCTAGGGGCCACTCTGCAATCTGTGGACCGATACGGCAAGTGCATCGCCCTACAGTTTGTCAATGATCAAGCCTGCCGCTATGTGGTGGCCGAGCTTGGGATGACCGGACTCCTCTTGTTCCAGTCGGCTCGCACGAAACACCCGCAGCACACTCATGTAAAGCTGTCGTTCGAGGGAGCCTGTGAACCGGAGCTCCGGTACTGGAATCCCCGTCGGTTCGGTAGGCTTTCGTTATTAGATAAGGCCGGGCTTGACGGATATCTTGCCCGTCGATTCGGACTCGACCCTCTCTCTGCGTCACAGCAAGATTTCCAGAGGCTCTTGCAAGAGCGACGTGGGCGGCTCAAATCGCTCTTGATGCATCAACAGGTTATCGCAGGGATCGGGAATATCTACGCGAATGAAATTCTCTTTCGGGCCCGTTTGCACCCGCATGTTCAGGTCAGCAGACTTTCGGTGAGCCGGATTGAACGCCTCTACCACACCATGCGTGAGGTCCTCCATGAAGCGATCGCTTGTGGCGGGTCGAGCGTCCGGGATTTCTTCGCCCCTGATGGGACAGAGGGGCAATACAAGCGGCGGCATCTGGTATATGGAAAAGCCGACAAGCCTTGTCCCAATTACTGTGGCGGGATGATCAGACGTTTTCATGGGGAACGGAGCGCCTATTTCTGCTCGCGATGCCAGTCTCTTCGATCTTCAAGATAGCGGCTATGAAAAAATCATATATTTCGACTGCTTAGTAAGTATCCGGTTTAAAAATCTCACGCTAGGCCTTTTGATCTGCTTTCTATTAGTTCCTCTGGTGCCTTGAGTCGTCCTGTTGATTTCCGCTACAATCCGTTTCCCCCTATGGGCTGAGTCGAACGAAGGAGAACGCGCATGGCAAAGGTTTTAGAAGGTCCCGGTATGGGACTGATGAAGAAGTGGGGAATTCACGTTCCGCATTATGCGGTTGTCACCTCCGCGGACGAGCTCGCGAAGCTCGGTCAAGTCAATGAGTGGATGAAGCAGACTAAATTAGTCGCCAAAGCACATGAAGCATTGGGTTCTCGGTTTAAGCTGGGTCTGGTGAAAGTAGGTCTCGACTTGAACGGTGCCGTTGCGGCAACCAAGGACATGATCGGCCGCCAAGTCGGCAGCATTACCGTCTCGCAGGTCATCGTCTCTGAAATGGTCCCCCACAAAGAAGAATACTATTGCGCAGTCAAGTCTACTCGAGAAGGCGCCGAGATCCTCGTCGCTAATTGCGGCGGTATTGAGGTGGAGTCGAATTGGGAGCGCGTGAAGCGGTTGTGTCTTGATGTCGGGCAAACCCCTTCCCCGGACCAACTGGAACAACTCGCCAAAGATGCTGGATTTACCGGCTCGGTCGCCAAGAAAGTGGCAGACTTCGCCGGAAAGATGTTCACCTGTTTCGATAATGAAGACGCGCAGTATCTCGAGGTGAATCCTGTCGTGACGCGGGAGAGCGACGGTGAATTGGTCGCACTCGATGCCGTGACGCTGCTGGACGGTGATGCCAAGTTCCGCCACCCTGATTGGAATTTCCAATTTGCAGCGGAGTTCGGCCGTGCCTACAGCAAAGATGAAGTGGAAGTCATGGCGGTTGACAGCAAAATCAAAGGGTCGGTCAAATTCATCGAGATTCCAGGAGGCGATACGGCCATGCTGCCGGCAGGCGGCGGGGCGAGCGTCTACTACTCCGATGCCGTCGTGGCGCGTGGCGGCAAGCTGGCGAACTATGCCGAGTATTCGGGCGATCCCCCCGATTGGGCCGTTGAAGTATTGACGGAAAAAGTCTGTTCCTTGCCGGGCATCAAAAACATCATCGTCGGCGGAGCGATTGCCAATTTTACCGACGTGAAGAAAACTTTCGGCGGCATCATCAATGGATTCCGCAAGGCAAAGAGCGACGGCAAGTTGAAGGGTGTGAAAATCTGGGTGCGCCGCGGCGGGCCCCGTGAGAAAGAGGGACTTGACGCGATGCGCGCGCTGAAGGACGAGGGCTTCGACATCCACGTCTTTGATCGCAACACCCCGCTGACGGACATCGTCGACAAAGCGCTGCAAAAGTAAGCAACGAGTGTCAGGGGCCGACGGCGGAGCAGCGTGGCCGCTCTCCAGCCTATTCGTTCACTCAAGACTGGATATGGAGACAGAGGGAGATTGCGATGAGTATTCTGGCAAATAAAGACACCCGCGTGGTGATTCAGGGAGGTGCTGCAGGTGTCAACGCGGCCCGCCGCATGGCGGAGTTCTGCTATCTGATCAAGCGCCCGCTCAACGTTGAGGCCTTCGTCTATCCTCCTGACGCCGGCAAGACCAACGAAATACCCTACGGCAGCGGTCTCATCGCCATTCCAATCTACAAAACCATGGCGGAAGCGACAAAGAGCCATCCGACCATCAACACCAGCCTCGTCTACATCGGTGCGGACCGTGCGATGAAGGGCGGGATGGAAGCGTTGGACGATCCGCATATTAAAGTGGTCTCGATGATTACGGAAGGGGTTCCCGAGAAGGACGCAAAGCTGCTCGGTGCCCATGCGCGTAAACTCGGCAAGGTGTTCAACGGCCCATCCTCCATCGGCATCATCTCCGCAGGAGCTTGCCGTTTGGGCGTGATCGGCGGAGCATTCGACAACCTTGTGCTATCGAAGCTCTATCGTGAAGGTTCGTTCGGCGTCATTACCAAGTCGGGCGGTCTTTCCAATGAAATCATCTGGATTTGTTCGCAGTTCGCGGACGGAATCACGACGGCCATCGGCATCGGGGGTGATGCCTATCCCGGCACGGATTACGTGAGCTACCTGGAAATGTTCGAGAATGATCCGCAGACAAAGGCGGTCGTCATTGTCGGTGAAATGGGGGGTGATCTCGAAGAGCGGGCCGCTGAATGGTACGGCGCGAAGAAACGCCGGGTGAAACTCATCGGCGTCGTGTCCGGATTCTGCCAGGAGAGTTTACCCAAGGGGATGAAATTCGGCCATGCCGGCGCCAAAGAAGGGATGAAGGGGGAAGGATCGGCTCGATCCAAGTCCGACGCACTCAAAAAATCCGGTGCCATCGTCCCGCCGACATTCGGTGCGCTGGGCCCTGCGATCAAGGACACGTATCAGGAATTGCTCAAGTCCGGGCAGGTGAAGGAGCCGGTGGAACCGACAGTCCTGCCGCGGTTACCCAAGTCCGTCGAAGAGGCGATGAAGGCCGATGAAGTTATGGTCGCGCCCCTTATTCGTACTACGATCAGCGATGACCGAGGCGACGAACCTTGCTACGACGGGTATCCGGCCTCCGAACTCATCAACAAGGGCTATGAAATTCCTCACGTCATCGGTCTGCTGTGGGACAAGCGGCTGATCTCGAAGCAGGAAGCGGAAATCATCAAGCGCATCATTATTCTGTCGGCCGATCACGGACCTTGCGTGAGCGGGGCCTATGCGACGATCCTCGCCGCCTGCGCCGGTATCGGCTTATCGCAAGCGGTGGCCGCCGGGTTGATCATGATCGGTCCTCGCTTCGGCGGCGCCGTAACGGATGCCGGCCGCTGGTTCAAGTACGCGGTCGACAACAAGATGACGGTCGAGGACTTTCTGGGGTACATGAAGAAAAACGTCGGGCCCGTTCCCGGTATCGGTCACCGGGTGAAGAGCTTGCGCAATCCTGATAAACGCGTGAAGGAACTTGTGGGGTACGTGAAGAGCCTGAATATCAAAACGCCCTGTCTCGACTTCGCCTTGGCGGTGGAGCAGGTGACGGCGGCCAAAAAAGACAATCTTATTCTGAACGTGGACGGTACGATGGCGGCCGTGTTGGTTGATCTGGGGTTTCCAGTCGACAGTTTGAACGGCTTCTTCATCCTATCCCGCACGATTGGATTGATCGGCCACTGGGTCGATCAGAAGCGTCAGGACAGCCGCTTGATCCGGCTGTTCGATTACCTGGTGAACTATGCGGCGCCCAAGCGGCGGGAGGTTCCGCCCTTAAAATAATAGGCGCGGGAAGTCCTGCCGTTTAAATAGTCGCGTAAGGGTCTACCGTTGAAATAATTGCGGCAGGCTGCGCCGCTCGATGAGTGGTGGAGCAAGCCGCCCTAACCGAAGGCTGGTGACAGGGCGTGGTCGGGGAGCGCACCTCCTTGGCTCCTGGTCCGAATCCAAGCCTGTTTGTAAGGAGAGCGCAATGTCACTCGAGCTCGCGAAGAAGCTCTACGCCAAAATGCCGGAGGTCTTCGAGAAGGCCAGAAAAAAATTCGGCCGTCCGTTGACGTTGGCGGAGAAGATTCTCGTCTCGCATGCCGATAACTTCGATACTCAAGCGTGGGAGCGCGGGAAGGCCATGTTGGCGCTCCGCCCGGACCGCGTGGCGATGCAGGATGCCACGGCGCAGATGGCCATGTTGCAATTTATGCAGGCCGGCAAGAAGAAGGCTGCCGTGCCGAGCACCATCCATTGCGACCACCTGATCCGTGCGGAGATGGGGTCCGAAAAGGACCTGCTTCGCGCCATGGACGAAAACAAGGAAGTCTACAACTTCCTCGCCTCTGCGGCGAAGAAGTACGGAATCGGCTTCTGGAAGCCGGGCGCCGGCATCATTCACCAGGTGGTGCTGGAGAATTATGCGTTCCCGGG
>DATIGP010000110.1:0-6691 GCA_035454625.1 Nitrospira sp.
GGCAGTTCGGCAAGTTCTTCTGCACGGCCTACTTCTACCTTACGGATGACAGACAGCGCACCACGAAAGTGCATGATGTTTTCGCGTACGCCACCTTGGCCCATGCCGATAAGGCCAAAATCGGGGGGAAAGCATGAACGCTACACACGTCTTCAAACTCTGGGTTATGGGACTCTGCGGGGTGGCGACGCTGGCGTTGACGCCGGTTCTCGATATCACCCCTGCATTCGCTCACGGCGAGCGCTCGCAGGAACCGTTCTTGCGGATGCGTACCGTGAATTGGTACGACACAGAATGGGTCGGAAAGTCCACCAAGGTCAACGATGTGACCGAACTCAAGGGCAAGTTCCACTTGTCCGAGGATTGGCCTCGTGCGGTGGTCAAGCCGAACCGTACTTTCATTAATATCGGCTCTCCTAGCTCCGTCTTCGTGCGTCTCAGCTCGAAGGTCAACGGGACGCCGATGTTTGTCTCAGGACCGATGGAAATCGGGCGTGACTATGAGTACATAGTCAAGTTGAAAGCCCGACTCCCCGGCCACCATCACATCCATCCCATGTTCGCCGTCAAGGATGCAGGTCCGATCGCAGGACCCGGTGGCTGGATGGACATCACGGGTCGATATGAGGATTTCACCAATCCAATCAAGACTCTTACCGGTGAAACGTTCGACTCAGAAACCATGGGTACGGCCACTGGAATCATGTGGCACCTGTTCTGGGCAGCCGTGGCCATCTTCTGGGTCGGCTGGTTTATGATCCGGCCGATGTACCTCGTACGGGCCCGAGTCCTGGCAGCCTACGGCGATGAACTCTTACTCGATCCGATCGACCGGAAAGTCGGCAGTGCATTGCTGGTCTTTGTGTTGGTCGTCGTAACGGTCGGGTATCTGGCAGCAGATGCGCGACACCCTGTTACCGTTCCGCTGCAGGCCGGTGAGACAAAGGTCAAGCCGATGCCGATCAAGCCGAATCCGTTCGTGGTTGAAGTCACCCATGCCGAATACGACGTTCCGGGCCGAGCCTTGCGCATGACTCTTCATGCGACCAATAACGGCACGGAACCTGTGACCATTGGTGAGTTCACCACTGCAGGCATTCGGTTTACCAACAAGATGGGAGCTACCAAGCTCGATCCAAACTATCCACCCGAACTGGTTGCAGCGGCGGGCTTGACGATGGACAATGAAGCGGCCATCCAGCCTGGCCAAACGGTGGACATTAAGGTCGAGTCCAAGGACGTCCTCTGGGAAGTGCAGCGGTTGGTGGATATCCTCCACGATCCGGACCAGCGCTTTGCAGGATTATTGATGTCCTGGACAGATAAGGGTGAACGGCTCATCAACCCGATCTGGGCTCCGGTACTCCCCGTCTTCACAAGGCTGGGAGCCTAGAGCAACTCCGATCCGACAAGACGCCGGTCCGCCCCCATCGCTAGATGGCAAGGCGGGCCGGCGTTTTCTTTGTTCTCCCGCATAGTCTTCCATTTCTGCATGAAATCAGCGGGCAGCCTGGTCATGTATGGCCCGGCCTCTACTGAACTTTCCATCCAATTCAAACATCTCACCCGACAGGACACCCCTATTGCGCCGTGTAGGATCGATTCGTCTCCCCGCACCATTGAACGAGCGACGACTGACTGCTGACCCCCACTGGCAGCAAGTTGACTCGCGATTATTTTCCGACAATCGATTCTGTTGCGATTGCGGCGGTTCCGGCCGTCCAAGCGACGCGACGAAGGACAAATCTGTCATCACGGCCATGCAATGGCATAGAGAGTCAATTTGGATTATCATGCCTTCACATCCGTCATCGCACCTCCCTTGCCTTACTCTGTACAACAGCTTGCCCGGCTGACATCTCTTCCTGTATGATGACCCGGACTCGCGGCGATTAGGCTCCAGCCGATTCGTATAGATCTTCTCTGATCCATGGGTACCTCATCGAGCTCGTCCCCTCATTCGCCGTTATTTGACACCATCGGCCGCCTCGCCCTCCGGCATTTCCCTCACCAGGGCACATTTCATTCTCATCGGATACGCGACTATGGAATCGCGGCCTTCACCTTTTTCAGCGTGGCTGTCAGTTCTTTGTTTGAGATCAGCGCAAGCGTGGAGCGGCAACAATTGCTTGGGGCGTTTGCATGGATGTTTCTTGGCGCCTTGTTGCTGGGCGAGAGTCGAGAAACTAAGGCTCAAGTCGTCATTGCCGTGTTATTTGCCACCGTCGGTGAACACTTTGCCTCGATCTACATGGGAGGATACACATACCGGTTTGAGAATGTTCCCGCCTATGTTCCGCCGGGTCATGGAATGGTTTATTTGACAGCCGTGGCTCTCGCGCGATCGGGATTGTTCGTCCGCCATCCGGGAAAAATCACGCTTTTCGTCGTAGGAGTATGGGGTTCCTGGTCTCTCTGGGGAATCAGCGGCCATGCGGATCGAGGAGATTGGGTCGGGGCATTATTGTTCTCAATATTTCTGGTCTGGCTCATAATCGGCCGTTCGCCGATGGTGTACTTGGCAGCTTTTTTTATTACCACATGGCTTGAATTGATCGGCACTGCGGTCGGCGCCTGGCAATGGGCTGCTATTGATCCGCTGCTGGGATGGCCGCAGGGAAATCCTCCCAGTGGGGTCGGCGCCTGGTACTGTCTCGTCGATGCCGTAGCCATCGGGGGAGCAGGGCCTGCGCTATATGGCATAAAACGTATCTGTGACTGGTTCAGGTCTCACTAAGTCAGTTCAATCCACCGGCAACCCCGCACATCCTACTCCGTGAAGCACTCGCCTACGTGCCCTTTCCGGCAACTGATATCGTGAGCCCGCAACCTGTCGCTGCAGCAAGGTGGTTCATGCTATTGCAGCCTCTGTGAAGCGGCGTCTAATCCACACACGATGTCTTATCAGTTCCGAACTCTTTGCGTATGTTCTCGTGTCAAAGCCATATTTGATATATTACCCAGTGGTCTCATGAGCCGAGGAGATGACCGTGAGCGACGCCAGAATCGCAAAAGTGATTTCAGTGCAGGTAGGGCTCCCGAAGACTATAGGGAACGAGGGGTCATCTGACCCGATGGATCAGGTCTGGACCACCGGCTTCTTCAAAGAGCCGACTTCTCGTTTACTTTGGTTGAGCAAGACTAATCTTGACGGTGATGGACAAGCAGACCTGGAGAACCATGGGGGTCCGGAAAAGGCCGTGAATGTGTACCCCATCGAACATTATTCTTACTGGGTCGATGCATTAGGCTTAGCCCTTCCACGTGGATCATTCGGGGAAAATTTTACGATCGAGGGCGTACTCGAGAGTGACGCTTGTATCGGGGATATATTTGAGGTCGGAGAATCGCTCGTCCAAGTGTCCCAACCTAGACAGCCGTGTTGGAAGCTTGCTCGCCGCTGGCGGGTCAAAGATTTGGCTGTTCGCGTTCAGGAAACAGGGAGAACGGGCTGGTACTTCAGAGTACTCCGAGAAGGTCACGTGCAAGCCGGCAGCCGCCTGCTTCTGGTTGAACGCCCTTTCCCAAGATGGACCGTGGCAGCCGCCAATACCGTGATGCACCAGGACAGGGAAAATATTCTTCTCGCCAGAGATCTTTCCGAATGCGCTGGCCTATCTTCGAGATGGCGAAGCAAGCTCAGGCAGCGTGTGGTGACGGGAACAATCGAGAATACATCTTCGAGACTGGATGGGCCAAGTGGAGGTCGGAAATAGGGACGTCATCCCACCATCGCAGATACGCGCAAATAAAAAGCCAGGACTGGAATCCAGTCCTGGCTTCTCGTTGCGACCTACCTCTACTTTAATGAGTTCGTGTTTTTATTCGTCATCCTCTTCTTCATCTTTCTTCTTCTTGACTTCCTTCAGCACCGGGCGTCCCTGAGCAAGACTCGCGTTGAGGTCGTGCTCCGGAACCTTCTTATGCACCAAATTTTGGTGACAATCGATGCATGTCGCCCCTTCGCTTTGCATCTTGGCATGCGCGGCTTTAGCCGAGGCTCCAGGTGGCTTAGTATTTTTATGACAGGCTTTGCACGTGAGACTATCCCATTCTTTGAGTTTCATACGGGCCCGGTAGGCCGCCTCGGGACGATGCTCATTGAATTTTTCGACGGTGGAGTAGTCGGTGGTGAATTCCTTGATCAAGAAAGGCACTCCGTCTACCACGTGTGTATAAATGGCCTTGTGGAAGTTCGATAATCCTTGAGGGACATGGCAATCCTTACAACCGGGGTCCATGCCAAGGGCGCCCCAATGTGAGGACTTCTTCAGTTCTTCATAGGGATATATTTCAGAATGACAGCTTATGCAGAATTCAGTCCGTGAGATGGCCGCCTCACCGCCGAAAACGACGGTAATGAGCCCTATTCCAAGAATCGCTCCAGCAGCTAATGTACCCAGCTTAGGCATGATTAGTCATCCCCTGCCTTGTCGGACTTCACGGGCGGCTTGGCAGCCTTCTGGAATTCCTCATGAAATTTTGGAATTGGCGGCCCCGTGAAGGTGCCTGCTAACTTGAAGTGCTCATGCATGGCCTTATCGTTCCGAACGGATTTTTCGAAGTCAAATTCGTACTTTTTATCCACTTTCGGAGTAAATGGGGTGTATGGCTTCTTCACACCCTTCCAAGGTGACCCTTCATAATTGAGATGGCAGGCGTTGCACTTCTCCTGGAACTCGAAGTCTTGCCCGGCCTCCACCAGGTTGGCTCGCTCCATGGTCTTCTGGGATTTTTCAAATGCTTCACCTGCCTTGCGGTGTATCTTGCGATAATCGCTACCTGCTCCGTGACAGGACTCGCACCCGACACCGGTTAAGAATTTCTCCGGTTCTTCGATGACGTACCCGCCTTCCTTACCGAACCCGTCGACGTGACATCCCACGCAGTCCTTGTCTTTTGTATAGTCCTTCTTGGGATCCAGCTTGGCCTTGACCATCGCCTCGTCCTTCTTCTTGCCTCTGCTGGGCTTAAGCGACTCCATGGCCTTTGCATGGAGAGTCTTTTCCCAAGACTCACCTTCACCTTTGTGACAATTGAAGCATTTTTTTCGTCCTTCGAATGTCCCCTCCGCGGATGCAGTTCCTGCAACGGCCAGAAATACCGCCGCAGCGGCGATTGCGTACACTATGCGGTGATTCACGGCATCTCCTTTCCCATAGATGTATGAATGAGAGACAGCATAATGGTCATCTCCGCACAAGAGAGATGAATACATTTTCTTCGTCCCATGTTTCGCAGCAAAATAGTTTACCATGAGGGGATTCTGGACTGCCACCCTGATATTCAGTAAAGGAGATCCTGCAGGTAGGTTTTAAGCAGCCGGAATCTTATATACCCAATAGCCACCCTGCTTGTGGACAAGTTGCAGCTCTTGAAAATCCACGGGGGTGGAGTTCATGAGCGGCAGCATTTGGGACAGTAATATTTTTCCGTTCTTACTTTCACTCAAAAAATAGGCCCGTATCTGCTTTTCCGAAAGAGATTGGAGTGTATAGGTATCGTATCCGTTCTCTTTCATCCATGCCTTGACTTGTCCGGCTAATCCATGGACATTGCCGGTCAAGGGGAAGTCTTTAAAGGCAATCTCCATCCGATCTGGTCGCATGAGTCCAAGTTTATAAAGATCGGAGGGATGCACGACGATATAGGCTTCACCAGACCCTACTAATTCTCGAAGCAGAGCTGCTCCTCTACGAGGCTCTGAGGACAGCGCATCCGTGAACTGCTTGAATTTTTGTTCTTCCTCGGACGATCCAGACGCTCCCCAAAACGCACGTTCATACTCGTCAATGACATCCGCACGATCTCTCCAGTAGGAAGGCGCAATCAGTGGATGCCCCAGATGAGATGTAAACAGAGTATCCCGTTCAGACAAAAGGCCCAGCTGCCGAGAGGTATCCCACCAAGCTAAGATAACCGCCTCTTTTGGCACATGCTTCACAAGATCTGTGGCGATCGTCGAAAGATCGGATAGATCAGTTCCCATGTAACCGACCGGTTCGGAAAGGAGGTTTTCCCAATTTAATAGGACCAACTTACCATCTCCCTTATCCGCCCGATAGGCGACAGCGATCGGCTTATCGACTGACTGAACGTGGATCTCGTATTTACTGATCTTCAGATTCGGCCAGGCCTGGAGCCCGAGATGACCAAACTTCGCCGCTCCGCCTTCATCCACCAGTTGATACGTGTAAGGAGCAGGCGCGGGCTTAAACCAAAGGTAGGCAAACCACCCGATGAGAAAAAGACCTCCCGTCACCAGGAGCAGTCCTAGTGACGGGAGCATCTGAGCCCCTGACGGGCGTGACACCGGCTCGGTCAGGGACGACGTCGTGTTCACTGTTAGGGCTTGCGCCGCCGCCAGCCGGCGAGGGCCATGGTCCCAGCGAGCATTAAGCCGCCGCCCAGGCCGCCCAAGGACAGCTTCCCGCTGTCACTGTCCAGATCCAGCCAACTGTGCTTCATCTGGCCCTCGAGCTTCGCGACCCGCGCTTGCAACTCCAGCTTTTCCTTTAAGCGCGTGTCATCGTCCATGATTTCCACATACGCGCGGTTCATCGCCGCCCAGCCGACCGTATAGGTGTAGCCCCAGTACTGGTGGGCCAAGCTCACATGCAACTGCACCAGATGGTCTTCCGCCATTTCGAACAGTTTCAACTCATTGGCCGCCGGGTTGTTGCCCTTCGAC
>DATIGP010000111.1:0-5951 GCA_035454625.1 Nitrospira sp.
GCCCAGCTATCGCCGCCGTCGGCCGAGCCATAGACCTGGCCCCCGGTCGTCCCGATATAGATGCCGCAAGGATCGAGCCGATCAACGGTCATCGCGTCCCGCAGAATGTTGACGTAGCAATGCTCTTGCGGCAGCCCCTTCGTCAGGGCTTCCCATTCGTGACCACCTGACCGGCTTCGATAGACACGCAGTCGACCCTCCGGTGGATAGTGTTCGGAGTCGCTCTTGATCGGCACCACGTAGACCGTGTTCGGCTCATGGGCATGGACGGCGATGGGGAATCCGAAATCGCTCGGTAAGTTCCCGCTGATCTCCTGCCACGACTCGCCGGCATCATCGCTCCGCAACACGTCCCAGTGCTTCTGCATGAACAGCACGTGAGGCCGTGATGGGTGCATCGTGATGCAGTGGACACAGTGCCCGACTTCGGCGTCAGGGTCGGGAAGCTCATACTGAGACTTCAGCCCCTTATTCACTGGGCGCCATGTCCGGCCTCCATCATCGCTGCGGAACGTGCCGGCGGCTGAAATGGCGACAAAGATTCGATCCGAATTCTCCTTATCCAGCACGATCGTGTGTAGACACATTCCGCCGGCTCCAGGCTGCCACAGTTGACCCTTGGCACCTCGCAGTCCCGCCAGCTCCTTCCACGTCCTGCCCCCGTCGATCGATTTGAAGATCGCCGCGTCTTCGACTCCAGCATAGACCGTATCGGGATCCGTCAATGACGGTTCAAGGTGCCATACCCGTTTGAATTCCCAGGGGCGCTGCGAGCCGTCATAATGTTGGTGCGTCGTGAGCGGTTTCCCTGTTTCCGCAGAAGCGTCATACAGAAACATATTGCTCTCGCCTTTCGGCATGCCGTCCGATCCCATGAGATCTTCCGGCTTGGTGCCGGGCGGATTCCACGTCTTGCCGCCGTCGTCGGAGCGCTGGATCACTTGGCCGAACCAGCTGCTGGTTTGCGAGGCGTACAACCGGTTCGGATCAGCCGGCGAGCCTTTGAGGTGGTACAACTCCCATCCACCGAAGTGTGGACCTTGTACAGACCACTGTTTTCGCTTGCCGTCCGAAGTCAGGATGAAGGCGCCTTTCCTTGTTCCGACCAATACTCGAACGCTGCTCATCGGCATAGCTCCTTTCATGCAATGATCGACTGTTGGCGGTCAGCCGGTTCATCGAATGGTCGTGCGACGGCAAGAAAATCGACAAGAGTCCGAAGGGTGCGCTGGATTTATCGCACAAACAACAGACACACCACTGCATCCTTTTATTCGGTTCCTGGCCGACCAGCTATAGGTGTCGGATTATTGTTTTCTGGTGTAGACAATCTCCAGAAACTTCGCTTCTTTCTCCTTCCCATGGGCTCCGTACATTACGAACGTATGGTTGTCGGCGTCGGCGATTGTCCAGACCGCGCGGTGCGTCATCTTTCCGCCGCCCGGCTCCGGATGGGAGCCCCGCAAGGTGATGGTTTTGCCGTCCCGGCTCGCCGTGCCCTCCATGAAGAAAATGCCGGTTCCCATCGTATCCATCCAGGCGGTGACATATTTTTTGGTGAGGTTGTCATATCCGTCGATGCCGACTCCGTTGAACGGTTGCCCCATCATCTGGCCGTTGTATTCTTGATAGAGAAACCGCCCGTCGAGCAACATTTTCATCTCGGCGGTACCGGTGGACTCCATCGGTGGCTTGCCCGGCTCCATCCATTCCTTCGTCTGGGTCGTCCAGCTGCCGGCCAATGACGCGAATAGTTTGTGCGGCTCGCCAGGCTGGCCCAGTTTCTTCCAAACCTCCATCATCTCTTGTGGGTCCATCGCTTTTTCATGCTTTTTTTCTTTCGCAAATCCCGGCGAGATGGTGAGCGTGATGCCTAATATGACGATAGCGAACGATACGAAACGCATAGTGGCCTCCTTGTGGGTTATCAAGTCTCGAGTATAGGCATGCATATCGGCTGTCATACCATAGTCGTTCGGTGGTGACGAAATCGACATCTGCGTAACTTTTGGCAAACAGTAGGATTTCATCCATTTCTCATCAGTAGCCGATTCTATTTTGCAATTATCGGTATCCGGTCGCATCGGCCGGCTTGCCGGCGTCATGCACCTCGGGGAAGTAGCGCCAACAATCGGGTTGCGAGCCATCCAGATCGGTGAAGCCGTAGACCTTGGCGAGCTGACCGCTCGATAGCGATTGACCGGTCCAGCGCGCCACGTCTGGATCGCCGGCCAGGTGTGCAACGGCTCGCCCAACATACCGCGGCGATTCGCTGATCACGAAGTGGGGTTGTTTGACGCAGGCATCGCGCCAATTGGCTTCCTGCACTCCATATATATCGAGCATCTGCTCAGAGCGTAGCCAGCCTGGAGTGAGAGCCACGGCTGTGCCGTGATGGGGCTTGAGTTCTTGCGCCTGCGCCCATGTCATGCGAATGACCGACGTCTTGGCAAGATCATAGAACATCGAGACCCGATAATTGGTCCGGTTATAGTCTGCTGTGCCGTCCGTCATTTCGACGACCAGTCCACCTGGGTGCTTGATCAACAACGCGAGGGCGTAGTGGCTTGTGATGAGGTGCGTGTCTATGGCAAGCCGTAGCATGTGCAGGCCCTTCTCCAACGAATGTTCCCAGACCGGCTTGTTCCATTCGATCAAGAGGTCCGATCCCCACACATCGTTGACCACGATATCTAAGCGTCCTTGCTCCCGCTCGATGCGAGTTACAAGCCCCTGTACCTGTCGGGCAATGAGATGATCGACTTGGACGGCGATGCCTGTTCCTCCGACCTGTCGCACGAGCTCGGCAGTTTCTTCGATCGTTTCAGGACGATTCATCTCGGATGGCTGTGCACGGGTGGTTCGGCCGGTGCAGTAGACGGTGGCGCCCATCGCGCCGAGCTCGATCGCGATCCCCCGCCCTGCGGCTCGCGTCGCCCCGGCCACTAAGGCCACTTTGCCTTTCAGTGCATGACTCATCCCTCACCCCCTCTCCGTTTCTTGACATGATCCTGACCTGTGGTGCGGATTACATGTCTTGGCCCCCCCGTACCACTGGAAGGACTTCTTCGATCATGACCTTATTGAATTTTTCGATTTCCTCGAACGGAGGGTGATGAGCGGATTGTTCGAACCAAATCAGTCGCTTGTGCGGAGCTTCGATGGCCTCGAAGTAGGAAGCGGCGAGTGTTGCCGGCACTTGTCGATCATAGCGCCCGAGCAGAAAGACGACGGGCGTCTTGAAAACCTTGTAGACGGTGAGATCAAGCTGGGAGAACTGCGGCCAGAGGTGCTCCAGCGAGAAGCGATTGCTCCGCCCGAACAGAATCAGATCCACGAGATTGGCTTCGTCGGTATTCAGTGCCGCCCATATCAGTTTGCCGGTGGAAAGATCGGCATGGAACGCCCCACCGAATCGCTCCACCCAGTCTCGCGAGATCAACATTTCATCGACTGTATGCGGAGGAGGTCCGATGGCGCGCAACTCCTTGACCGCTTTCTCGTTGCCTCTCGCCATCGCCTGTGTCAGCCCAAAGTCATACGACAGCCGCTCACCTTTCGGCATATCGGTCACTTGTCCGATCCCCACATAGGCCGCAACTTTTTCCGGATGGTGAAAGGCGTACAGAGTGCCGAGGGCGGTTCCCCAGGAGTCACCGAGGAGGACGACGTTCTCCTTATCAAATCGTTTCCGGATTAATTCGACGACATCGTCCAGATCCTGGAGGAACTGTGCGATTGTCATCGATTTTGCAGAAATATCTCTATGGAACGAGCGTCCCGTGCCGCGCTGCTCCCAGTTCACCACCAAAAAGTGCCGTTCCAGTTCAGAGTTGAAAGAGCGATAGAGCGCTGCTTCACTGACCCCTGGACCGCCATGCAAGATCAGCAAAGCCGGATTGCGGGTATCGATGCCGCGAAACCACAGCTGTTGCGGAATGCCGCCGATGGAAACGGTCTCCATGGTGGCAATGCTTCCTGGAACGATCTCTCCCCGGCTGTCACGAAACGGAGTGGTGTGGACGCAACCATAAAACAAGAGAATCGCCACAACTACAGTGAACACTCGCGTGGACAAGATAGATTCCTTGCGTGGCATTATATGATCCGCAGGAAGAGCATTCGCACCTGAGGTAAGTCACGATCGGTTCTCACGAACTCTCATCAGCGCGTCCCACTCAGCCGTTCTTCTGTTGCTTCACCCACACTTCAGCACGTTTCTTGATCTCTTCAGGCGGCACGTCTTCAATATGCGTATGGATCCACCAGTGATTGCCGGCGAAATCTTTGACGCCTGCGCTGCGGTCTCCATAGAACTGATCGCTTGGTTCTCGGACAGAAGACGCTCCGGCTCGCAGCGCTCGATGGTACCACCCATCCGTATTTTCAAGGTACAGCGCCACTGTCGCCGGCATGGGTTTCCACTGATCTGTGGCCTCGCCGACCATCACCATTGAATCGCCGATCTTCACTTCGGCATGCATCACAGTCCCGTTCGGACCATCGAGGCGGTACATCTCCTTGGCATCGAAAGCTTGCTTCAAGAAGTCGATCAACTTCGCCGCCTCTTGAACAGTGAGGACGGGGGTCACAGTGTGATAGCCTTCGGGGATCGGATTGACTTTAGTCGCCATAATGTTTCTCCTTCGGTGTAGTCATGCCATCTCATTGCCTCTCGCGGTAGCAAATTTCCAAGCGATTACCGCACGGGTCCTCGAAAAACACGGCATAGTACTGCGGTTCCTCATAGAGCGGTCCCTCGATAGTCCCGGCTCCGGCTTGTCTGACAATCTCCGCCAGCCGATCGACTTCTTCTCTGCTGTCCACCCAAAACGCGACTCGGCATTCATTGGCCACATGGGAAGGCGATTCGGTCACCCCGAAGAATTCGGTGACGCCATCGGAGTCTACCGCTTCATATGTATACCAACCTGGAATTGAAGCATTGCGCGTGAATCCGAGCGCGGGCAACAGCGCCTGATAAAAGGGCCGAGCTTCGGTCAGGCTGCGCACGCGGAGATCAACATGGTCAAAATGACGTGGCATGATCGTCCTCAAAACATACCTGGCGCCTCACAACTCAAGAGCTAGGGCCTTGTCAATAATTCGAGTAGATGCCCATTCGGATCGCGAAAGTAAACTCCGCGACCGCCGTTCCAATCGTTCAGCTTGCGGTTCTTCGCATCCCAAGGATGGCTGCCGTACGCCAATCCGGCATGGGGCTCGAACGTATCCTGCGTATCATGTTGGTCGAAATCGAGCGTGAGCCTGTCGTTCACCCTCACCGGAGCGAAATGCCCGGACGACCCGTCATACTGAAGCCCGAAGATGCCGGCAAAAAATCGCGCCGACTTGTCCTTGTCACGCGCCGGCACGATCGTATGGTTGAGTTCGATGGTCATGGCGCCTCAAATAACAAAGTTGTTCCATGTGCCAGCATGTATCTCGTCAACAGACACCATTGTACCGGTATACTCTTCTCGATTCATTCCTCCACTCCAATTGATGTCCGATCAGTTCGACCCTTTGTCCTTCGCGCCGCTCTCGCGCCGCGCCGCCTCGATGACGGCCACGTCGATTTTCTGCAATGGTCATCATCGCATCGAATGCGCGTTTGGCCTCATCACCGCCGGCAGCCAGCGCCTCGGTCAGCACGCGCGGCGTGATCTGCCAGGAGATACCCCACTTGTCCCTGCACCAGCCGCACTCACTCTCCTGACCGCCATTACCGACAATGGCGTTCCAGTAGCGGTCGGTCTCTGCCTGGTCGTCGGTTGCGATCTGGAACGAGAAGGCTTCGTTGTGCTTGAAGGCGGGGCCGCCGTTGAGGCCAATACAAGGAATGCCCATCACGGTGAATTCCACCGTCAGCACCGCCCCGGCCTTGGTCGACGGATTGTCGCTGGGGGCCCGGTGCACGGCGGTCACGCGGGTATCGGGAAAGGTCGCGG
>DATIGP010000112.1:0-14862 GCA_035454625.1 Nitrospira sp.
GGCAGTTCGGCAAGTTCTTCTGCACGGCCTACTTCTACCTTACGGATGACAGACAGCGCACCACGAAAGTGCATGATGTTTTCGCGTACGCCACCTTGGCCCATGCCGATAAGGCCAAAATCGGGGGGAAAGCATGAACGCCACACACCCTCTGCAAACTGTAGGAAAACACTTCACGGAGGATGGGGCAACGGCACTATGAGCTCATTGTGAGGGCTACCTTTGAAAAGCAAGACACAAAAACTGCTGTTTTGGATGGTGTTGGGCTTGTCGGTGGTATTTCTCGTCAACCTATGGAATATGCCGACGCGAGCGGTATTGGAGGAAGAGATTATTTTCAGCGACTTCATGGCGAAGCTCGACAAGGGGGATATCGAAAAGGTCATCATTCAAGGACATCGTATCACTGGCGTGTTGAAGGATAACTTCCGGCTTCGTACCTACTCGGCTGACTATCCTGATCTCGTCACGGTGCTGCGGGAGAAAAATGTACAGATCGAGGTCAAACCATCCGATGAAAGCCCCTGGTATATCCAATTTCTAGTGATGTGGGCGCCGTTCA
Source organism: Nitrospira sp. (assembly GCA_035454625.1). Classification (GTDB taxonomy): domain Bacteria; phylum Nitrospirota; class Nitrospiria; order Nitrospirales; family Nitrospiraceae; genus Nitrospira_D. The sequence continues at coordinate 563 of DATIGP010000112.1, forward strand.
TTCTCTTTCTCGGTTTGCTGGTCTTTTTCATGCGCCGGATGCAGGTCGGGAACCAAGCCCTGTCGCTCGTGAAGAGCAAGGCCCGCATGCTGACGGATGACCGGAAGAAGGTGACGTTTTCCGATGTGGCGGGAGTGGATGAAGCGAAAGCAGACGTACAGGAAACGGTCGAATTTCTGAAGGATCCGCGAAAGTTTCAGAAGCTCGGGGGACGCATTCCCAAGGGTGTCTTGCTCGTGGGGCCGCCGGGAACCGGCAAGACATTATTGGCCAAGGCGATTGCGGGTGAGGCGGGAGTGCCGTTCTTCAGTATCAGTGGTTCGGATTTTGTGGAAATGTTCGTGGGCGTCGGGGCCTCTCGCGTTCGGGATATGTTCGAGCAGGCCAAAAAGCATGCTCCCTGCATCGTTTTCATCGATGAGATCGACGCCGTCGGACGGTCAAGGGCAGCAGGGCTTGGCGGCGGAAATGATGAACGGGAGCAAACCCTGAATCAGTTGCTGGTCGAAATGGACGGATTTGACACGGCAGAGGGCATCATCCTGGTTGCCGCGACCAATCGACCGGATGTCCTCGATCCGGCCTTGCTCAGGCCAGGGAGATTCGATAGGCAAGTAGCGGTGAATCATCCGGACCTCCGAGGCCGTTCGGAAATCCTGAAGGTGCATACGAGGAAAGTGCCGGTTGCAGCCGACGTAGAATTGGAGAAGATCGCTCGAGGAACTCCCGGTTTCTCGGGCGCCGATCTGGAAAACCTGGTCAATGAGGCTGCGCTCTGGGCTGCTCGTCAAAACAAAAGCGAGGTCGGAGCCGTGGATTTCGAAATGGCCAAAGACAAAATCGTGATGGGGGCCGAGCGCAAGAGCATGATTCTGACGGACGAGGAAAAGCGGGTCACTGCCTATCACGAGGCGGGCCATGCCTTGATGGCTAAACTCCTGCCGGGCACCGATCCGGTGCACAAAGTGTCGATTATTCCGAGAGGCCGGGCATTAGGTGTGACCATGCAGTTGCCGACCGACGACCGCCACAATTATTCGAAAGAGTATTTGTACAATACGTTGGCGATTCTCATGGGCGGGAGAGTGGCGGAAGAACTGGTGTTCAATCACGTCACGACCGGTGCGGGCAACGATTTGGAGCGTGCAACCGATCTCGCACGTAAAATGGTCTGTGAATGGGGCATGAGTGAAAAGGTTGGGCCGCTCGTGTTCGGGCGGAAAGAGGAGTCGATGTTTCTAGGTCGCTCCTTTGGGAGCAAGCGGGATGTCAGTGATGATATGGCGCGAGAGATCGATCGAGAAATCAAATGCCTCGTCACGGAAAACTATGGGCGGGCCAAGCGAGTGCTGAGTGAACAGATGGAGAGCTTGAAGGCATTGGCGGAAGCGCTCTTAGAAAAAGAAGTGCTTGGCGCATCGGAAATCGACGAGATTATTTTACAGTCTTCCACTCAAGCAGTTTCTGCCTAATACGATTTCGATGGTGTCGGTCTCCATCATAGGGTGGGGACCGACCCCACTCGACACACCAGCCATTGATTCTATCTGCGCCAGTCGAAGTTTCCCGCAAAGATGGTACTTCCTGCCATGTATCGCCTACTCATCATTGTTTTATGTTCCCTGCTGACTTCTTGAGGTTACTAAGCCTTCTTGGGGGTTTGACAAAGCCGCTTGCCGGTGGAGTACACTGCCACCCCTATAGCCCCCATACGCTCCCACTGTCCAAGGAGGACTCAATGAAGAACAGCTTCTGGTTGAAGATGCTCAGCGCAGCAAGTCTGTGTCTCTTGTGCTTCACGAGTTGGGTCGGTGCCGAAGAACCGGCGGGAGCCGTGAACGAGGCGCGTCTGGTCGCGCAATATAACTACTCGATCCACATCCTCGCGATGTTGGTGGTCGGCTTCGGATTTCTCATGGTGTTCGTCCGGCGTTACGGCTTCGGGGCGACGACCGGCACCTATCTCGTCGTTGCAACCGGGTTGCCTCTGTATATGTTCGTGCGATCCAACGGGATGGTGGGGCATACGATACAGGCCCATTCGGTCGAGACGCTGATGCTGGCTGAATTTTCGGTGGCGACCGCGTTGATCGCGATGGGGGCGGTGCTGGGGCGATTGCGCGTCTTTCAATATGCCCTGCTTACCCTGGTGTTGGTGCCGTTCTATGCGCTGAACGAATATTTGGTGTTGGACAATGGCTCGGGGCTCACCAAGGGCTTTCAAGATTCGGCGGGATCGATCGTCATCCACGCGTTCGGCGCCTATTTCGGATTGGCCGCGTCTCTGGTGTTGACGACTGCGGAGCAGCGGAGTCAGCCGATCGAATCCGATCCGACGTCCGATCGGTTCGGGATGCTCGGTTCAATGGTCCTATGGCTGTTCTGGCCGAGTTTCGCGACTGCGATCGTGCCGTTCGAGCAAATGCCCCAAACCATCGTGAATACGATCCTTGCTCTCAGCGGCGCCACGCTTGCCACGTATTTCCTAAGTACAAAGTTCCATCACGGGAAAGCCTCGATGGTGGATATCGCGAATGCCTCGCTGGCGGGTGGGGTGTCCATCGGCTCGACCTGTAACCTGGTGAGCCCCACCGGAGCCTTTTCTATCGGATTACTTGCGGGGGCTTTGTCCACCATCGGGTTCGTGTTCATTCAGCCCAGACTGGAATCAAAAATGAAATTGGTCGACACCTGCGGTGTGCATAATCTGCACGGGATGCCGGGCCTGTTCGGCGGACTTTGCGCGATCGCCGTCATTCCGAGTGTCGTCGGAGCCCAACTCGTAGGCATCGCGATGACGCTCGTCATCGCCGTGATCGGAGGGGTGATCGCAGGAATGGTCATCAGAGCCACGGGCACGACGGAGCAGGCATATGAAGACTCCCGCGAGTTTTCCCATGTGCCGGGGCCGGAGAGTGAGCGCAAGGTTGAGGAGATCGCTCTAGGCGCATAGGCCGATATCGAAGCCTTGCAATAAGAACTGCTGGCCCAAGCAGCAAATGCATCGCCGATACGTTCAAAGAGAGAAGAATCCAGACCGATTATCTGACTTGTTGTGGTGTGAGGCCCCCTTTCTGCGCTCCGTGGGCGAGCCAACGCGACGCTTGTAGGTTCGTTGCCTCGCCGGAACGATTGCCGCAGGAGCGAATGGCCTGCAACAGGTCCAGAGCAAAGCGCACTGCTGTTTGTGCCGATCCAACGGGGCCAGCATTACGATCATCGAAAAAAATAAAGAGCAGTCGCCCCGCTTCTGCCTCTGAAGTACCGTCTTCAGTCTACTTGTAGACCGGACCAGATCGTGAATCAGGGTTTGGACGTTCCGCAACCATAAGATGATTGCCAATGCTGGAGTGGTCCTGACGGGCTTGCATGATGCGTGCTCAACCGGTAGCATCACTAGGCTGCCGATTGGCGAGGACCGAAGATTGGAGGTCGTTCCCCACCCATGGATCGAGGCAAAGGCCTGCTGACGGTATTGGTAATCTGGTACCTGGGACTGTTTAGTTGGTTGGCCTATTCTCCTGTGGATCGTCAATTTTGGGCGTTGGCCAGTATACTTCCGGTCCTCTTCGTGATCGCGCTCATCGTCAGCTACCGGTATGTGTCGCTCTCTCCGCTCTCCTATGTCTTGATCATGGGATTTTTAACGCTCCATACGGTCGGCGTCCATTACACCTATGCTCAAGTCCCAGTGGGGAGCTGGTTGAACGACTTGCTGCATTTGGGGCGCAATCACTTCGACCGCATCGTGCACTTCAGTTTCGGCTTTCTGTTGGCCTATCCCATGGAAGAAACCTTTCGCCTGCTGGGCCATGCGCGTGGATGGGTGCTCTACTACTTACCTGTGATCACGGTATTGGGATTGAGCGCCCTCTGGGAGATCCTCGAGGCCTGGGTGACGCAGGCGGTCCATCCGGAGCTCGGCCCGGCCTACCTAGGAGCACAGGGTGACGTGTGGGACGCCCAAAAAGATATGGCGGCCGCCATGTACGGATCGCTTCTGTGCATGGGGATACTCCTTGTTCTCCGTATCCTGCATAGGATCGGTTCCGGCGCCGTTCCTGTTGGAGTGGCGGAACGTGAGCCGGTGAGTCAGACGCCGAGCTCTTCATCCTGAGAAGGAAACTTCATTACCTTTCGAACGGTGGGCGATGCATACCCGCGTGTCTGCCTTCCATATCCTCTTACTGGTTTGGTACGTCGTGTGGTGGAGTCTTCTCGCAATCGCTCCGCTTGATCGCAAGGATTGGGCACTCGAAAATATGCTGGCCTTGGCCTTGGTCGGCACGTTGATCGTGACACATCGACGATTTCGTTTTTCTTCGCTTTCTTACCTACTCATCACCCTGTTTATGACTCTCCACGCGGTGGGTGCCCATTACACCTATGCGGAAGTACCGGTTGGTTTTTGGCTGAAAGATATACTGTCGCTGAGCCGAAACCCGTTCGACCGTATCGTCCACTTTGCGTTCGGTTTCTTGTTGGCCTATCCGCTGAAGGAACTGCTCGTACGAACCGGTCATGTTCGCGGTTTTTGGGCGGTCTACCTGCCCATCAGCGGCACCCTGGCCCAAAGCGGGTTGTTTGAGCTGGTCGAAGCGCTCGTCGCGCATCTTGTGAGTCCGGACCTCGGCGCAGCGTATCTGGGCACGCAAGGGGATGAATGGGATGCGCAAAAGGACATGGCCGCCGCCCTCGTGGGTGCCCTGCTCATGACGATGTTCACACGGCTGTTTCCTCAAACTTTCAGGATATGAGTGAATGGCCGTCTGTGGGCGCGCCTCAAAGGACGGACCGACTTCGTGGTACTAGGGGGATCCCCAGTCGGATAATTCACCCACGGCTGTCATGATGCCTTGGAACGAGACAAACAGACAGCCAGAGGAGCCCCGAGATTCCTATGTATAGCGCGAGAATTTTGCTTGGCGACGATCACCCCTTGGTGCTGGAGAGCGTCAAGCAATTGCTGGAGCCGCATTTTTCTGTCGTAGGGACGGCCCAGACCGGGCAGCAAGTCTTGGAGGAAGCCGAGAAGTTACATCCGGATATCGTACTCCTTGACGCCAACATGCCGGGCATGAGCGGCTTTGAAACCGCTCGAAAGCTGAAGGCCCTTCTCCCCACGGTCAAGATCATCTTCGTGACGATGCTGACCGAGGCTATCGCCGTGAGCGAGGGGTTCCGGGCAGGAGCGATGGGCTATGTGCTGAAACAGGATGCTTCGGACGAATTGCTTGCCGCGGTCAAGAGTGTCATGGCGAACAGAAGATTTGTGTCTTCAAAGCTTGATATGGAAGTTCGTGAAGCTATGGAGTGCCAATGGGCACGGCCGGAAGGCTATACGACCAATTTGACCGAGAGACAGCGACAAATTCTTTCGATGCTCGCCAACGGGTCTTCGACGAAGAATATCGCCAAGGAACTCAACATTTCGATGAAAACCGTCGAATTCCACAAAGCCAACATCACGCGTAAGCTCGGCGTCCGTACAACCTCCGATTTGATCCGCGTCGCACTGGCTTCCGGTATGACCGCTTTATAATCTCACCGACTAGGCGCCCGGGCGTCCGTTGGGGTTCGAGGGGCTAGTGAATGGTGATGAGTCCGTTCGCGATGGCGTATTTCGTCAGCTGAGCCGCCGACCGCATGCCGAGCTGCCTCATAATCCGGGTCTTGTGAAACTCGACGGTTTTGATCGACACGTTCAAGACGGCCGCCACTTCTTTGATGGACTTTCCTTCGGCCACGAGCTGAAGCACTTCCCGCTGTCGCATGCTCAGCGCATGGGCGAATCCCTTCGGTTCCTCTTCAGCCTCTCCGTCAGCCTGGCCATGGACGGCTTGATCGGCGACGATGGGAGAAACGAACGTCTTTCCGTTCAGGACGTCTTTGAGAGCCTCCAGCAACTCAGATCCGACTGATTGCTTGAGCACATAGCCAGAAACTCCTATCCGCAGTGCTTCCGCGACGAAACTCTGCTCCGAGTGCATCGTCAGGACGATGACCTTGGTGGAGGGATTGTGCTTTAGGATTTGCCGGGATGCATCAAGTCCGTTGAGCAGCGGGAGAGAAATATCGACGATGGCCACGTCCGGCGGGCATTCTTCAATAGCCTTAAGCAAGGCGCGGCCATCCGGGACAATCTTCATCAATTCGAATTCCGGCTCCAACAGCTTCTGAATTCCCTGAGCGACCAGGACATGATCGTCTGCCAGCAAGATGGTAGGTCGGGTATTCATGAGCGTACCTCCTTCTTTGCCTGCCTCAAAGCTGAACGCACGCTGGTTCCTGCACCGCAAAAACATGATCGTGTGGTTATCGTGCGCATCAGTCAGGGCTGCCTTGATGATTCGACATTATCGAGTTAAGAGCGATCTCCAGGGAGCGTACTAGTCCGCCATTCGATGATCTATTGCTATACTGCAGGCATGATGATGGTCGATTATCACACGAAGAACAAGAGACAAAGTTCTCGACCGGGTCCGGACCCTGACCCGGATCCTATGCCTCCTGATCCCAACCCATTTCCTCCACAACCTCCCTTACCCGATCCTCAGCCCCCGTCGCCTCCCACTCGACCGCCGATCCCACAATTGTCGGGGGCACCGACAGCGGCCGCTGAAAGCGGCTCTCAGAACAGAACGCGTGACACGACCGATGTGGCCTCTTGCTATAGAAGGAAAACTCAATGCGATACTTCATTCTATGGTTATTAGGCGTTCCCGCCAGCCTGCTCATACTGCTATACTTTCTCGGTATCTTTTAACGCCGTGATGCAGTGCGCGGCACATCCGATAAAGTAGGAATACTATTTCTTCTGCGTCTAGCGCACTACTAGGCGCTACCCTAGCCGGCGCGTCGCCCTTCCCGGCAGAGACAAAAGGCAAAAGGCGGGTGCTCAGCGTCTCACGAAAGAGGGCAGCATCAGGATCGTGTGGCGACGGCCTCGTGAATCATGTCATACAATCGGTCGACTGCGGCTTCTTTCGTCAACAAGGCCGATGCGCCGGCTTGTATCATGGCCTCTTGGTTGTCCTCACCGGCGTTCACCGATAGTCCTAAGACGACGATTTCAGGGTGCCTCGATTTAATGATCGCCGTGGCGTCGATGCCGTTCATCCGCGGCATATTCAAATCCATGATGACGACCGAGGGACGCACCCGCTCGACAGAGACAAGTGAGTCTTTTCCATCACCGGCCTCTCCGACGACTTCGATATCGGGATAGCTTTCCATGACGCTGCGCAGTCCTTGTCGCACCATCGCGTGATCATCGACCAGCAATACCCGAATTCGAGGTTTGTCCTGGAGCGGAGCTTCCTCAACATGGTCGTCTGTGTGACTCGGGGATGGTACCGATTCGAGGCTGTGAGCGTGAGTCGGAGGCTCGGCGCTCAAAAGTTCAGAACCGTCCAGGGCGGGTCGTACCGGCCAATAGGGTATCAGCAAGGCGATCTTCGTGCCTCGACCGACGGCGGAGTCGATGGAGACCCGACCGCCCATGGTCGCCATGCGTTCCTTCAGGCTGAAGAGACCGAAGCGAGTCGCGTCGCCTTGCAGTTCCAGAGCGGCGGCGTCGAACCCGGCGCCCTTGTCTTCAACCGTGATGTGAAGCTCGCTGTTCGGAGTGATCGACATGGAAACCGTCGCTTCGTCCGTATGCGCGTGTTTGAGCACGTTGTAGAGAAGTTCGCGCACCGATTGGAACAATAAGATGGCCTGATCTTCAGGCAAGTAGAGTGTTTCCGCGCCAGGTTCGACTTCCACTCTGAGGCCATGTTGCCGCATCTGTGAGGCCAGCCACTCCACCGACTGCAAGAGACCGAACTCATTCAACGACGGAGGAGCCAATTCGGTGACCAATGAGCGGGTATAGTCCAGGGCTTGTGTGAGCGCTTGATCGGCGTCTTTCAGGAGCGCTGCGGCCTTCTCAGCCGGGACAAGCGGCACCGCTTGGCGGAGCTTCATGCGTATGACGACGAGCAACTGAGCCAAGTAATCGTGCAGATCTCCCGCGAGTCGTTTCCGCTCACGTTGCTCGGTCAGGTTCAGCTCGTTCGTGAGCGCCCGCAACCGTTCCTGCGATTGCACAAGTTCTACGGTCTTGAGGTTCACGGCCTGTTGTAGTTCGCTCCCCCAGCGTTGGAGGTGTTCCTGTGTCTGTTTGCTTCCATGAATATCGAGTGCCGTACCGATAAACCGGACCGCCTGTCGTTTCCCGTCCCGTTCCTCAAAAAAGACCCGACCTATTCCTCTTACCCATACTTCCCGACGATCAGGCCGCACGATCCGGTATTCCACGTCGTAAGAACCGTCTCCGGAGGGATCTGTCGACCGCTCAATGGCGGCTATTACGCGTGAACGATCCGCTGAATGGACAAGGGCGAGAAATCGCTCATAAGGCACATCGGCATCGGGCGGTAATCCGAACATCGTTTTGCACCGGCGGTCCCAATGGTGGTCTCCGGTGACAAGGTTGAAGTCCCATGTGCCGATATCCGCCGACTCAACCGCAAGGCGCAACCGCTCATCCCTCTCCTCCAGCGGTTGTTCCCTCTGCCTGTGCCCGGTGCTGTCCTTCATGATGCCAACATGGGTAGAGGGGGCCGTCCAGGTCATACCGGTATCGTCCCCTCCGACCTAAGGCTGCATTAATAAGTGGATATCTCTACCGAAACCCCTTCGTTCCGTGCCATCGGTGTCATGCCACTCTGATGTCCCCAAAGCGCTCAGCGCAGAACAGTTCCGGCTCCCATACAGAACTCCATCGCAAATTTGCACGCATGGAGTTCGCACATAGAGATCGCTCTTGATGGGCTAACCATCTTTCAAAACACTCGAAAGTATCGAGGGCTGATTGGATAGCCAATTCCTCGACTCCCGGCCCTTCCACCGCCGCGGTGGTCGCGACGACATCCTGCCAACATATATTGTTGACGAGTGAATCATGAGATGACCGAAGGCTGAAGAAGAATGACGCACCTCGCGATGAACTGATTCCCAGTTTGTTTTCTGCGAGATAGGAGGTTGCGATGCGATCGCCCCAAGCAGACCCGTCCGTGGCGTACATCACGCCGAACCCCTGCGCAAGAGCAGGGAGCGCGGGCAAAGGTCCACAAAGCGGCAGCGCGGCAATGTCGGCGCGGGTCATGCCGAGCGACAGCAAATCCTGCTCCAATAGAGGACCCTTACGCCGTTGTTGTACAAAAGATGAAAGAAGAACATGGTCCGCTAAAACCACGAGCTTGCGCTCCAGCGGTTGATAAAACCCCCAACAGACTTGAAGCAGTCGGCGATACTTGGAGAGGTCGAAGTTCCGACAATAACCTTCCACCCGACATTCAAAACGCCGACGTGCCAAGCGAGTAGCCTGATGTAGTCTTTCAAACAGAGGGTGGTCTCGATACATGTGGTCCTCCGTCAAGGAATGGGCGGGTGATTGACAAATTGGCTCAGTGTAAGGGTTTGCGCTCTCGAAGGGAGCTAGGTATATGCCTAGTCGGAAGTCAAAATATCGATGTGGTCAACTACCCGAGCATAGAAGCAAAGATGACGTGACCGCCTTCTACGCCAGACCGGCTGCTTAACCGGTGACTAAAAGTTCATGAGGCCCCCGTGGTGGTCGTGGTATTCGGAGTGACCGGCACAGGCAAAACGCGAGTAGGAAGTGCCTTTGCTGAGGCCCTGGGATGGAAATTCATAGACGCCGACGACTATCATGATCAGGCGAGCCTTGCCAAGTTGAACCAAGGCATTCCTTTGAATGACGCAGACCGCTGGCCTTGGTTGACCCGCATTCGTGCCGTGCTTCTACAGCACGTGACGCAAGGACGGAGCGCTGTGGTCGCATGCTCAGCACTCAAACGGGTATACCGCGAGTATTTAAGCGTGGCGCCTGAGGTTGTGCTGGTGTACTTGAAAGCCGAAAGCAAAATTCTCGAAGAGCGGCTCAAGCGACGGCGCGGCCATTTCATGAATCCCACCTTGCTTAAAACGCAGTTGGAAACGCTTGAAGAACCGCTGGACGATACGCTCACCGTGGATACCGCGCGCGCTCCGGCTGAAATCGTAGATGTGATCCGCAAGACGTTGCACGTTTGACTCGGGGTTTCTCCAGTACCTGGCATGTTCCCGGGTCGCTAGTATGGGGCCGTCATGAGACCAGCACGAGTCTTGGCCATGATTATGGCAGGAGGAAAAGGCGAACGGCTCATGCCTTTGACGGCGGTGCGCACGAAGCCGGCCATTCCTTTCGGAGGGAAATATCGGATCATCGACTTCGTGCTCAGCAACATGCTCAATTCCGGCATCACGGCCAATTACGTCCTGGTCCAGTATCGCTCACAGTCGTTGATAGAACACCTTCGCGAGTCGTGGCGGATTGCCGGGCGGCTTAGAAATCACTTCATTACGGTCGTACCGCCTCAAATGCGCGCGCGGGGTGGCTGGTATGAAGGGACGGCCGATGCGGTGTATCAGAATCTCAACTTGATCGCGGATTTTCGTCCCGACGTCGTGGCGGTATTCGGAGCCGACCATATTTATCGTATGGATGTCTCTCAGATGATTCAATTTCATCAAGATTGCGGCGCGGACGTGACGGTTGCGGCTCTACCGTTGCCGATCGAACAAGCGTCTCAATTCGGCATCATCGAGGTCGATGCACAAGACCGGATGCTGGGCTTCGAAGAAAAACCGGCCCGGCCGAAGTCCATGCCCGGACAGCCCACTCTGGCGTTGTCTTCGATGGGAAACTACATTTTCAACGCCGCCTTGCTGATGCGCATCCTCGAGCGTGACGCGGTCCGAGGTGGCGGGCACGACTTCGGCCGCAATATCATTCCGGAACTGATTCAACACCATAAAGTCTATGTCTATGACTTCTTGCGGAACGAAGTGCCGGGCCTTCGATCGCACGAGGAGAGGGGCTACTGGCGCGACGTCGGTACGCCGGACGCCTACTGGCAGGCCAATATGGATTTATTGGGACAAACCCCCGCATTTGACTTGCGAAACGGCGATTGGCCGATTCTTTCTGGCGGGTATGACGGCCCGATGGCCTCGCTGGTGCAAGCCCGTGTCGACGACTCCATGGTCGGCGAAGGAAGCCACATCGTCGATGCCGATATCAGACGTTCCGTGATCGGACGCGGAGTCTACATCGAGCCTGGAGCCATGCTGGACGAATGTATCATCATGGATGGAGTCCGCGTCGGCTCGCAGTCCCGCCTGTGCCGCGTCATTGCGGACCGCTTCAGCAGCATTCCCGCCGACAGCGATATCGGTTTCCAGGAATCACCCCGACCGCCCGGTTGCCATATTTCTTCGAGCGGCCTCGTCCTGATTCCGCGCGACACCAAAGTGCCGGTGAACCTCATGCAAAGCGTCTCCTGAGCCATGGAACCGGTGATGTCCGGTCCCCGTTTGCTGGCCACGTATCGGCTCCAACTCAACAGCGAGTTCGGTTTCCGCCAGGCCCGTGAAATTTCCGCCTATCTGCACGACCTCGGGATCACGCATTGTTACAGCTCGTCCATTCTGTCCGCCATGCCGGGTAGTACGCACGGCTACGATGTCATCGATCCCTCGCGGCTGAACCCGGACCTCGGGACCGAGGATGAATTCAATGCCTGGTCCCATAGCTTGCATGCCGCCGGCATGGGGCTGATCCTGGATGTCGTCCCGAATCACATGGGGATCGCCAAGGCGCTGAATCGGTGGTGGTACGATGTGCTGGAAAACGGGTCGTCGTCCCGGTATGCGGCAGCGTTCGATATCGACTGGCACCCCCTCAAGCTGGAATTGCACAACAAGGTATTGCTGCCGATCTTACCGGATCACTACGGCGTCGCGCTGGAAGACCGAAACATCACCATCGCTTACGAAGAAGATCGCTTTGTGGTCCTTTGTGGAGACTACCGGCTTCCGCTCGCACCAAAATCGTGGGGCACCGTCTTGTCCCATGGACTCCAGAACCTGTCGGGCCAGGATGCCGCGCAGTCTTCTGCGGACGAGGGGCTCACGGAGCTGCAAAGCATCCTGACGGCCATTCGTCATCTTCCCGATCGTGAAGACAGTACTCCTGAAGAGCGCGAGGAGCGTGAGCGAGAAAAAGAGGTCATCCGTAAACGCATCGCCGTGCTCTTGGGGAACAACCAACGCATCGCGGCCTTCGTTCAGGACAATATTCGCCGCTTTAACGGGACAGCCGGCGACCCACGCAGTTTCGATTTGCTGGACGAATTGTTGAATCAGCAGGCCTATCGGCTGGCATCGTGGAAGGTCGCCTCGGAGGAGATCAATTACCGGCGGTTCTTCGATATCAACGATCTTGCCGCGATTCGGGTGGAAGAGCGTTCGGTGTTCGAGGCGACTCATGAACTGATCTTCAAGCTGCTTCGAGACGGCGCGGCGGCGGGAGTGAGAATAGACCATGTCGACGGACTGTACGATCCCGGTGATTATCTTCGGCAATTGCAGAGCTGGGCAAGGCGTGAGTTAAGAGGGGACCGGTCGGCGGAGCGGCCGCTGTTCATCGTGGTCGAGAAGATACTCGGGCAAGACGAATCGCTGCCCGAATCGTGGCCCGTCGAAGGCACCACGGGATATGAGTTTCTCAATACGGTAAACGGATTGTTCGTCGATCATACTGGGGAACGAGCCTTCACCGATCTGTATCGACGCATAACGGAGCGTGCTCAGCCCTATGCCGATGTGGTGTATGAGGCGAAGCAACTCATCATGCGGGCCTCCATGGCGAGCGAGATCAACGTGCTCGGCCATCAGCTCAACGTCCTTTCCGAGCGTGACCGGCGATCGAGAGACTTCACACTGAATAATCTGAGCCATGCCATCCGAGAAATCATCGCCTGCTTCCCCGTGTATCGAACGTATGTAACGGTGGGAGCGGAGCCGGTCAGTGAGCGGGATAAAGCGTTCATCCGTAGGGCGGTGGCTCAAGCCAAGCGCCGAAATCCCACCATCGGCGGCGAGGTATTCGATTTTATACGCGGCCTCCTTTTGAAAGAGCATCATCCCGAGGTGGTCAAAACAGACGAGTACGAACGTTTTGTCATGAAATTTCAGCAGACCACAAGTCCGGTGACGGCCAAGGGAATCGAGGATACCGTGTTTTACCGGTATAACCGTCTTCTCTCCCTCAACGAAGTGGGAGGGGAACCGCAACGATTCGGCATCGCTCCGGAACTGTTCCATCGCCGCATGGTCGAACGACAAGCTCGGTGGCCCAAGGGTTTCTCCGCGACTGCGACTCACGATACGAAGCGGGGAGAAGACGCACGTGCCAGGATCAACGTGCTGTCCGAGATACCCGGCGAATGGAAGGCTTGCGTGGCCAGATGGTCCAGGTGGAATGCCAAGTATCGCACCAAGCTCGAGAGTGAAGACATTCCCGATCCCAACGATGAGTATCTGCTCTATCAAACTCTCTTGGGTGCGTGGCCGTTCGAAGATCTGCATCCCGATGAGCGGGAGGGCTTCTGCACCCGCATTCAACAGTACATGGAGAAGGCCGTACACGAGGCCAAAATTCATACCAGCTGGATCAATCCGAATCGGGAGTATGACGATGGAGTGCGCCGCTTTGTTCAGGCCGTTCTTGACGCCGGCCGCACCAACAAATTTTTGGAGGACTTCTTGCGGTTTAAGCAGCGGATCGCCAACGCGGGGCTGTTCAACTCACTCGCCCAGACGCTTCTCAAGGTGACAGCTCCGGGAACCCCCGATTTTTACCAGGGGTCGGAGCTGTGGGATTTGAATCTCGTGGATCCGGACAATCGGCGCCCCGTCGACTACGTTCTACGTCACAAGCTCATCCAGGAACTCAAGAGAATATGGGCGACGGCGGATCGGTCTGAAGCGGTTCAGGACCTTATGCGCCACTGCGCCGACGGCCGCATCAAACTGTACGTGATTCTGGCGAGTCTTCACTGTCGCCGGACGCATGCGGCTGTCTTTGAGCAAGGCCGATACGTGCCGCTGGAGGCGGAGGGGCCGGAAGCAGGGCACCTTCTCGCGTTTGCACGTGTTCATGGGGCGGAGACGGTCATGGTGGTCGTGCCGCGGCTTATCGCCATACGCTCGGCGGAAACGACGGGCTCGATATGGGAGGAGACGTGGGTCGCGATGCCGCCGGAATGGAGAGCGATGCCATTGCAGAACGTTCTGACCGGACATTCGATCATTCCGGATCGCCGAGGAGAACGCCACATGGTGCGAGCCTCGGAAATCTTTGCGGCTTGTCCCGTGGGATTGCTCGTGGGAGTTCACGGCAACAGCCC
>DATIGP010000113.1:0-7007 GCA_035454625.1 Nitrospira sp.
AACTGCGCGGCTATTTCGTCTCCCCCATTGTGTACGTTGTCGGCGCCGTCTTTCTGTTGATCTTTGGACTGCTCTCCTACCTCTACGTCGGTTTTGCCGGCGCGCAAGCCATCCAATTGATGCAGATGCAGGGAGGAATGGCTCAGATCAATTTGAATGACCTGGTGTTCCGAAACCTTTTCGCCAGCATGCGGATCGTCCTCGTCATTATTCTGCCCATTTTGACCATGCGGTTGTTCGCGGAAGAGCGCAAGCTGCGGACGTTCGAATTTCTGATGACCTCGCCCATCAGAATCAACGACATCATCGTCGGCAAATTCATCAGCGCGCTGTTGATCTATCTCGGCCTCGTCGGGCTGACCGTATTGGTTCCCACGGTGCTGATGCTGTTCAGCGACTTCGATTGGAATCCCATCTGGACCGGCTATTTGGGAATGGCGCTGCTGGGAGCCCTGTTTCTTTCCGTGGGCCTGTTCGCCTCGGCGCTGACGGAGAATCAAATCGTGGCCGCCTTTGTCAGCTTCGGCCTGCTCTTGACCATCTGGTTGATCGCCGGATTGGGCAGTCTCTTCGGAGATACCACCGCCGGCCGCGCCATCTCGTATGTGTCATATATGGAACACTATGACCGCCTGGTGCGGGGTCTGATCGATACGAGCGATCTCGTCTACTTCGGGAGCGGGATGGCGCTCATGCTGTTCCTTACGCATCGCGTCGTGGAGTCGACCCGCTGGAAATGAGTCTGAAGTCCTTTCCTCTCGGCATTCTCGGAGTCCTGCTCGGCATCGGCGGCATGGTCACGTATAGCCTCCGGCCTGACTGGCCGTGGGTAGTCACGATCGCGGAAGGCCTGGCACTTGTCTGTTTGGCGCTGTTCTTTGTCTTTCATTTCGAGACCGTCAAGGCGTTCTCGAGCCGGCGGTCGACCAGGATGGGGCTGAATAGCTTTCTGATGATCATGCTGTTCACCAGCATTTTGGTCATCGTGAACTTCCTGGCCTCCCGGCATTCGATGCGTTGGGACTTCTCCGAAAATCAAAATTTCACCCTCGCTCCGCAAACGTATCGGGTTCTTCGAACCCTGCCGCACGACGTCAAGATCACCGTCTTCACCAGGGAAAAGGACGCCGGTTATCAACCATACAAAGAACGGCTAGAGAGCTATCGGCAAGCTTCGACCAAGTTGAGCGTCGAATTTGTCGATCCCGAGAAACAGCCGAAGATGGCCCAAAGCTACGGGATCTTCCGAACGGATACTGCGATTTTCGAGAGCAACGGCCAGACGATCCGGGTGACTTCTCCGTCGGAAGTGGAACTGACCGGCGCTTTGATCCGCATCTCCAAGGACGCCAAGAAGCGCATCGTCTTCGTCGAAGGTCACAGCGAACTGAGCGTGGAAGACAAAGACCGCAATGGACTCTCCATCGCCAAAGAAGCCCTGACTCGGCAAGGCTATGATGTGGGCACCGTCTCGCTTTTGAAGGAATCCGCTGTGCCGGACAATACCTCTGTGCTGGTGTTGGCAGGCCCGCGCCGCTCCGTGACGAAGGATGAGCAAGGCCGTATTCAGGCCTATGTTGAAAAGGGCGGCCATCTGTTGGTCTTGGCGGACCCCGACACTCAGGCGGGCCTGGAGCCGATGCTCGCCCATTGGGGACTGGGCCTCGGTCCGGGGGTGTTGATCGATTTACAGGATCGGTTGGCGCAGGGAGACCTCACTGCACTGTTGGTGCGGACGTTCACCGAGCACGAGATCACGCAGGACCTGACCTCCGCCGTGCTCTTGCCCCTCTCACGGCACGTGACCTTCGACGAGCAGGCCGGGAAAGACTGGGACTTTGTGCCGCTGGCCCGTACGTCACCGAACAGCTGGGCTGAAACGAACATGCAAGGCCGCGTCGTGAGCCTGAACGAAAAGGAAGATGTGAAAGGGCCGCTTCCCATGGCTGCCGCGCTGGCGCCGAAGAAAGCTCCGGAAGAAGGCAAGCCTCGGCCGGCCATCGTGGTGATCGGTAATTCGACCTTCGTCTCCAACGCATTTTTTAACTTTCCCGGCAACAGCGACTTCTTCCTCCATGCCATCGGTTGGCTGGCCGAGGAACGGGACTTGATTTCCATCGCCCCGAAAGAACCGGCGTTGCATCCATTTACACCCAATCCCACCCAGGAACGCGCGCTGATCTACGTACAGGTCGTGTTCCTCCCGCTCGTGACGTTGCTCACCGGCATCATCGTGTGGAGAAAACGCCGGCGGCTATGATAGGCCTTCGCTACATATCTTCTGCAGGATGGTCAAAATGGCTGTTGATCTCACCCACCCAGCCCCAGCGCGCCACGACGCGCTCTTCCACGTGCAAGGCCGCTGTGAGGCGCACGACGCGACGAATAAGGAGCGCCAAGTCTGTGCGCGCCGGCGAGACGGTGAGCCGGCGGTGTCCGATACGTTGAGGGTCTGAACGATGCGAGAACACAGCTGGCGGCCATTTTCACCATCCTGATATGCGTTACTGGCCCACACTCGTCATGCTGCTGATTCTCGCTGGTCTGGGCGGATATCTCTATCTTGTGGAGTTTCCTGCCAAGCAGCGTGAGGAGACACAGGAGACCGAGCAGAAGAAACTCCTGTCCTTTCCGGAAACGGCCATTACGAAACTCTCGATGACGACGGCTCAGGGGCCTCTCCAGTTCCAACTGGTGGAACCGGGCAAATGGTCTATCGTGGCGCCGCTCCAAACGGACGCCGATAATCGTGAGGTGCAGGCGCTCATTCGAGCGCTCGTGACGGGAATCGTCACCAGAACGGTCGAGGAGCAGGCCACACAGCTGGCGCCATTCGGTCTCGAACAGCCGGTGACCACCCTCACCATCACCGCCGGGACACAACAAGAGACGATTTCCATCGGCGACAGCGGCCCATTATCCAATACCCTCTATGTCCTTCGTCAATCGGACCGGCGCCTGTTGCTGACCAACCTGGCGCCGAAGGACTTCATCAACAAATCGTTGATGACATTCCGCCGGAAAGAGCTGTTGAAATTCGTCCAAAATGACATCGAACGGGTCCGCCTGACCTATCCGACGACTGAAATCGTGCTCTACAATATGGCGAAGGGCAAGCCCCGGCCTGCCTGGAAGATCCGCTATCCGATCGAAGCCGAAGCCGACCAGAACGAAGTCCGCTCGTTGATGTTCCGGTTGGAAGATCTCAAGGCGATCGGCATCATCGATCCAGGTCCCGAACGAGACACCCTGGCCAAAACCTTGACGACCCCGAAAGTGAAAGTCACGCTGCATACCGCAGCCGGCGACCAATCAGTGCGCCTTTATCAACCCAACCCTCAGAGCGGCGAAGCCTTTGCGGAGACCAGCGCCGACGCGCCGCTCTATTACATCAACCCCGCGCTGATCAAAGACCTCACGAAAGAACTCTTCCACCTCCAGGACAAGCGTCTGCTCGGCCTCGACTACACCGACATCGCCATGTTGTCGGTGAAGACGAGAGATCATCAGTATGTCTTGATCAACCAGACCGGCGAGTGGGTGCTCGAAGACCAACCCACGGAAAAAGTGAGCCAGGAGGCGGCGGATCTCTTTGTCAGCCGCGTCGCGAATCTTCCGGCGGAAGAACGCGTCATGAAACAGTCCGCGCCGCTCGCTCCGTATGGGCTATTAGCGCCGGCCGCGGAGTTTGTCGCGACGGGCAAGGACGGCAAGACATCCGGCAAACTGACCCTCGGGAACCAGGCCGGCAATCTTCTCTATGCCACCGGCCAACGTCTGCAAGGTGTATTTCAGGTACGTCCGGATATCCTCACGCAAATACCGTCGAGGACCGACCTTCTGAAGAAAACCCACGATAAAGCCGACCCATCCCGCTGACGCCCAGTCACTCATCCTATGTTTATTTTCTTAGGCTCGTATACGATCTGGGGGTCTTCCTACTTCCTTCAAGCCCTACTTTTAATAGGATGCATTCTACCCTGGTAATTGTCCTAGCGGAGATCGGGGATTATGCGAATCAGGCGAACGTCGGCCCCCGCCGTGAGCAAGCGCACATTCGTCGAACGATACATCGCTGCCGCCTTTTTAGCGGTAATGGGCATGGGCGCCTTTGGTTGCGGGGATTCAGCGACCGTGAATCCGGAGGCAACGCTCGCCAATCTGACAGTCACGACCGGAACAACCACCGCAACACTTCAGCCATCTTTCAATCCTACAACAGCAAACTATACCGTTGATCTTTCCAACAACATCACCAGTGTAACAATCACCGCTCAACCGGCCGTCGGTGGCGACAGCGTAAGCATCGATGGCCAGACGACGACGAGTAGGGTCATCGACTTAGGCCCTCCAGTGCCGGCGGAGTCGACGAAGCTCGTGAATATCGTCGTCTCAGACCCGCCCAATAGTTCGAAAACCTACTCCGTCCTTCTCAAAAGAGCGGGTCCAGCAGGAAACAATTCGCTGGCGGCATTGACTGTCTCGCAAGGGACTCTGGACCCCGATTTCAACGCAAACACATTGAGCTATACGGTCGATGTGGCCAACAATATGGGCAGTATCGCGGTGACCCCCACGCCGTCGGATCCGGCCGCCACGATGACGGTGAACGGGCAACCCACCGGCTCCGGGCAGGCTCAAACCGTCCCCCTGGGTCCTCCGGGCCAAACTACGAATATCACGATTATCGTGACGGCCCAGAACGGAAGCCCCAAACCATACCTCGTGACGGTGAGTCGCGGAGTCTCCAGCAACAGCAACTTGCAGAGCTTGACTGTCTCGCCGGGGACCTTGAACCCGAGCTTTAGCGCGAACAGAATCAACTATACTGCGAATGTGGCAAGCGGCGCGACGGAGGTCACCGTTACACCACGTGCGCAAGAGGCTGCGGCAAGTATCACTGTCAACGGACAACCTACTCCCTCCGGCCAGGCTCGAACCATTCCCTTGGGCACAGCCGGCTCAAGTACCCCGATTTTTATTATCGTGACCTCTCAGAACGGCCTCCAGAAGACCTATACGATCGGTATCAATCGTGCCGCTCTTGGCGGGAACAGTAATCTTTCCGGTTTGGCCGTGTCACCGGGCTCCCTGGATCCGGCCTTCAGCGCAAACAGAACGAACTATACGGTGGAGGTGGCCGAGGGCGTGCCGAACGTCACGGTCACGCCAAGGTTGCAAGATTCTGCGGCCAACATGACTGTGAATGGGCAGGCCACTGGCACAGGACAGAGCCGAACCGTGACGCTGAATGGTGGGGGCTCGAATACCATCATTCCGATCGTGGTGACCGCTGCGAACGGCAGTCAGAAGACCTACATCCTCACCGTCGAGCGACAGGCGGAAGCAGGCAACAATAACCTCTCAGCCTTGACCATATCACCTGGTTCCTTAGCGCCTTCATTCAGGCCGAATAGACGCGCCTATACCGTCGATGTAGCCGAAAGCGTCGGCAGCGTGACGGTGGCGGCTACTAAGTCCGATCCGAATGCCGTGATGTCCGGCGACGTGACCGCCGCAGCCGGCACAGCAACCGGCCAAGCGACCATTTCGCTGGGCGGGCCGGGAACGAGTCGAGTCATATCGATGACCGTCACCGCTCCAAACCAAAGTACCAGAACCTACAGGATCACCGTCGAGCGAGCCGCACAAGCGGGTAACAACAACCTCTCTGCTTTGACCATATCATCAGGCTCCTTGACGCCCGCATTTAGCCCGAGCACAACAAATTATAGGGCGAATGTCGCCGCGAATGTGACGAGCGTCTCGGTCGCCGCAACGCAGCAAGACTCGAATGCCGGCATGACGATCGATGGACAGGGAGCCGGCTCAGGTGAGGCGCGTGAAATCTCTCTTGGAGCCGAGGGATCAAGCACGAACGTTTCCATTCGCGTCAATCCGCCGAATGGAAATGCCAAGACCTACACCATCATCGTCAACCGCGCGTCCAGTGGAGGCAGTGGTGATGGCGGAGGAAGCGGAAACAACGGGGGGAACGGTAATAACGGCGGAAATGGAAACAATGGAGGTAATGGAAACAACGGGGGTAACGGCAACAACGGCGGCAATGGGAATAACGGAAATAACGGGAACGGCGGAGATGATAATGGAGATGACGATGATGACGAAGACGACGATTAATCTGACTAGCCTTGCCAAGCAATGATGAGTCACAGGCGTAATAATATTTTGCAGCATAGATCCTGCTACCAGCACATACTGGATCCCACCAAGTTCAACTAGAGCCCGATCCCACCCGGACAGGGGGTCATGCCTTCAACCATCTGCTCGCCCTTACACAAGTAGGGATAGACCGATCGGGACCCCTCTCGTAGTATCGGCAACTACTGTTAGGGTTCATAAGGATGAACGGTCTGTACGCCTAGCCTCAAGCGAAAGTGATCGGCCCTACATGACAAAAAATATTATCTGCTCAGGACAACGGTTCATCGCACTCCTTATCACGCTCGCAATCGGTTTGAGTGCCAACGGATGCTCGGACAGCGCGTCTGTTTCGGAAGACGTAGCAGTCCCCCTCTCCAGCTTGACCGTCACTCCCGGAACGCTCCAACCGGGGTTTTTTGCCAATACCACAAATTATGCGGTCAACGCGCCGACATCCGCGAACAGCGTCACCGTAACCGCCGTTCCCAAAGACAATACGACCATCATGACGATCAACGGGACCTTAACCGCTGCGGGACAGGGGCGCTCCGTGCCACTTGGAGCACCGGGATCGACAACAATTGTCACCATCCTGCTGGAAGCACAAAACGGAACGGAGACGACCTATACCGTCACGGTGACGAGGCTTTTATCGAGCGACAATGACCTGTCGGCTTTGAGCGTGACCCCAGGTCCTTTGAATCCTGCCTTTGCATCGAGCACGTTGGACTACACTGTCAACGTGGCAACCGGCGTCACCAGCGTGACCATTTCGGCAACCAAATCCGATCCAAGCGCCGTGATGTCTGGTTCGCTGACTGCCGGGCCGGGAGTCGCAACAG
>DATIGP010000114.1:0-14137 GCA_035454625.1 Nitrospira sp.
TCCGGTGAGTACACAGGATGATGATAGGTGATGCGATGCAGGATCTTGGCTGGATTAATAGCTTGCGTCTGATTGAGCGTCACACAGAACTCACAGGGTGCGGTCAGGCTCTGCAGCTTGTTCATGTGGTAGGTCAGGACCGCACGATCAGGCTTGGTGCCGAGCAGATGATAATTCCATGCGGCCCAGGCGAGTCTCCGTTGGGGCAGTAACGACGTGTCGGTGTGTAACACCGCCTCGTTCGCTTGATAGTGAATGTTCCCCAGCACTTCTTTTTCCGCCGGCGTGGGATCGGCAAGCATGGAGAGCGCCTGATCGCTGTGCGTGGCGATGATCACATGGTCGAACCGCAGGGAGCGGTAATCTTGCCCTCCCATCTTGGCGCGGATTTCCACATAATCCGGGAACCGACCCATCGACTCAACAGGGGACTTGAGGTGAATCCGATCAAGGAACGGCGCGACGAGTTTCTCGGCATACCGCTGCGACCCGCCTTTGATGACCCGCCAGGTCGGCCGCTCATCGACCGAAAGCATGCCGTGGTTTTTGAAAAACTGGACGAGATACCTGGCTGGAAATCTCATCATGGTCTCGTGGCTGGCTGACCAAATGGCAGCTCCCATCGGGATGATGTAGTGATCGATAAACTCTCGCGAGTAGTGCTCAGCGTCGAGGTACAGACCCAGTGACGGACCTGGCTCAGGCTGGTTCAGCAATGACAGCGACTCCCGATTGAATCGCAGGATGTCTCGTATCATTCTGTAGAACGAGGGGCGGAACAGGTTCCTGCGTTGAGCAAAAAGGGTGTTGAGTGACGTCCCGTTATACTCCAGACCTGTCTGCTCACAGGTCACGCCGAAACTCATATCGCTCGGCTGCGATGCCACGCCGAGTTTCTGAAGCAAGGCAATGAAGTTCGGATAGGTCCACTCGTTAAACACGATGAACCCGGTATCGACCGCGTAGGTCTGCCCTTCCATTCTGACTTCGATTGTATTGGTATGCCCGCCGATATAGTCAGCGGCTTCAAACACGGTAACCTCATGATCTTGGTGCAGAAGATACGCGGCGACCATGCCGGAGATGCCTGTGCCGACGATGGCGATTCTCATGATGCCCTCACTGACTCCTCGCGCCATTCCCGGTTTGACCGAGCCGGATGGGCCGGCAAGACGGTGCTGTCATTATTTCCACCGTTGCGGGACCTTGCGGACTTTGGAAACATCGTAGCCTTCCTCGGCGATGAGCGTGAGAAATCGCTGGTACTCAACCTCGGAGACTTGCGGTGAGCGCGCCATCAGCCAGACGTAATCACGTGCAGTTCTTCCGATGACCGTCTGACTGTACGACGCATCCACAAAGACGATGCGATAGTCGGCTTTGATGGGCCAGAGGAACTGCATACCCCAGACAGCGTTTGTTTCCCGGTCAAGAATGTAGCCCGTCGGATGGTACGTTTTGAGTTCGCCTTCGAAGCTGCCCCGGCGGAACCTGAACGTCGTGGCCACGGTCCCGTCCTGTGCCAGGCGATAAGATTCCACGGCATTGTGAGCGTCCCTTTCGATCCACGTGGGGATGTTGGCAATGACGTACCAGTCTCCCATGAAACGCTGCAGGTCCACGGCTGTCGCGGTTCGAATGGGTAGTGGGCTGCCGCAGGCCGCGAGCGTGAGCAGCACAACGGGCATGAAGAGGGACGGCATCACAGATGACATGGTGTCCTCACTGGAGCGTATAGCGAAGGGTATAGCCCTTCTTCGTGGTGGAGTGGAGCGCGACCCATCGGCCGTTCAAGGTGTACCAGAGATCGATCGTGAACTTGTCCGTGACAATGCGACGGTGTGTTGTTCGAGTCGGGGCTCCCTGCACGGGGATCGTCTCTTCGCCCACCTCAAGCAGGGACGCAGGCTGATGTTCGCCGGTCTGCGAATTCAACAATCGCTCGCCCTTGATCCACTCAGAGTTCCAATAGGCAAAAGTCTTGATGCATCCTTCACCGACCCAGTTCCCGGACTGTGTCTGCACGTGCATCTGTCCGTTGCGAAAGATGCCGTTCACGAAAAAAGACTCGCCGTTATCATCCGTCTCCGCGCGAATCTCGCGCAGGCACGGCCCCTCCCATGTTTCGACATTGGTATGCCGATAGGTGTAGACGGTGATGTACAGGAACTTGACTGTGAATTGAGCGTCTACCCGGACCTGGGTCCGCTCGCCTTCCGTAGAAACGTCAAAACGCTGGCGCCCGATTTCATCCTGGCCGAGAAAGACCTTGAAGTCATATGTCTGCGAGTTGGCACTCCATGCCTGTTGAGAGCCGCTTCCAAGGCACATCAGGAATCCGAGGAGGGCTACGGCGATACGAAACCCGCTGGTTATGGAATACGCGCTCTTCATGACGTCTGTTTCCTGGAAATGGGGGCATAGGTACCCTGTTTCGGCGGACCGGGAATGAAGGCATTGGTCCTGGCGCTGTACTCTCGATAGGCAGGTCGCCGCTCGACGATGGTCTGCTCCATCAAGGTCACGCCTGAGAATTTCAAGAGCAGGTAGGTAAGAAGCAGCGGTCCCACGACTGTCCACCAAGCTCCGGCCGACAGCGAAAAGAGGAAGAAGCCCCACCAAGTCAAGCATTCTCCGAAGTAGTTGGGGTGCCTGGTGTAGCGCCAGAGTCCACGGTCCATCACCTTGCCATGGTTCTCCGGGTTCGCCTTGAACCGTGACAGCTGCCAGTCCCCGATGCCTTCGAAGATCATGCCGACGGTCCATACCGTCACCGCCAGTACATCGGTTGCCCCCCAGTCGACCGGAACGGTGAGAGCGGGCCACAGGGGCATGGAGATGATCCACGCCAGCCCAGCCTGAAACCAGAAGATGAGGCCAAAACTCTTTAATGCGAAATTGGGTTCGTATTTCTGGCGAATGTCTCGATAGCGCCGGTCCTCGGGCTCACCCCAGTTGCGATGAATGATATGGCCTGACAGGCGCACAGCCCACAGCACAACCAGCGTCAGGATGAGCATCGCCCGTCCCGTATAGGGCTCCGCACCTGTTGCGTACACCGTCGCGGCGGCGAGGAGCATCAAGGCCCACACGCCGTCCACGATGCTCACATCGCGCTTGAAAACGCTGACCACCCATGTCAGCGTCGCCAGACCCAGGGTTGAAACCAGTCCCAAGGCATAGAGCTTTAGACTCATGACGTCTTCTTCTCCAGCAGCCCGGCATAGCCGTCA
Source organism: Nitrospira sp. (assembly GCA_035454625.1). GTDB lineage: Bacteria > Nitrospirota > Nitrospiria > Nitrospirales > Nitrospiraceae > Nitrospira_D. The sequence continues at coordinate 3,234 of DATIGP010000114.1, forward strand.
AAGCGAGAAGACAACGCCAGCAGCAACGGCGTCAGCACCGCCCAGCCGATGGCCAGAGCCAACAAGCCCGCGGGCATATTGCCGAAATCCAGCGCCCCAAGGCGGAGGCCGCCATAGTAGGCCGCAGGGCCTCCGACGGCTCCAAATACAATAGCGAGGACCCAGCGCCCCCTCATCCAACGCAATGAGACATTCAAGAGGGTTGCGAAGAGCCCCCACAACGCCACGATCCAATACGGGGCAACGTTCGGGAGCAGGATCCCCGAGGAATACTGAAGCCAGCCCTGCCAGACCAACAGGCTATCGAAGACGAGTCCTAAGCCCAGTGAGAGGAGCACCAGTTCGAGCTCCGTCGCTGGCATGGGAGCGCGGAGCACGTGTGCAACTATCACCGCCGTTGTCACAAGGACGCCGAACCAGGGCTGATGCTGGGCGGCACTCCACACGCACGCAAACCAGCCGATCTGAAACAGTACAAAGTTGCTGACGATCATCGTGGTGCTCATCTTCATGACGCACCCGCTACCTGTTTTTCGAAAAGATAGTGGCTGACCCCCCATTGTCGACCCTCTTCATAGCCGAACATTTCGGCACAGGCCATGAAGAACAGACGCCAACGTCCCCACCAGACTCGCGCCCGTGCCTTGCCATAAACACCCTCGATCACGGGCCACAATGTCTCGCGGGCGGCATCCATATTGGCCAGCCAGGCGTTGGCCGTCTTCTCATAGTGCGTGCCGTCCCAACGCCAGCGGGCCACGCAGGCAAGATGGTCCTGACAGGCCAGCGGCAGGCCGTCGCTCGGCATCATCCCGCCCGTGAAAAACTGACGACTCATCCAGTCGGCGGGCCCCCGGTCTTCGAATAGGTAAGCAGTTGAGCGATGCACGAACACGTGCATGAAGAACTGGCCGCCTGGTTTCAGCCATCGGCGGACGCGCGCAAAAAGATCAGGCCAGTTACGCATGTGTTCGAACATTTCCACCGACACCACCCGATCGAACTGCCCTGGGTCGATCTCGAACGTGTTCATGTCGCAGGTCACCACCCGAACCTGCTTCTGTAGGTTGCGTGCTCTAGCCTGGGCCTCGACGTAAGCCCGCTGCGAGCGGGAATTGGAAACCGCCGTGATATGGCTATCGGGGTAGTGCTCAGCCATCCACAACGTGAGGGACCCCCAGCCGCATCCGAGCTCCAAAATCGTCTGCCCGTTCATCAGGCCAGCATGGAGGCAGGATTCACGCAACCCGGCGACTTCCGCTTGAGCAAGGGTCGTCACGGCGGCGGGCCAGAACGCGCTGCTGTATTTCAGATGCGGCCCGAGGACCTGCCTAAAGAACTCAACTGGGACCTCATAGTGCTGATCATTGGCTTTCTCCGGCACCACTGCGATGGGCGCACGGCGCATCTCGTCGATAAATTGCATTTCCTGCCGTGCTGCTGCTCGATCGTCATCCGTCCGGATTTCCTGGAGGCGCTGCGCAAGCCACTGCCGAATCCCCCATCGGAGCACCACGTCTGGGAATAGTCCCTGTTCAGCGAGGTTCACTGTGAGACGAGTCAGATGTTGCACAGCCTTAGCCTCCAAACAAGCGTGCGCTATGGTTACCGCCCTAGCCGTCGTCATGAAAATCGCTTCACCTGCTCCGCCAAGGTGTTTGCGACCAGCTGAAGATCGAACGGCCAGGCGTAACGCAGTTCGATTCCAGGATACTGTGGGCGCAACTGATCAAGGATCTCCGGAATCTCGACTTCCGAATGTGACCCACCTGGCGTGAACATCGTTGTCGTCACGGTAATATGAGTCGCCCCCTGGCGGATCAACGCCTCGACGGATTCCTCCAGCGTTGGTGCACAGAACTCATTGTAGGCCACGGCAAAGAGCGCGCCGTCGAGTTGAGCCCGAAGGCGCGCCGCTACTGTTTCAAGACCGGCTTGATAGGGATCCGTCTCCGCGGTTCTCGGCCACCGGCGGATCTTGTGATCCAGCTCACGTTCCTCCGCCGAAGGAGCAAGCTTCGCCGCACGCCGCTGCGCTTCCAGCCGTTTCAGTTTCGTGACTAATTCCTGCGGGCACCCCTTGGGAATGCCGCCGTGACCGACCAGAATCACTCCTCGTGTGCTCGCCGTCATTTCCTCACTCCTCTTATTGAGACTTGCGTCTGTGTTCACTTACTCTGAAGTCACCGTTGTCTCGAGATACTCCTGCAGATTGGTCTTTCCATAGCGACTCCCTCGGTACACCTTTCGAATGAACCCCGCGACCAGGGCCATCAGCTTCTTGACCGCGGGGGTTTTCTCAGGATCTGTGGCGGGCAATAGACGGACGGTGATCGCCTTCTCGTGCAACTTGAGCTGGACAAAGAAAGTGCACGCAGTACCCTGTTCGATCGCCACGGACTCCAGCAGTGCGTCTTTTCCGCTTCGTGACAGATAGAATTCTTGTACTTTGAGAATCTCGTTGCCGGTTCGGTGAACCATCGGCGTGAACGCCTGATAGAGGCCCTGCAAATCTCCGGCTTCTTCTACAACGACATGTGGCATTGCGATTCCTTTCTACGCATGATTCCGCAACATAAGCTCCTTCGGATGCGGGTTCAGATAGACCTGATCGCGAATGTACCCGACGTCGAGGATCTGGACGTAATGCTTGACCAGTGTGAGAGGGACGATCAACGGCGTAAGCCCCCGATGATAGTCGGCGATCACGTCCAACAGCTCTGCCTTTTCATGAATGGTCAATCGACTCTTGAAGTAGCCCACAATATGCTGCAGCACATTGACATGCTTCCGCACCGTCGCCTTCATCGTCAGGGCTTTCATGAAGTGCTCGCCGTACTTCAACGTTAACTCATTGAGTCGATACCGCTCCGCTTGACCGACGAGACGCCCCATCGCTTCGTAGTGCTGCTGGCTATGAGCTAAGAGCAGATATTTGTGAATCGTGTGGAAGCGTATCAGAGCCTGTCTTGTGACTCCGTTCTGCACCAGATCCTGAAACCGGCGATAGCAGAATACCCGCTCGATGAAGTTCTCCCGAAGGGAAGGATCACAGAGTCGCCCTTCCTCCTCGACAGGAATCAACGGAAACTGCTCTGAGAAGGCTTTCGCGAAGATCCCGACCCCGCTCTGACTCGGCATCCCCTGCACGGTGTAGACACGCACCCGTTCGAGTCCGCAACTGGGTGAGCCTCTCTTGAAGACAAACCCTGAGAGATCCTGTTTGTGGAGTGAATCAAGACGCACGTCGATCATCGACTCCATCGCCTGGGTGTGATCGTGCTTGCTCGTAATGGTCATCAGCCGGGGGTGATGCGGATGGCCCACCAACCGCATCGCTTCCCGCGGAGTGCCCAATCCCGCTTCCACCTCAGGGCACACCGGTACCCATTCGACGTAACGACCCAGTACGTCAGTGAGAAATTGGTCGCGCTTGTGCCCTCCGTCGAACCGGACCTCATCTCCGAGAAGACAGCGACTGATTCCAAGGCGAAGCGGGGAGGTCGTCATCTGGTTGCCTCCTGCTTCCCGAGGGTGAGATATTCCTGACGGGCACGTTGATGGTCCACAACCGGTGAAGGATAGTTAACCCCGATTCGGCATCCCGCGCGTGCCTGCTCTTCTGGGGTCATGAGATGCGGCTCATGAATTCTTTTGGCCGATACATGGGCGAGTTCCGGAACATAGCGACGAATGTAGGCTCCGTCAGAGTCAAACTTCTTGCTCTGGAGCGCAGGGTTGAAAATCCGATAACCTCGCATGGCATCCGTACCGGTCGAGGCACACCACTGCCAATTGCCATTGTTTGCCGCCACGTCAGCATCGAGGAGGTGCTGCATGAAATACCGTTCGCCGCTCTGCCAGTCGATCCGAAGATCTTTGATCAGGAACGATGCTACGACCATCCGGACACGGTTGTGCATCCAGCCGGTTTGATTGAGTTGCCTCATTCCCGCATCCACGATCGGGTAGCCGGTCTGCCCTTTGCACCAGGCTTGAAACAGGGAATTGAGCTCTGGATCAGGCTCACGGGATGGCGGTACGGCCGCCTTGCGGAATGGTCCCTCAGCAACGTGTGGGAAGGAAACCAATACTTGTTGAAAGAACTCACGCCAGATCAACTCGTCGACCCAGGTCAGGACATCAGATCGGGACACTCGCCCGCCTTTGGCCAGTGAATTCAATGCCGCGTGAATGGCCATGCGCGACGACAGGGTTCCGAACCGGAAGTGTGGCGAAAGTTTTGAACTGCCATCAATCGCCGGCAGATTCCTACCTTGCGCATAGGAATGGATCGGTCCTTCCACGAACCAGCGCAACCTCTTCTGAGCGTTACGCTCCCCTGGTTCAATCCAGGGTTTGACGGCATCGTACCCCAGCTCACCGACTGTGGGGAGTGGACGAGAAATGGGCAGTGGGGCGGCTTTCTTTCTCGCGAGGGCGGTTGGGATTGGCTGAACGGCTGGGGTTGTTGCATGCCATTTCGTCCACCAGCGCGCACGGTAGGCGCTGTACCGCTGCAACGGTTCTCCGGTGACGCGTCGTACCTCATTCGCCTCAAACACAACATGATCTTTGAATGTTCGTGCCGCCACTCCTGCCTTTTCCAAACGCTGCTGAACCAGTCGGTCCCGCTCGATGGCTCGTGGCTCATAGTCGCGATTCCAATAGACCACATCGGCTTTCCATCCACGTGCCGCTTGTATCACTTGTTCGACCTGATCGCCGCGACACCACTGAAGCGGGACTCCATGATCGGCGAGTGAGGAAGCAAGTTCCCCTAAGCACCCGAGCATGAAGTTGACGCAGGTTGTCCCAAACTTATGCGATTGCAGCAACGGCTCATCGAACACAAACAGCGGGACGACCTCGTCGCATTCTTGGCATGCTGCTGAGAGTGCCGGTTGGTCATGCAATCGAAGATCGCGCCTAAACCAGACAATTCCTCGCATAGGCTGCTCCCTTCCACGAAGTGCTAAGGCGCTGGGTTACCATGTGATCCCGATGGACCTCTTGAAAGCTTGTCATCTGCCACACGTGTGATGGACAGCTCACGGAGGCCGTTTTCACCCTTGACTCCGACCTTCACGGCGGTTCCTACCTCTCCTCGAATCATGCCGACCACTTCCTCATAACGCTTTCCCTTCACGGGTGTTCCATCAACACTCACGACCTCATCCCCATGTCCGAGCCCCGCCTGGTGGGCCGGTCCCTCAGGATGGACCATGCCGACATACAGGATGGCCGGATCGCCGATCCGCTCGGCTCCAACCTGGAGAGAAATACCGATGATACCGGTAGAGAGTTTCGTATCCCCGCGCCCATAAGGAGCCTGGCTCTTGTGTTGATCGGCCATGGCTGAACCAGTCATGAGAAGGCCCATGATCAATCCTGCCGCAATATGGAAGGCAGTGATTCGCATAAACGCACCTCCTGTTAAGTACCCTATTGATTACCTAACACTTACCAATCCAAGTAAAGACAGCGCCGAGACCAGTAGAAATCCCACCATCAATCTTGCCGCAACATTAATTGCGAAAGCTCTCATGAGCCTCCCTCCTCGTGGGCGACATCAGACGAGTTCTCCTCGGATGACATGGCTGTGGCATGAGGGTTGGTCGCCGATCATGCCGTAGCCTCCGTGGCCCGCGGCTTGTTCACTATCGCTCGCAGTGCAGATTCCAGCGTCGGATACTGAAAGAGATAGCCGCCCGCTGTGGCTTTGGCCGGAATGACCCGCTGGCCGGTGGTCATTAGGGTGCCCAACTCACCGAGGAGCAGGTTCAAGGCGAACCTGGGAACGGGTAGCCAGGATGGCCTATGAATCACACGCCCAAGGACCTCGCAGAACGTCTTCATCGTCACAGGCTCTGGAGCCACGGCGTTGAGCGGGCCGGAAACAGTCGCTGTGGTGAGAGCCCATTGGATCAGACCAATATGATCACTCCGATGAATCCAGGAGACCCACTGGCTGCCCGGCATGATCGGACCTCCTGCAAATAACCGAAAGGGCACAAGCATCTTGGGCAAGGCCCCGCCGTCTTGTTCCAGCACCATTCCGGTGCGTAAGAGGACGACGCGTGCACCGAAGTCCGCAGCCCGTTGGGCCTCCGCTTCCCAGGCGAGGCACAGATCGGCCAAGAAGCCCTGACCGCGCGCTGCTCCCTCATCCAGAGGGCGATCGTCACTGGCGCCGTAATAACCGATGCCGGAGGCGCTGATAAACGTCGTAGGTTTAGAGGACCAACGAGACATCGCTCGGACTAGTAACCGGGTGGAGAGCACACGACTGTCGGTGAGGAGTTGCTTGCGTGCGTCTGTCCAGCGTGCGTCGGCGATTGGCGCACCAGCGAGGTTAATCACTGCGTCGACGCCTTCTAGTGCTTGCTCCCAAGGACCGGTGTCTCGCCCATTCCAGAGAACTTGGTTTACGCTCCTCCCCTCGTGGTGAAGAGGCCGTTTTGGATTTCTCGTGAGGACACTGACTCTATGGCCTTCGTAGGACAGCGTCCGGCACAACGCCTGGCCAATGAATCCAGTTCCTCCTGCCACGATGATATTCATAGGGTTAACCCTCAGCTAAAGACACCGACAAGTACGGTTCGAGTACAGATCTCCCTCTCTACCGCTTGGTCCGTCGACGCGAGACGACGACGGTAACGGTCTGAAAGAGTCCCGGCACCAGCACACCCGTCATGATTCCCATCGGGACTAAAAAGATAAAGCTCATATCCATTTGGTTTCTCCTTTCAACCGTCAAGAAGGTGCGTATCCGCCATAGAGCGTACATTTCACCAAGGAGACAGGCCTCTCCTCACAAAGAGGCCTGCCTGCCTCAGTGGGCAGCGCCGTGCGGAGTTCCGGCGCCACCTGGATGAACAGGAACCGGCCGGCTGCATTGGTTGATTGGCGCTCTCATCCATCGCTGAATCTCCACGAACTATTGCGATTGCTGTGGTGCGTTCTCGAGACTACGGGCGCAACGAAAGCCTGTACCATGAGTCTGCAAGGCGAACCCACCGCGACCGCGCGCCGATGTGGTGATATCGGACGCTGGACTATGCCAGGACCCACCACGAATCGACCGAACCACTCCCTTTTTGTCAGGACCTTGTGGATTCCGATTGGGTGCATGTTGATAGTATTCTGCGTCGTACCAATCGGAGACCCACTCCCTGACGTTCCCGGCCATATCTTTCACTCCGTAGGGTGAGTCTCCATCGGGAAGCGATCCGACAGCGTGCAACGTATGCTCATCATCCCACTCCCGATCAAAGTTCGCCCGCTTCGCAGTGGGCGGTTCATTTCCCCAGGGGTAGAGGCGACCGTCGGTCCCACGAGCAGCCTTCTCCCATTCTGCTTCCGTCGGCAGCCGTTTCTTAGCCCAACTACAATAGGCCTTGGCGTCATACCAGGTCGTCTGCACAACGGGCAATTGCTCAATCCCATTAATGGACGTGAGGGACCCTGTGCCGTAGGGATTCGGCGGGTTGCGATGGCCGGTGGATTTCACAAAGGCCATATAGCGTTCATTCGTGACTTCGACTTGATCGATCGCAAACTCGTCGAGGTGAACAGATCGCTGCGGCCTCTCATCATCCCGGCCTTTTCCCTCGGGATTGCCCATCAAAAATGCGCCGGCCGGAATCGTGACCATCGGCACCGGATCAGTTTCTTTTGCTCCCGGCAAGGCTTCCACGGTGAGCGACTGCAAGAGCGCAAGAACCGTGACAACCACGATCGTTGTTCGGTTGACCTGAGTTGATCTGCGCCACAAACCAGTCATCATTTCTTCTGCTCCTTGCTACCCTCGATTGCTTGGGTGGTATGGAGTCTGACTTGCTTGACAAGGTCATCGACCTGACGCTCGTCTCCTCGCTCAGCTGCCTCTTGCGCCTGGGTCACGAGGGTTCTGGCTTCGTGCAGGTGTTGCTCGATTTCCGCTTGCAGGGCAGGCGAGGCCACTGTTCCCCCCAATGCTGCTCGATGGTAGACCTCCCATGCCTGGTCCACTTCATGATTGGCCTCATGGACCAGCTGGGCCTTATCCTGATGCGGGTGTCCGGGTGAATCGATGGGACCAGCCTGGAGGGAAGAGGCCCCGAGTAGGGCGAGGAGAACAATCGCTCGATAAAGTATCTTGCTCTGTATCATCGGTGCGCCTCCATCACGATCAAACCATGAACAACAGCCCGTGAAGCCTTTCTTCACGGTCGCTTCATCGATTGATCAATCAATCGTTGAAGCTCCAGGAGCTCCCTATTCGTCGGGTCAAGGGCCAGTCCCTGAGCGAGGGCCTGCCGGGCCTCCGTAAAGCGCTCTCTCCCCATTTCGACGTAGGTCAAGATGGCGGCTTCTTTGATTCGCTGATCGATTTCCGGTGGCGCAGTTTTCGCGCAGCGGAATCCCAGACCCACGCCGTAGCTGTTATTGAGTGGATGATTCCAGAACCGGTGGGTCGCCCTCACTGTGCCCTCCGGGGCGATCCAGGACCCACCGCGGATGACCCGCTTTTCACCAACCGTCAGACGATCCACGTACGTCCCGGTTCCGCCCATCCACAAGGGTTGAGCCGGACCGCCAGGATTCACGCTCGTTTCAAGCCGTCCATAGTAGCGAGGGTCATACCAGTCGGACACCCACTCGAAGACATTGCCGGACATGTGGTGTAGGCCATAATAGCTGGCTCCTTCTGGATATGAATCGACGGGCATGGTGGCATCGTGCTTTTTCCCATAATTTACTTTCGTTGGATCAAAATCGTTGCCCCAGGGATAGAGATTGCCATCTGGCCCTCGGGCGGCCTTTTCCCACTCCGCTTCCGTCGGGAGCCGTTTGCCGCGATATTCGCAGAAGGCTCTGGCGTCCTCCCAATTCACCCCGACGACGGGCTGTTGCGGCTTATTTAAACGGCGATCGTCCCAGTAGGCCGGGGCCGGGTGACCTTTTGCCTTGACGAACTCACCATAGTCTTTGTTTGATACTTCATACCTATCAATGAGGTATGGATCCAAGAACACCATATGAGCCGGACTTTCGTCGTTCAGTGCTTCGGCAGACCAGGGTGTCTTCATCCGCCGTTCGTAAAGCGAGGGCTTTTTGCCCATGTCTACGGGCTCTTCCCGGTCGAGACCCATCACCGATCCTCCTTGCCCGATATACGCCATGTCCGCTGGTATCAAGTGCTCTTCCGCAGGCGCCGTGATGCTCACTAGTATGAGTGCGACTACCAGCGGCGCGATCACATTGATTTTTGCCGTATGCATGCAGACCTCCCTCACTAAGGTGGTGTCTCTATAGGAGCAGTCTCGATTCTCTCGTGACCCCAGGTTCAGCGGTGGTACGGCATCGCCGTCTGCCCATTTGGTGTTCGTCGCATATCGAGGTCCTTCATTTCTTGCAACGCTGCTTGCGCGATTCCCCGCAACATCCCATTGAACACAAGTTCGTGCGGCACGTAGAGGGAATACCAGTACAGTTGGCCTTTCAGCCCCACCGGATCAAAGATCGCCGTCTGCCGTATCTGGGTTGAAGAGCCGGTCTCCGTCACCTCAAACTCCAGCCACGCCCGCCCGGGCAAATTCATCTCGGATTTGAACCGCAGTCGGCGATTCCGCTCAATCGCTTCTACGCGAAATGAGTCGACCGTATCGCCGACTCGGAGCGTTGCTGATGAAGGCCGTCCACGTCTCATGCCGGCACCCCCTTGAAGTAGGTCGATAAAGCCGCGCATCCGCCACAACCAGTCGCACGCATACCAGCCATGGTCACCGCCGATCCTCTCAATACATCTGAAGACAACGTCAGGGGGCGCCTCAACCGTTAACGTCCGTGAATCGACGATGCGCGTGCCGAACCGCACGCCTCCCCACGACTTCTGTGTGCCGGAAGAAGAGAGTGAGTCGGACCAGCGCGTGGCGGCGAAATGCGTCTCTTCATGGGCCAGGGCCCGGCGAATTGCCTCGTCGATTCCCATCGGACGTACAGAGAAGGTTGTCAGCGCAGCATTGTCCCGTACCACAGTGACATGGACGATGCTCTCAATAATCGCTCGGCCGATGCGAGCATAGAGGGGCGTGATCAATCCCAGCCACAGAGCAGACAGCCAGGGGGTGAGGACTGGCACTGGGATGATGAGAGGCTTAAGTCCACGTTGCCGCCCGTACGCATGCATCATATCCGCGTAGGAGACTTTATCGGCACCGCCGACTTCGTAGATGCGGTATTTGGAGAGGGGAATCTGAAGCGCCTCAATCAGATAGTCCAGCAAGTCGTCGATTGCGATTGGCTGCGCCTTCCCCTTGACCCATTTCGGTGTGAGCATGATCGGCAAACGTTCTACCAGCGCACGAACGAGCTCAAACGAGGCACTACCGGAACCGATCACGGCCGATGCGCGAAACTCACAGACGGGCAGGCCCGACTGCCGCAAGATATCTCCAACCTCGTGCCGACTGCGCAGATGTGGGGATAGCTCCTCTTCGTCGCTGCCTAAGCCTCCCACATAGATGAGGCCCTTCACACCCGCTGCCTTCGCTGCTTCACTAAAGTTCCGCGCCGCCTGCCGGTCCGTTTCCTCAAATGAGCCGGTCGAACTCATGGAGTGGACCATGTAGTAGGCCACGTCGACCCCGCGCAAGGCGTTGTCGAGGCTCTGTCGATCAAGAACATCACCAGCGACCACTTCCGTCGACGGACCGACCTTCGGCTGAAGGATTTCTGGATGCCTGGCGAGACATCGCAATCGGTAACCCTGTTTTTCCAAAGACGGCAGGAGACGGCCGCCAATGTACCCGCTCGCACCAGTGAGAAGGATGAGGGAGGTCCCTGCGGTTGCTGCTGGGTTCGCGGTGGATTTACTTGGACCTGTGGCGTCAGATTTATTCACTGCAGACCTCCCATCA